>NZ_JACJPG010000060.1 GCF_014695955.1 Leptolyngbya sp. FACHB-36 | reverse complement strand
CGAATTCGCGCTAAAACCGTTGTCCACCACGCCTGAATGCGCTGCCAGCTAGTCCGAAGCTGCTCCCACACGCCGTTAGCGGTGGAGGTCAGAGTGGGCAGAAAATCTGATCCAGCGGCACCTGGGTCAGGTTCGGCTTCCAATCGCTCTACCAGTCGTTCTAGCCCTCGAATCGTCGTCCGGAGTGCCCGGACCGTCTGCGTCTTGAGCGGAGAGACAGCGCGCGGAGCGTCGATCGTCTCTGGCGGCGTGTCGTTCGTTGGCTCTGGGGTCGAAGGATCGGGAGGTGGCTGATCCTGAGACATGCATCACTCCTGTGAGGCACCACGCAAACGGCGACCTCAGGGGATCAATTTAGCATTCGATCGTCCGAATCCCTCAGGCTTGTAGCATTTCTACCGGATGTGTGGCAAACAGCGCGGTAGGGAGGGAAAAGCAAGATACACTCCTACAGAACGCTTCTCGTACGAATGCTATGAGCCTCAATCGTCGTCGGTTTTTGGTGTTGGGTGGAGCCGCTTGTGGAGTGGGGGCAGCGGTTCTGGCGCACCGATCGTTCACGAGTGCCCGCCCGGATGTCATACCCGCAGCCACGAGTGATGCCGTGACAACCACGAACAGTTCTGCTGCCATCGCGATCGCGCCCAAGGGCATGTACGCTCCGGTGCGCGGCGATGTGCGGTTGGTCGTTATCAGCGATTTGAATAGCGCCTATGGTTCAACCGACTACGACCCCGAAGTCCACAAGGCGATCGACCTGATTCCCGATTGGCAACCGGACATCGTGCTGGCGGGTGGGGATATGGTGGCGGGTCAGTCGCCGTCGCTGTCGAGAACCGAGATTCAAGCGATGTGGGCAGGCTTCGACAAACACATTGGCGCACCGCTTCGCAACGCAGGTTTGCCCTTCGGCTTCACGATCGGCAACCACGACGCCTCGGCGGCAGTGGCGATCAGCGGCAAGTACCTATTCCAAACCGAGCGAGACCTGGCGGCGGCTTACTGGAACGACCCAGCGCACAGCCCCAAGCTTCAGTTTGTTGATCGCGCCAAGTTTCCCTTCTACTACACCTTCCAGCACAAAGACATCTTCTATCTCGTTTGGGACGCCTCGACTTCGCGGATTCCGCCCGACCAAGTTGCCTGGGCAGAGAAAAGCCTTGCTAGCCCGCAGGCGCAGCAGGCGAAACTGCGCATTGCGATCGGGCATCTGCCGCTATACGCTGTGGCAGCGGGACGAGATGAACCAGGGGAAGTTCTGGCAGACGCCGAGAAGCTGGGAGCCATGCTGGAGCGCTACCGCGTCCACACCTACATCAGCGGGCATCACCACGCTTACTTTCCAGGGCATCGCGGCACGCTGGATTTGCTGCATGCCAGCGCGCTGGGTAGCGGTCCCCGTCCGCTGCTCAACAGCACGCTGGCACCGTTTAAAACTCTGACGATCATTGATGTGACGCTGGCATCGGGGTCCACTGTGTACACAACGTACAATATGCAAACGCTGCAAGTCGTGGACCTCAAAACGTTACCTCGACTCATCGTGGGTCCGACGGGTCGAGTGCTGCGACTGGATGTGCAGGAGCAGGATTTGACTGCGGCAGAGCGAGCGTTGACCTTTACACCCAGCAGTTAAGAATTGTGGGTTATGTAAAATTCGGAATTCGGAATTCGCAATTGCAGAAGCTTGATTCTGTCAACGGTTCAGTTGTTCGATCGGTTGCTGGATTTTGGAGAATTGGGATTAAATTTAAGTGGGATAGCCGTCTCGGCTGTGCGGAGACAGGCAAGCTTATTCCACACTTGCATTTAATTCGCAATCCTATGCTTAAATCGCTGAAAACCTCT
>NZ_JACJPG010000006.1 GCF_014695955.1 Leptolyngbya sp. FACHB-36 | reverse complement strand
TCGGAATTGCCCTTGGCAGTGGCGCTCTCATGGCGCTGTCAACAGCTCCGCTGAATGCGTTCCCGCTAGCGTGGGTGGCGCTGGTGCCGCTGTGGATGATGGTGGGAAGCGAGCCTGCAACCCTCAACCCTCAACCCTCAAAACGTGTATTTTTGCTAGCGCTTGCCTGGGGAATTGGCTATCACGGATTAGCGCTAGCCTGGATTCGGGATTTGCATCCGCTGACGTGGTTGGGAATCCCCTGGATTGGCAGCGTAGCGATCGTCCTCTTTGCCTGGTCGTTCATCACCCTGTGGGGTGCAGCTTTGGTCGCCATCTGGGCGATCGGGCTGAGCTGGGTGATCCGAAAGCGCAACGATCGTTCCTCCTGGCTCACTTCATCGTGGCACCATGTCCTTGTCGGCACTGCCCTCTGGTGCGGCTTAGAGTGGCTCTGGAGTTTGGGATCGCTGTATTGGACATCGCTCTCGTATACGCAAAGTCCTGGAAACTTGGCGATTCTGCATCTCGGTCAACTGTCGGGTCCTACGACCGTGACGGCGGCGATCGTGGCGGTGAATGGGCTGATTGCGGAAGGGTGGATACGGTATCAGGAGTCAGAGGTCCGGGGTCAGTCGAACAAAGCCTTCTATAAGCTGCTGAGTTCCGCCGTCGTTGTTGTTGCGGTGCTGCATTTAGTGGGGTATGGACTGTATAGCCGTCCGATGGCGCAGTTCCCGGAGGCAGCGCTGAGAGTGGGACTGATTCAAGGCAACGTGCCGACGCGGATCAAACACACCGCTGAAGGACGCCAGCAGGCAGTCGATGGCTACGTTACAGGGTACGAGCGGCTTGCAGACGAAGGCGCGGACGCAGTGCTGACGCCGGAGGGCGCGTTTCCGTTTCGCTGGGACGATCGCGACAAAGCCGAGAATAGCTTCTACCAAGCCGTGCAGCGAAAAGGGCGCGTCGGCTGGCTGGGAACGTTTGTCGTGCAGGGCGATCGCCTGACTCAAAGCCTGCTGACGCTGACGGGCGACGGACAGACGCTCAGCCGCTACAACAAGCTCAAAATTGTGCCGCTCGGAGAGTACATTCCGCTGCGATCGATTTTGGGCGTGGTGATCAATCGCCTCTCGCCTGTGCAGACTGACCTGCTGCCCGGAGCCACGGATCAGACGTTTGAGACACCGTTCGGGCGGGCAATTGCCAGCATTTGCTACGATTCTGCCTTTCCGGAAGTGTTTCGACGACAGGCCGCCACAGGCGGACAGTTTATCCTCACCGCCTCGAATCTGGACCCCTACAGCGAAGTGCTGATGGCGCAGCATCAGGCGCAGGACGTGATGCGAGCGATCGAAACCGATCGCTGGGCAGCCCGGGCAACGAACACGGGCTATTCTGGCATCCTCGACCCGCACGGTCGAGTTCAGTGGCGATCGCAGCCCCGCATATACCAACTCCACACCGACACAATCTACCGTCGGCAAACGCAAACGCTCTATGTGCGCTGGGGCGATTGGCTAACGCCGCTGCTGGGATTGGCAGCCCTCGGCGTTGTCTTGCAGCGTCAGTTCCTACAATCCACGACGACGCCCTAGCGGCAAGCGAATCACAAATTCCGCGCCTTCGCCGGGAGCCGAAGTGCACGTCAGCTGACCGCCGTGACGATCGACCACGACCTGATAGCTAATGGAAAGCCCCAGCCCGGTCCCCTTGCCAACGGCTTTCGTGGTGAAGAACGGTTCAAACAAACGCTTTCGCACGCTCTCCCGCATTCCGGGTCCGTTGTCGCGAATGCGAATGACGACGCGATCGCCCACCTGCTCGGTACAAACGTGAATTTGGGGAGTCGAGTGGGTTTCCGCGTCCCATTTCCCCTGCGCCATCGCGTCCTCTAACGCATCGATCGCATTGCTCAACACGTTCATAAACACTTGATTTAGCTGTCCGGCGTAGCACTCGATTAACGGCAGGTTACCGTAGTCCCGAATGATGTCAATGCCTCTGTGTCCGGCGGTGGGCTTGAGGCGGCTTTGTAAAATCATCAGCGTGCTGTCGATGCCGTCGTGGATGTTCACCGTTTTCACCTCGGCTTCGTCCATGCGAGAGAACGTGCGCAGGGCACGGACGATCGCTTGAATTCGCTCTGCCC
>NZ_JACJPG010000599.1 GCF_014695955.1 Leptolyngbya sp. FACHB-36 | reverse complement strand
TCCGTCATTCAATTAGGAATTCTGGCTCTACAGCGTCTAAGCTTGTTCACAGTTCGCCGCGCTTCGCTTGCCAAGCAGCACCCAGCGCTGCACCGACTCCGGCAACTAAACCAACGCTCATACCTTCGATCGTCTTTAGGGTCGGGTTAGTGGTCAAGCATTCAGCCGTCGGGATTGGAGCCTGAAGGCAGTTATTGGTTTCTGCCCAGCCAGAGGTGCCACCTACGACAACCCCAGCAATACTGCACAGCGACACCATTAACAGGAGGCGAGAATTCTTTCTAACCATAGAGGGATGACAGTTGGAAGTGTATATGAGCTTCAACCTACTCTACCCGCTTCTCTGGCAAAATCAACCCTCCTTCATGAAATTGATATTGGTGTCTCCGTAGAATTTACAGAAGGATTCTCGTCATCCGGTAGGTCTGATCGGTCGGCGCGGGCTTCACCGATCGCTTTAGGGCGTAGATAAAGATTTTCTAGCAGCACTGCCGCTCCTGCCACCCAGGGCGGCACAACCAGCGCTCCTAGAACTCCCAGCACCTCGGTGCCACCAATCACCGCCAGCAGCAGATACAGCGGATGCAGCTTTACCGAGGAGCCAATGAGCAGCGGCGTCAAAATATTGCCTTCCAGGTTTTGCACAATCAGAAATAGCAGCAGCACCCAAACCCACGTCCACCCTCCCGTGGAAATTGCGACTAAAAGGGCAGGTACCGCGCCAAGCAGCGGTCCAACAAACGGGATCAGGTTCGTCGCTCCAGCAAACACGCCCAAGGCAAGGGCAAACTGCGACAGACCCAGCAGGCTTAACCCGATCGTGATCACCACGCCCAGAATGATCGAGACGATCGCCCGACCCTGAATAAAGCCGCCCATGCGCTGACTCACTGGCTTCACTTGTGCCCGCAGGCGGCGATCCCACGGGTGGGGAAACAGATTAGTCAAGCCGTCCAATAGGCTCTTGCTGCCCGCCAACATATAGGCTGAGATCAGCAAAACCAGGATTGCCTCAAGCACACCGCCCACAATGCCCTTCGTTAAACCATAGGAGCGGAGTAGCAACTGCTGTCCAGAGCGGATCAGCCAGTTACTCAGCGCTTGCGGATTGACAAATTCTGTTACTAAATTCGGCTGCGAGCTGTTCAGGCGGGCGGCGAGGTCTTGAATACGACCGTACAGTGCCTCGGTGTACACCGGAATTTGAGTAATCAACGTCTCGGTCTGAGTCAGCAGTGTGGGACCAATCAGCAAGCCGACTCCTACGAAGCCGCCAATCAATGCCAAATACACAAACAGCACGGCTAACCAGCGAGGCATCTGTCGCCGCTCTGCCCAGTTGACGATCGGTGCGATCGACGCCGCCAACACCACCGAAATCATGAGCACAATCAATAAATCTTGCAGCCGCGACAGCAGCAGGATCAGCAGAACCACCACGAGAATACTGACAATGCTAGAGAGAGAAATGGAGATTCGCTGGTCAGACATAGAGAACTGTGATTTGTTTTTAGTGATTTGTCATCCGTGATTCGTTCTTGGAGTTGAGCTTTTGGCAACGCGCTAACGAGTCATGACTAACCGCTAACAACATTAGCTCGTTTTTGTTGGTGCTGCTGTACGCGGCTCATCTGTGGCTGTCCTGGAACTATCGGAACGATAAATTAGAGCTGAACGATCGCACCAAACTAAGCTCGATCGGCGCTTCGCTGATCGCTCGGGTGTAGGTGGCACTTAGGTAAGGACGAAATGTAGACTGATTCGCCAGGTAGGTTTGAAAGAAAGCAACGCTCATGGCGCTGGCGTAGCGGCGGGCTGTCGCAGGACTGGGACCAATCACATCTTCGGGGATCGGCAGCACATCGCCTGATGCAGACGTGCCAATCACGGAAAAATGCGTTCCCTGCTCTAGCAGCAGCAAATATTTATCGTTGGTTGTCAACCAGGTAAACGGCTGAATCTGCTCCTGGAGAGCGGGCGCGATCGTATCGGCATTGCCTGCCACAATCATGGTTGGCACGCCAACTTGCTGAATACTGTTTCGCCCAAACACCGCGCTGGCGATCGGGTTCATCGCAATAATGGCTTTGACACGACGATCGTGCAAGTCCAGCCCAGTCTGTCCTGGCTGAAACGCTCGACATTGCAGCAGCAGCGACAGATTTAGCGTATTGTTCAGAACGTCAGGGCTGCACTCTGGCGGAATTTGAGCGTTGATTGGGGCACCGCCCAGCGCTAGCGC
>NZ_JACJPG010000598.1 GCF_014695955.1 Leptolyngbya sp. FACHB-36 | reverse complement strand
CTGGAGCAGGCGGTGGAGCCGCCGTCGTCGCAGCAGGCGCAGGTACGGGCTTGCTGACGTTCGCCGCTGCTTCTACGTCCTCTGCCACAATTCGTCCGTGAGGACCACTGCCTTTCAGAGTCGCCAAATCTACTTTGAGGTCTTTCGCCAGTTTGCGGGCGCGAGGTGAGGCGATCGTCCGACCACTCTTGCTGCCGTTGCCGTTCTGCTCGGTTTCTACCGGAGCCACCGCAACTGCCGCCGCCAAATCAGGCGAGGCTGCCGCTGGAACTGGAGCCGGACTCGACGACTTCTGCTGCTGCGCCGTCTCGATTTCCGCTTCGGTTTCAGCAATTAGAGCGATCGCGTTCCCGACGGGAACCGTTTCGCCTGCGGGGACGACGATCGTCGCTAAGTAGCCTTCGTAGAAGGATTCCACGTCCATATCTGCCTTGTCGGACTCCACCACCACAACGGTTTCGCCCTTTTCCACTTTGTCTCCAGGCGACTTCACCCAGGAGACGATTTTTCCCTCAGTCATGGTCGAACTGAGTGCAGGCATGAAGACTTCGTAAATCATGGAGCGGAGTTCCCAAAACGTAAACGTTAGAAGCAGGCGGATGCCTGACTCAGATGCGCGATTCAACGGTATGGATTGATCGTCAGCCGTGTAGTCTAGACGCTGCCTCGAATCTCTTCAACAATGCCGTCGCGGAGAACCACCTCGATCTGCATCTTGTCGATCAGATTATCACCCACCTCGACCCGGAAAATGCTATCAATTTGACCTTGATTCACTTCCTGGTCCAGATCCAGCATTTGCACCTGCTGAAGCTGCTGCAACACCTGGTTTTTTTGCTCTAGAAATTCGCTTTTCTTTTGGTTCACCTGCGTCTGAATGCTGTCGATCTGCTGCACAGTTTCAGGACCAGGCGGCTTCAAGCTTTGCTTTTGGATTTCAGCGATCATGCGTTGCCCTTGCATTTCCAACTGTTGCAGTTGGCTGTCAAGCTGGTTGATCTGCGCCTGTAGCTGCTGTTGCGCTTCGTCCTTCCAGCGAGGAGTGACGATCGCCTTGACATTGATCGATCGCTTCAGAAGCAAATTAGATTGCGGAACATCCATAACGGGTTTGACAGAAAAAGGTGTGAACGAAATGGCGGAAAAAGTAGGAGATGCACGCTTATCGCACGCCGTTTAGAGACGGGAGAACCAGGACGATAGCGTGCTGTTTGCTCTAGCAGCGTTCGACAAGCTGCTCTAAACAAACATCTCGCTAATCATACCTTGGTAGCGCTCCATCACGACGTTGCGACGAATTTTTAGCGTTTGGGTCAGCAGTCCATTCTCGATCGTAAACGGCTCCGAAATCAAACGAAACGGACCAATGCGATCGTCAGGACGGTAGCTAGAACGGTCCTTCACCAGCCGATTCAGTTCGTTGCGGATCAAGTCCTGGACGGGTTTGCTTTCCAGGTTAAGGGAGGGAAGTTGCTGTTCCTCTGACCACTTTTCTAGCGCTTCTACGTTAGGGACAATCAAGGCACCCAAGACTTTTTGATCTTGACCCACCAGCATGATCTGATCAATGTAGGGGCTGCGGAGGCAGGCGTCTTCGATCGGCTGCGGCTCAATGTTTTCGCCGTTCGTCAGGACGATCGTGTCTTTTGCCCGTCCGGTGATCACGAGATCGTTTGCGCTCGTCACCATGCCCAAGTCACCAGAATTAAACCAGCCATCGCGGTCGATCGCCTTGGCAGTTGCCTCCGGATTGTTGAAGTAACCCTGCATGACCTGAGGACCGCGAATCATCACGAGTCCCTGTTTGCCGGGCGGAAGCGGCTGTCGCGTCTCTGGGTCAACAATGGCAATTTCGGTGTCGCGCAGGGTTTCACCGTCTGCACCGCGCACGTTGCGCCACGGACGCCGCACGTTTGTAATGGGCGAGGTTTCAGTTAAGCCGTAGCCACCAAGGATGTCCACACCAACAATTTCAAAAAAATCTTCTAGGTGCTGCGCGATCGAGCCACCGCCACTGACGACAAATTTGATCGATCCACCCGTGCCCGCACGAATTTTTTGGTAGACGATGCGATCGCCCAGCCGATGCACAATCCAGCGGGGGATCATCCGCAGCAGCGCGCCGAGTCGCTCCACTGCCGAAGGAGTCAACCGCTCCAAATCCAACTTTTGGAACAGTCGCCGCGCCAAGACGTATTCATGACTCGTCTCTAGAAAAAATTTCACCAGCTTTTGGCGACTGGCAGGCTGATCGCGCAGTTGCTTTTGAATACCTTCGTAGATCGATTCCCACAGTCGCGGTACGCCGACCATGTAGTGCGGCTGAAAGTCTTTCAGGTCTTTTTTGACGTGGCGAATGTTGGTGTAGATTTGGGTGCAGCCGTTCGAGAAGATGAAGTACTCGAAGCTGCGCTCGTAGCTGTGCCAGATTGGCAGAATGCTGAGCACGCGCTCTCCTGCCTGCGGCACAACAATTTCTGGACAAGCGGTCACTTGAGAAACCAAATTACCGTGGCTCAACATCACGCCTTTGGGCGTTCCTCCCGTGCCAGAGGTGTACATTAGCGTCGCTAAGGTTTCGCGAGTGTGCTGTGCGGGTTGCAGCGAGTGGCGATCGCCCAGCGCCATCACCTGCGGAAACGACAGCACTTTCGGCATTTCGTCAGGGCTAACGGCTTCATCAGACAGCAGCACCACAAACTGAAGCGGTAAATTAGGCAAGCCCTCGCGAAGTTTGTTCAAGGTTGCTAAGTCTTCGACAATCAGAGCGATCGCCTCGCTGTTTCCCAGAATGAACAGCAGTTCCTCTGCATCCGCTTGTCCACTCCGCACGACATCCGCCGCACCCGCCTGCATGACGCCTTGGTCTGCGATCAGCCAGCGAGGACTGTTATCGGCAAACAGCGCCACGCGAGGCGGAATTGGATCGCTTGAGGGCTGAATCCCCAATGCCTGCAACCCTGCTGCAAACTGCTGCATCTGCTGATAAAGTTCGGCGTAGGTCAGTTTGACTTCAGGCTTACTGTGGGGATCGTGCACTGCCAGAACGTTGCCGAAGCGCTGCGCCGCGATCGCCCACACTTCTGGAATCGATTGCACGGCATCATAGTTGGACAAACGCACGGCGCTTGGCTGTTGCACGGTCATGGCAGTAACTCCTGAAACGCTGAGAATGATGGTATGCGTTGATCTAACCCTATCTTGGCAACGAGTCACATCGAGATTTTCGGTGACAGATTGAAATTTGTCTACAGACGTGGGAAGAGACTGTTCCTATTCACTTTAAGAGGACACCATTTGCGTAAGTCCGGAACCTTCGTTAGGCTTTTGTTGACGTGATTTATAATTCTCAAAATTCCCATGCCTAAAGCAATTTGGAACGGTGCCGTTCTTGCCGAAAGCGATCGCTGTGAAGTCGTCGAAGGCAACCAGTACTTTCCGCCAGACGCAATCAACCGCCAGTACTTCACCGACAGCAACACCCACACCACCTGCCCCTGGAAGGGCATTGCCAGCTACTACACGATCGAAGTCGATGGCAAAACAAACCCCGATGCTGCCTGGTACTACCCCACTACTAAGGATGCTGCCAAAAACATTGAGGGCTACATTGCGTTCTGGAAAGGCGTCAAGGTCGAAGCTTAACGTCTTACCACACTGACTCAGGAGGTCAGCCGTCTGTTGTCGGTTGTTTGTCTTGTGCTGACCACTGATGTAAGCGCTCACCCAGTCGTAAAGAGCTGCCACGTTTCGGTGTTTCTTTGCCCGACGTGCCTGGACAAGCTTTAAATTGTAGTTACTGCTGCATCGGAATCCTTGGCAGCCCTCCAGGATAGAAGCCATTAACGCCCAGCTATATACCGAGTGTTTGAATTGAGTGTATGAAGTCCTATTTAGCCGCCGCCTTACAGATGACCAGCCTTCCCGACCTGCACAAAAATCTGGTGCAGGCAGAGGAGTTGATTGATTTGGCAGTGCGTCAGGGAGCAGAACTGGTGGCGCTGCCAGAGAATTTCTCCTTCCTAGGTGATGAAGACGCCAAACTTGCACAAGCAGAAACGATCGCTCAGGAAAGCGAGACGTTTCTAAAAACAATGGCGCAGCGGTTTCAGGTAACGGTGGTGGGTGGCGGGTTCCCAATTCCCGTAGGCAACGGCAAAGTCCACAATACTGCCTTGCTGATTGACCCCAGCGGACAGGAACTCGCCCGCTACGAGAAAGTTCACTTGTTTGATGTCAATCTGCCCGACGGGAACACTTACCAAGAATCTGGCACGGTTTTAGCTGGACTGCGGATGCCGTCGGTGTACCCCTCTAAAGAATTGGGTCATTTGGGACTGTCGGTTTGCTACGACGTGCGATTTCCAGAACTGTACCGCCATCTATCACAGATGGGAGCAGAAGTGCTGTTTGTCCCCGCGGCGTTTACCGCGTACACCGGAAAGGACCACTGGCAAGTCCTGCTGCAAGCACGGGCGATCGAAAATACCTGCTACGTGATTGCGCCTGCCCAAACCGGGGTGCATTACGCCATGCGACAAACGCACGGGCACGCGATGATTATTGATCCGTGGGGAACGATTTTGGCAGACGCTGGTGACCAGCCTGGAGTCGCGATCGCGGCGATCGAGCCATCGCGCTTAGAGCAAGTGCGCCGTCAGATGCCGAGTCTTCAGCATCGCGTTTTTGTTTGAAGCTGGCACTGCTTCGCTGGGGATACCGTGTAGCGGTGATAACTTGATTAGGTTGCGGAGTAAAACGGCTATCCAATTGGGTGAGGCACCACGCAGCGGAACATGGCACGCTAGGAGTATTCGGGTTCTACTGCTGCCTGTAAATCCGCCGGATTTGGGTGCAGCACCGATGCAAAGGAGTAAGTAGGACTGACGCCAGGAAACATCCCAACGAATTCGCCAGTCCTGTTTCAAGAGAAGTAACCACTGAGCTAGCCTCGGTTCTATTGCGTATCCTGAAGTTATGCCGCCTACCGCTAAGTTGTCTGCCCCAGAACGCCCCCGCTCCGTCGTCGAAACCCTGCCCTTGCAAAACCAGCCCGATCCGGTTCAGCTAGATAACATCAAAGCGCAACTGGACTTGGTCCTGCTGGCACTAGAAGCACTGGCAGGCATTGGCTCTGAAGCGATGCTGCAAGCGGCAGCAGAACTTCATTTAGAGTCGTTGGTGGCAGATCGGGTATCTCTGTGGCGGTTGCGACAGTCTAGTCCGCTCCGTAAAGGACAGGGCGGGCGCAAGAAGCTGGATGTGGAAGAGGCACGGGCGATCGTGCTAATTACCTGCAATCTAGCCAAGCAGCAGCAGGAGCTAATTCGCCGCGCCGTGGCGCTACTGGAGCAACTGGCAGAACAACACCGCGAACCGCATCAAGCCGCACTTCTGGGAGACTACCTGGATACGTTCAATAATCTGTATCAAGAGCGCATGGATGATGGCGATGCGACATCTCCTGAAACTCTTACTCACCTTGCTCTGAAGCTGCTGATTGACCTGCTCTTCTACAGCGCGTCTAGCGGTCCTCGACGGTTATGGCTGGCGCTGCTTGATCGCGCGAAAGGGTGAATAATTTTGCATCATGAATTCGCCCCTACTCCCTAGTCCCTAGCCCCTAACTTCTCTCTCATGTCCCATTCCGTGTTGCGACGATATACTCCGCCGACCTGCACGCTGGAGATTTCTGCGAAGCAGTCGCCGCTGTCCCAATGGGCAGGTCGATCGGTGCTGAAGCACGTGCGGTTTCAACTGAGCCTAGACGACCCAACATTGCCTCAGGAGCAGTGGACAACGCTGCGAGGCGATCGTGCTCAACTCGACGCGCTGTCGGATACGGTGCAGGCCTACGTTCAGACGCTGCTAGGACAGTCGTTTGATCGATCGGTGGGAACAGCCGAACTGCCAGAAACCGGAGCGGCTCTCTTCCAAAGACGATCGGCACTCGCGGTGGTAGATGCTGCACCGCCTGCCACTTCAAACACAGCAGGAATCCTGCTTCAGCCCGATGGTTTGCTAGCTCATCGGCTAACTCTGGGATCGCTAGAAAGTGAGACGTCAGGAACGATCGTGCGGCTTAGCACTCTGCAACTGTTTGACTTGGCGAACGCGTTAGAGGAGTACGCGGCAGATGGCTTGGCGCTGCCCAATCTCCAGTCGCCAAACTGGTTAAGAACGACGCCTGCCTGGGGCAAAATTGCGGCAGTGTCGCTGCTGACGATCGGGCTAGCTGCCTCTGTGGCAAAACTGGTGGATAACGCAGGCACTGTGCAAAGCAGTGCGCCCACGTCTAGCCAGGGAGCCAGCAGCAGCGACCAAAAAATTGCGACTCAGCTTCCCTCACCAGAGTCGCTGCCAACGGTTCCAGGGCAGTCGCCATTCGGGTCCAATCAACCACTACCGCCGCCACCGCCGCCGGGGTCTACTACAGTACCGACTCAGCCTGGCATGCCAACGATCACGGTGCCAAAAGCTGCCCCGGTTGCGCCTCCAACGAATCAACAATCCACTGCTCGCAGCTCTGGACCCGCAATGCCCGCTCGTCCGACCATTATTATTCCAGAGGCAGGACCGAGCGACAGTGGGCGATCGGCTGTGCCAAATCCCTCAATTGCTGCGAATCCCCGTCCACAGGATCCGTCAGCCGATCCTGGCGCCGCTTCTTTTGAATCGGCAGCTCCATCAGAGGCTAGTCGGGCAGCAAAGGTACCAGAGCCGCCAAGCGTTGGCGCTGATATTCCTCAGGTGGCAGAAGCGAAACAGTTTTTCCAGGGGCGTTGGTCGCCTCCGCAAGAACTGAAGCAGACACTGGAGTACCAATTAACCATTGATGCGAATGGCTCGGTCAGCGCGATCGTACCGCTCGGACAAGCCTCAGGGGATTACATCGATCGCACCGGAATTCCTTTGGTTGGTGAAGCGTTTGTGTCTCCGCTTAAGCGCGGTAACAGCGCCAGAATTCGCGTGGTGCTCAGTCCCGATAGAACGGTGCAAACGTTTTTGGAATCGGTGAATTAAGCCAACGGCATTTCATAGGGCAAGTCGAGCGGCAGTAAACCACCTAGGCAACAATGCTAAAACGTTTGTCCAAGGTTTTATTGACTTGTTCTCTTGCTGGCACCCTGCAAGGCAGTCTTCGGGATCAGGCTCGTTAATTTCTAAGGCGCCTGCTGCGATCGCGCCCTACACAGCATCTCGATCGGTGCGTTCAGCAATGTAAGTCACAACACACCTGCCCCAATTTCTGCTAACTAAAAGGGGTAGACACCTTGAATAGAACCTTGTGCGGCACTTCTACGAACAACTAGCTGAAGTATTGCAGCAGGAACCCGTTGTCTTAGCAACCATTACCACCGTGCAGGGATCAGTTCCGCGAGAAGTCGGCGCGAAAATGATTGTGTGTGCAGACGGTAGGCTCATTGGAACGATCGGGGGCGGTGCAGGCGAAGCCGTGGTGCAGCAGCGAGCATTGACGGTGTTGCAGTCGGGCACAAAGCAGTTCGTTGAGATTGACCTCTCTGGTGCGCCGGATCGGGAGACGCAGGGGATTTGCGGCGGCAAAATGCAGGTGTGGCTGGAGCGATGGGCGGGCGCAGAAGCGCAAACACTAGTGGCGCAGATTCTAAACAGCTTGGGCTTGGGTGGCGCGGCGATCGTCACGCCGTTCGATTCTGCAAAATCGCCGTACTTAATGCCCAACGACTTCCACACGATTAGAGCGACGGATCATGCCCTAATTGAACCCTTAGTGCCGCCGCCAACCTTAGTCATTATGGGAGCTGGACACGTCGCGATTCCTTTAGCGCAAATCGCTCAGCTGGCGGGATTCGAGATTGTGGTGATCGACGATCG
>NZ_JACJPG010000597.1 GCF_014695955.1 Leptolyngbya sp. FACHB-36 | reverse complement strand
CAGCTTGCGCTATGTCGCTCCTAGCCGATCGCGATCTTCAAGTCATTGCCACCCTTGTGGTCTGCCAAACTAGATTTGACGAGTAGCTGAAAGCTATAAAGCTGGATCAGGGTCAAATTGTGAGGGTCTTTGACCCGTCAAAAATCTTCCTGGCGGAACGCTGGCTATAGAATCGCCGATAGCTGACGGCTCTCAACCGTCTATTTCGTTTGCGCTGCTACCTGCAGTTCATGACGGCTACCTAGCTACTCAGTCTGTGCACAAACTTGACCGGAATTTTCACCAGGTCGATCACGTGATACCGCTGGGAAATATTAATCCCAAGTGCTGACTTCACTAGATAAAACAGGCACAAACACAGAATAAGAGTGAGAACAGGCTTAAAGCGCTTCATGTAATTGATCGCCGATGTTACCAGAAATAGCTGAGGACAGAGGTTCTTCTATAGTAAAGAACAGTAAAGAACGTCACCAGTTCCCAGCATTCTACTTCACCGGATCTTAGAACTCCGGACGCGATCGTTAAGGATTTACACTGATCTAGCTGTCTTTATCTCTACTTTTCATACTGCTCGTACGCCGCTACGATTCTCTGTACGAGCGGGTGGCGCACCACGTCCCCTTTAGACAAGCGACAGAATGCGATTCCCTCAACAGATTGCAGAATTTTCTCTGCTACCGCTAAACCAGAGGCTTGACTAGTCGGCAAGTCGGTTTGCGTCATGTCGCCCGTTACCACCATGCGCGATCGCGACCCCAAGCGCGTCAGAATCATCTTCATTTGCGCAGGCGTTGTGTTTTGGGCTTCGTCCAGAATGACAAAGGCGTTGTTGAGTGTGCGTCCGCGCATGTAGGCGATCGGAGCCACCTCAATCACGCCGCGCTCCATCAGACTGGGAATTTTCTCTGGATCAATGAACTCAAACAGCGCGTCGTACAGCGGGCGCAAATAGGGGTCTATTTTCTGCTGCAAGTCTCCAGGTAAAAATCCCAACCGCTCTCCGGCTTCCACAGCAGGGCGAGTCAAAATTATCCGCTCAAACTGATTTGCTAGCAGCGCCTGTACAGCTAGAACCGCTGCCAGAAAAGTTTTTCCGGTTCCCGCCGGACCGATGCAGAAGGTGAGGTCGTGTGTCCGCACCGCTTGAATGTACTGCCGCTGTCGAAACGTTTTGGCGCGAATCTCTTCACCGCGACGAGTGCGGGCTAACACGTCGCGCTGGAGGTCCTGCAATTCCTCTTGCTGTTCAGTGTCTAGCGCCTGTTGGACAGTCAAAATATCGACGCCGGAAATCGTTTTGCCCTGGCTCCAAAAGTCCTTCAACGATCGCACCAATCGATCTGCAAGCTTGACCTGACTATTGGTGCCAGAAATTAGCAGTTCCTGCCCTCTTAGGACCAGGGTGGCTCCGGTTTGGCGCGCCAGAGTTTTCAGGTTCTCTTCTCGCTCACCTGCTAGGGCGATCGCGCTTTCAACGCTGGGCAATTGAATCGTTAATGCCTCAGTCATGCAGTCAATTAATGCCTCCTAAAGTGGTCGATAGTCTCGATGGGGCTAAAAAACGCAAAAACGCTTGAGTTTCCAATTCTCGGATAGCTCAAGCGTTGCTCTGCTCATAAGAGTTTGGCGTACAGCACACCTATTGGGGTCGCGGCCTCGGTGATGGAGGACCAGGCGATCGACGCGGGGAAGACTTTTCTCGAGGGGGTTCGTGCTCGGTGTCCTCTTGGCGTCCGTGGGGCTGACTGCCGTAAACATCAAGGTGGGCAGAATAGCCTGCGGCGTGGGCGGCAGCTTCTAGCACCGTTCGGATTGCCTGAATGTTGCGCCCGCCTCGCCCAAACACTCGCCCCTTGTCTGCGCCTTCAAATGCCACACGCACCCAAACCTTCGCTTTACCATGTGAAACTTCGCAGTCAACACGTAGCGAGTCTGGTTGCTCGAGAAACGGCTTCACCAAAAACTGAACTAATCCGCCATAGTCAGGCGTTGCTGCTTGAGAAGACGGGTGCGGAGCAGGTTCAAGCATTGAGTTCTTCAAAAACGTTCGCTTTTCGCAAAATGGTACGCACGGTTTCTGTGGGCTGTGCGCCCTCTTTCAAGCGCTTCACGATCGCCGGAACATTCAGGTGCGTCTCATCGGTGCGCGGGTTAAAGAAGCCCAGTTCTTCCAGGGGGCGACCGTCGCGACGATCGCGACTGTTCATCGCTACAAGGCGGTAGCTAACTTCACGCTTCTTACCGTAACGCTTCAATCGCAGTTTAATCATAGTGGTGCGGGGTTGTCTCCAATCGACAAATAGGGTGCCATCTCATAGTAAGCGCTGACCCTTTAGCAAAGGGCATGGATTCTCTATCATACCACGGGGCAGCGACCCAGGTTACGCTTTTTCAAGCCTGCACGATAAACTATCGCTACAGCGTTCCAAAGCCTTTCTTTTTCTTGTCCTTTTTCTTCTTCTTACCAGCCGCACCGCCCGGATAGCCGCGCCATCCCGGTTGTGACGCTGGGTTGCCACCCCCTCCAAAGGGATTGCCGCCAAACGGGTTGCCGAAGGGACTTGCCATTCCGGGCATTCCCATGCCGGGAAACTGTCCCTGCCCCATCTGCTGCATCAGGCTTCGCATCTTCTGGAAGTCACTCACCAGCTTGCTAACATCGCTTTCAGGATAGCCAGAACCCTTAGCAACCCGTCGGCGACGGCTCGGTGAGCTTGCCAGCAAATCGGGGTCCTTGCGTTCCTCGATCGTCATTGAGCCGATCATCGACTCAGCGCGTTTTAGCTGCGTTTCGCCCTTTTGCAAATCATCGTCGCTCAGTTTCGGCATTCCGGGCAGCATCTTCATGATGCCGCCAAGAGAACCCATATTTTTGAGTAACCGAGTTTGCTTCAGGAAGTCAGTGAAGTCGAACTTAGCAGAGAGAATTTTCTCCTGCATTTTTTCGGCTTCGGCGATGTCTACTTCCTCCCGCGCTTTTTCCACCAGCGTCAGTACGTCGCCCATACCCAGAATGCGCGATGCCATTCGATCGGGATAGAACGGCTGTAACGCCTCGACTTTTTCGCCTGTACCAATAAATTTAATCGGCTGCCCAGAGATTTGCCGCACTGATAGTGCTGCTCCACCCCGCGTGTCGCCGTCCATTTTGGTCAGGATTGCGCCAGTGATTCCGATCTGCTCATGGAAGGTGTGGGTAAGGTTCGCGGCTTCTTGACCCGTCATTGCATCCACGACCAGCAGCACTTCGTGAGGCTGCACTGTGTCTTTGATGCGGGCCAGTTCGCCCATCATGTCCTGGTCGATCTGCAACCGTCCCGCTGTGTCGATGATGACGGTGTTGATGCCATCGGCTTTGGCTTTCTCGACGCCCTGACGGGCAATTTCGACTGGATTAGCGTCATTGCCCAGTTCAAACACGGGCACGTTGATTTGCTTACCCAGAGTGACTAACTGGTCGATCGCCGCTGGTCGGTAGACATCCGTTGCGACCAGCAGCACGCTGCGATTTTCTTTGCGCAGGTGCAGTGCCAGTTTTGCCGTCGCGGTCGTCTTACCAGTACCCTGCAAGCCCGCCATCAGCACGATCGTTGGCGCAGGCTCTACCTCAGCCAGGGGAATGTTCGTTTCCCCCATCACCTGCAAGAGTTCGTTGTAGACAATTTCAATGAACTGCTGGTCTGGGCGGACTCCAGCGATGACGGCAGCTCCCTGCGCCTTGGCTTCCACCTCCGCCACAAAGTTCTTCACTACCTGGAGGTTAACGTCTGCCTCCAGCAGTGCCCGCCGCACTTCCCGCACGGCATCTTTGATATTGGACTCGGAGATCTTGTCCTGACCTCGCAGCGTCTTCCAGGCAGACTCCAAGCGATCGGAGAGCGCTTCAAACATAGTGAGTGTCTTTAATCAACTACCCTTACATTGACTAGAGCACAGTTGCTCTCTATCCAGATTAGCGCTTCCCAACCCAAACAAGCCGTTTGGAATATGGGAAGCTGTCAACCGAGAGATTTAGTTTCACGTTGCCCACGGTTTGCGGCAGGTGCAATAACGAAAAATGTGGCGTCAGAACAGCTACTTAGCTATGCGGCTATCACTGAATGTCCTCTCTTAGCCCAAAACTGCTCGTCTCTTTAGCACTCAGGCAAGTTGAGTGCTAAATTTGGAGTGGCGAATTGCGTAGGCAGCTATGGCAAAGATAATTGTATTTAATGATGAATCGCGTCAGGCATTAGAGCGCGGCGTCAATGCACTGGCAGACGCTGTTCGCGTTACGCTGGGTCCCAAAGGGCGCAACGTTCTGCTGGAGAAGAAATTCGGTACACCCCAAATCGTCAACGATGGCATCACGATCGCCAAAGAGATTGAACTGGAAGACCCGCTAGAGAACACGGGCGCATCGCTGATTCGGGAAGTTGCCTCCAAGACAAAAGACCTAGCAGGCGACGGTACGACCACCGCCACTGTTCTGGCACAGGCGATGATCCGTGAAGGCATGAAAAACGTGGCGGCGGGCAGCAATCCGGTGGCATTGCGACGCGGCATTGAGAAAGCAGTTGCCAAGCTAGTCGAGGAGATTCAGGCAGTAGCAAAGCCCGTCGAGGGCAATGCGATCGCGCAGGTCGCCACCGTTTCCTCGGGCAGTGATGAGGAAATTGGGGCAATGATCGCCGAAGCGATGGACAAAGTCGGCAAAGACGGCGTGATTACCGTTGAAGAATCGAAGTCCCTCAACACCGAACTGGATGTGGTCGAGGGGATGCAGATCGATCGGGGCTACATCTCGCCCTACTTCGTCACGGACACTGAGCGGATGATCGCGGAATTTGAGAGCGCGGCGATCCTGCTCACCGATAAAAAAATTAGCTCGATTCAAGACCTGATTCCGGTGCTGGAGAAGATTGCCCGCTCGGGTCAACCACTGCTGGTTATTGCTGAAGACATTGAAGGCGAAGCGCTGGCAACGCTAGTGGTGAACCGCCTGCGTGGCGTTCTGAACGTTACCGCAATCAAGGCTCCGGGATTTGGTGAGCGACGGAAGGCAATGCTGCAAGACATCGCCGTGCTCACGGGCGGTCAAGTGATTTCTGAGGACATTGGTCTGAGTCTGGATGCGGTTTCCCTCGACATGCTGGGGAACGCCCGCAAAGTGACGATTACCAAGGACAACACGACGATCGTCTCAGGTGCCGAGAATAAATCTGACATCGACAAGCGGGTTGGTCAATTGCGCCGCGAACTAGAGCGCAGTGATTCAGATTACGACAAGGAAAAGCTGCAGGAGCGGATTGCAAAGCTGGCAGGTGGCGTCGCAGTTATCAAGGTTGGCGCAGCAACCGAGACGGAATTGAAAGACCGCAAACTCCGCATTGAAGATGCCCTCAACGCAACGAAAGCCGCTGTAGAAGAAGGCATTGTTCCTGGTGGCGGTACAACGCTGCTGCATTTAGCGTCTAAGGTGAATGACCTAAAATCTAGCCTGAATGCCGAAGAGCAAATTGGGGCAGACATCGTGGTTAAGGCGCTAGAAGCACCACTGCGCCAGATCGCGGACAACTCCGGCGTAGAAGGCTCTGTAGTGGTAGAAAAGGTGCGCAACCTGGACTTCAATGTGGGCTACAACGCGCTCACGAATACCTTCGAGGACATGATTGCGGCAGGCGTGGTCGATCCGGCGAAGGTAGTTCGATCGGCGCTTCAGGATGCTGCTTCAGTGGCTGGAATGGTCCTGACTACCGAAGCCCTTGTTGTCGAGAAGCCTGAGAAGAAACCCGCTGGCGGTGGCGCTCCCGACATGGGCGGCATGGGCGGCATGGGTGGTATGGGCGGTATGGGCGGTATGGGCGGTATGGGCGGTATGGGCGGTATGGGCATGATGTAATCTGCCTAGCTTGGGAATTCTGGAAGCAGTCTACCTTCAGGTAGGCTGCTTTTTTAGTCGATCCAGGTGAGATCCCTGATCTCAGTCGCTTTACTTTCAGGAACAACAATGCTTGTATTTTTTATTCATGGGGTTACCACGCGAAATGCAAAGTATGCAGATCGGCTAAAGGAACTAATTAGACAAGAATTTTCTCAGCGAAATGAACCCTTGCCTTACTTTTACTCAGGATTCCGGGGACATGCTTTAAATGACGTGGAAAAGATGTGGAGGCTCTCCTGGGAAGTGTGTGAGAATGGTATAGTCAGGCACAAACTGGAGTTGGGATATGGATTTCTATCTCGACACGCTGCTTCACTTACCTTATGTCACTGTCGATGGATGTCATGAAGTTGATGGGGCTGTTTTTCTAAAACTCAAATGTCTTAATGAAACTGCTCAATTTTGAGAACCGGACGACCAGTGGGGTGACGGAAGGCATCAATACGAAAATCAAGTTGATTACGCGCCAAGGATATGGCTTTCACAACTTTGAACATTTCCGCTTGAGGCTATTATTTTGCTTTGGCTCTCCACAAAACTCTACACACAAGGTCTAGGAGAGCCCTCAATGTCTACCTCTCCAGTGTTGAACCGCTTCAGTTCTAGAAACACCGGAATGAGAGCGTGCTGATAATCCGACTCGTTCCGCTTCAGCGCTTCTAACCCAACGCGGCGCAAAAACGTCGATTTTCCTGCTCCCGGTTGCCCCAGCACCATGAGATATTGCACTTCGTTAGCAACCGCTAATCCATCGGGTTTCTCGCATTTCGTAGACTGAAACCGTCGCCGCTGTGCTTCCCGGTACGCCTGCTCCAACGTTTCAACGGACAAATACTGCCGAAGGTCATCTGCTCCCAAAAACTGCACTCTGGTATAGATGTCCTCGATCCAGACAGGTTGGGTCATGCCCAAAACCTTGAGAACGCCATGACGATTGGCAAAGCTCGTGATGTACTGCCCAGAAGCGTTAAAAATCGATTGCTTTAGCTGATCGGTTAACGATCCTGGCTTAACCTGTTCTGCGGTAGCCTTGACCACCGTACTCGCCAAGCTTTTCTGCGCTTCTTCAGCAGCTTTGCTTGCCAAAAAGCCTTTCAAGGCTCCGAAGATCAAGGGTTCTGATCCAGTCATGGGGGCAGATGAATAGATTACGCCTAGCGTACTTCAGGAATCGCTCGCTCAGTTACTCTCTAGCTAGATTTTTACGACTTTGCCGATGTACATCACCGATGGATCGTCATTAATGCAAATCTGAAAGTTTCGGGTTTGTTTGTAATAGCGATATGTTCAAAGATGATCGACGATCGTTTCGCCAAAGATATTGAATCCTCGAATCTCCACATCTGCGAAACCGATGCTCTGTATGTGTTCGTTTAGCTCATCTGGTCGAATAAACTGGTTCCAGTTGTGCACGCCACGCGGAATTTCTTGCAGAATATTTTTAATAGGCAGCTCATAGTAACTTTTGATTTCAACGTACGATTAATTGTGTAAAAGAAAAAGAGTCTTGCAGGTTTCAGCACTGGGTAAATTTCTTGCAGCGTGTGTCGAAGATTGGCAACGTGTTCCAGCACGTCGACGCACACAACACAATCAAAGCTAGTGTTTGAATAAGGCAGCACTTCCGCAACGCCGTGCTAGTAGTCGATCGTTAACCCACCTTGCACTCCATGATTCTTCGCCGCTTCAATACAAGCAGTCGATTGATCAATTCCTGCTACGATCGCCCCGCGCTGTGCCAAAAATTCACTCGTAAATCCGCCACTGCAGCCAACATCAAGCACACGAACGCCTCGCCAGTGAGCAAGATGACGATCGAAGTAATTAAATCGCGCCGGATTGAGATAATTCAGTCGATAGATTGTTGCATTTTCATCCCACCATTGCCCAGCGTTAATCGTATAAAACTCCAAATCATTTCGTTTCATCGTATGCGTCGCGTCTCAATTATTATTCCGACTCTGAACGAAGCCAGTTGTCTGCATCGTACGTTACATCAGCTCAAGCTACTAGAGCCTCCCGCGCACGAAGTGCTAGTCGTGGATGGCGGCAGCACCGACGAAACGATCGCCCTCGCCACCTCAGCAGGTGTCACCGTTCGCGTATCCAAGCAGCGCGGGCGATCGTCCCAGATGAACGAGGGAGCAGAAGCCGCAACGGGCGATGTTCTTTGCTTTCTGCACGCCGACACCTTGGTGCCAGATGACTTGGTTGCCATTATCGATCGCACGCTGGAGGATTCGACGATCGTCTGCGGCGGATTTATCTCATTGATGACCGGAGCACAAACAACGCGCTGGGGAATTTCACTGCACAACTATCTGAAAACCTACTACGCACCGCTGCTATTTCACCCCTACCAGTTTTGGTTTAAAGGATTGCGATTGCTGTTTGGCGATCAAGTGATGTTTTGTCGCGCTGACGATTTTCGGGCATGCGGTGGCTTCGATGCTGCACTACCAATTATGGAGGAGGGCGATTTGTGCCGCCGCATTGTGCAACGAGGACGAATTGTGCAGGTAAATCGCGTTGTGCAATCGAGCGATCGACGCGTTGCCAAATGGGGTTCGCTCAAAGCGACAGCAATCTATTTCTATATTGGATTTCTGTGGGGATTGGGAGTTTCTGCAACTTATTTGAAGAAGTTTTATGAGGATATTCGGTAAAGCGTTACCCTGCACATCAAATCGCAAATTCGGGTTTAATTAGCAGCGCCTCCGTCATTTCTCCGCGCCAGTTTTCCGTTGCGCCAACGTGATAGTAATGTTGAAACAGCCGCAGTTCTAGTTCTGCCCAATGCTGCTGGATGTGATCGTTCTTGCGGTGCTGATTTTCTAGCCACATTGAAACCGCAAAACCGCAGGGAAGCTGTTGAGTAACGATCGCCAGTTGTTCTGCATCTGCCATTGTCCAGGCGCTGTAATAGTCTGTATGCCGACCAATATACGGCGGGTCAAGATATACGAAGTCAGTTGATTGCGCTTCTTGCACAATCTCACTCCATGGAGCCACACGAAATTCCCACTGGGTTCGTGACATTTGCTGAGCCACCCAGTTTACTTGATTCGCAATTTTGGTGATGTAGCTTTGTGAGAATCGCAGGGGTTTGCGGCAGAACGGAACATTAAATTTACCACGACGATTAAATCGCATGATGCCATTGAAGCAAGCACGATTGAGAAACAGAAAATCGAGGGATGAGGCAGATTGATTGAAGCGATCGCGCACTTCGTAATAGTACTCTGCGCCGATCGTCTGTAATTTCCTGCCCTCCTGAGTCAAAAATGTCTGCACAATTAATCGATCAATTGTGCCCTGTTGAATCGCTTGGTAGAACCGAATGATATGGCAGTTGCTATCGGCAAGCAGCGCATTTGGCGGCAGAAGATTAAATGCGACGACTCCCGATCCTAAGAACGGCTCAATCCAACGTCCCTCACCGTTCCAACGCACACTTTCACCAATAAAGGCAACTAATTTGCTTTTGATTCCCTGACACTTAATTGGAGGAATTCCTACTCGCTGAAGTTCAGCCGGAAGCAGCACCATAGTGAATCCGTACTCACCGATATAGCCACACGCGCAGCAGCGACAGCAACTGCTCTGTGTCTACAGGTTTTGTGATGTAGTCTGAGGCTCCGGCTTCCAGGCACTTTTCTCGATCGCCCTGCATGGCTTTTGCGGTCAGCGCGATAATTGGCAGCGACTTAAATTGCGGCTGCTGGCGAATGGCACGAGTCGTTTCGTAACCGTCTAGTTCCGGCATCATCACGTCCATTAACACCGCATCGACATCCGCATTTGCCTGCAAAACACTCAACCCATCTCGCCCGTTTTCCGCGTAGACAACGTCCATATCGTAGCCCTCTAACAAACTGGTAAGGGCAAAAATGTTGCGAACATCATCATCCACAATTAGCACTTTGCGGTGAGCAAGAACCGAGTCGGTGTGGTGCAACTCCTCCAGAATTTGGCGCTTCGGAGCGGGCAAGTTTGCCTGCACGCGATGCAAAAACAGCGCCGTTTCGTCGAGCAGTCGTTCGGGCGATCGCACATCTTTAACAATAATGGTTTCTGCCAATCGCCTGAGCTGCGTTTCTTCTTGTCGCGTTAATTCTTTACCCGTGTAGATGATAATTGGCGGCGACGCGTTCCCAGCCTCTGCTTTAATTTGCTCGATCAAATCAAAACCAGACATATCTGGTAGACCCAGATCCAGCACGACACAGTCAAATCGATTTCTGCTGAGGGCAGCAAGGGTATCGGTGCCGGAACCCACGATCGTGGTTTCTACATCTCCCTCACCGATCAGATCCCGAATGCTCTGCGCCTGCACAATGTCGTCCTCAACGATCAGCAGAGTCTTCACTTGTCGGTCAAGAAAGTCTTTGATATCGACGAGCGCCTGATCGAGCGCATCCGCAGAGACGGGTTTTTGCAGATAGGCTATCGCGCCCCGTTGCAGTCCACGCTGCTGAGCATCATCGATAGAGAGAATGTGCACGGGAATGTGGCGCGTGGCAGGATCGTGCTTCAAGCGGTCCAGTACAGCCCAACCGTCTAAATCTGGCAGGCGAATATCCAGCATGATTGCGTCTGGATTGAACTGCTGCGCCAGTGCTAATCCAGTCGAGCTTCGTAGTGCTACCAGCACCTTAAAGCCTTGCTGCCGAGCCATCTCCGCCAGGATGCGCACGAAGTTCACGTCATCTTCAATGATCAGCAGTGATCGATCACCCGGCTGTAGGGCATCGCGATCGTCGTTGAGGTCGTTAGGAAGTGGATAAGGAGCGGGGAGTGCGGCAGTGGGTAAGTGCGCGGGAGCTGAGGGCTGGAGTAAGAAAGCAGAGTCAATTTTATCGACGGCACTCGGATTCTGCTGGGTTGGCAGATACAGCGTGAAAGTGCTGCCGCCTTCAAGCTCGCTAGCGAGGGTAATGCTGCCGCCAAGGAGCTGTGCTAGTTCGCGGCTAATCGACAATCCGAGTCCGGTACCGCCGTATTTACGGCTCGTGGTGCCATCCGCTTGCTGAAAGGCTTCAAAGATAATCTGCTGTTTGTCAGCAGAAATGCCAATGCCAGTGTCGCTGACGGCAAAGGCAATTTGGGACGTGGGAAGTGAGGAGTGGGAAGTGGGGGCGATCGTCAAAGTGACACCGCCGTGTTCGGTAAATTTGAAGGCGTTTGCCAGTAGGTTTTTGAGGATTTGCTGGAGGCGTTTGGGGTCAGTTGTGAGGGTGGTGGGTAGGTTGGAATCGAGGTGAATGAGAAAGTCGAGGTGCTTGTCTTGAGCAACTTCGCGGAAATTGCGGTCCAGGTAGGCGCGCAGTTCGGTAAAGTCAACAGGTTCCGGTTCGATCGACAGCATACCCGATTCGATTCTTGCCAAATCAAGGATGTCGTTAATCAGATCCAACAGATCAGTTCCAGCAGAATAGATCGTGCGGCTGTAATCGACTTGCTTGTCGGTGAGGTTGCCGTCGGTGTTCTGGCTTAGCAGCCGCGCCAAAATTAGCAGACTGTTGAGTGGCGTCCTCAACTCGTGCGACATATTCGCCAGAAATTCCGATTTGTACTTGGAACTGAGGGCAAGCTGAGCGGCTTTTTCTTCCAATTCCTGCCGCGCCAATTCAATTTCTTGATTCTTTTGCTCTACCTGACGTTTTTGCAGCGTCAGCAAATCGGCTTTTTCTTCTAGTTCCTCGTTAAGCTGCTGCAACTCTTCGTTAGTCTGCTGCAACTCTTCCTGCTGCTCCTTCAACAGCGCTTCGGAGGATCGCAGCGCTTCGGTCTGCTCTTCAAGGCGGCGATTGCTTTCGTGCAGTTCGTCCTGCTGAGCTTGCAGTTCCTCAGTCAGTGCCTGAGACTGCTGGAGCAGCTCGCTAGTAAGGCTATTGGCAGCGATCGAATTCAGCACGACGCCCAGTGTGTTGCTAACGCGGTCTAGCAGCAGCAAATGCTGATCGCTAAAGGCATCAAGTGAGGCGAACTCAATTACAGCAACCACCTGCTGCTCGAACAGCACAGGCAGCACGACAATGTTCAGCGGTGGGGCGCTTCCCAAGCCCGACTGGATGCGAATGTAATCGCCAGGAACGTCTGTGAGCAGAATACGCTGCTTTTCCAGCGCGCACTGTCCGACCAACCCTTCCCCTAGCTGAAACTGGTTGCTCAGGTGCTTGCGCTCTCGGTAAGCATAGGTGCTGAGCAGTTTTAGCACGGGCGATTCACTGTTCACGCTCATCAGGTAAAATACACCCTGCTGTGCCCCAACCAGCGGCGCCAACCGCGACAAGATGAGCTGGGCAACCGTTTCCTGCTGTCGCTGTCCTTGCAGCAGATTTGAGAACTCTGCCAGATTCGATTGCAGCCAGGTCTGCTCCTCGTTTTTGCGGGTGGTGTCGCGCAGGCTAGTAATCATCTGGTTGAATGTGCTGCCAAGCGTGCCGATTTCGTCGCGTCGATCGCTCGGCGGTACGCTAACCGTCAAATTGCCATTGCCGACTTCCTCAGTGACGATCGAAATTTCTTGCAATGGGCGAGAAATATGGCGGCTAAGCAGGTAGCCAATCAATGCCAGCAGAGTGGCATAGAGCGGCACGCCGTAGGTAATGCTATCAAAGGTCTGTCGTGTCGCGGCTTCTGCTGCTTTTGAGCGATCATTCAGCAGCCTATATTCTTCCGCTTCCATCTCCCCAAGCACAGCGCGGATGTTGTCTGTCATCCGCTTACCCTGGTTGGTTCTCACCTGTTCCTGAGCCGCTGTCAACCCGCGCTGTTGGCGAACGTTGATCACGGACTGCATCATTTCTAGCCGCTCGGTCAGTAAAGGGTCTAACGTGTCCAATCGGCGCTGTTGGTTCTGGTTGTCAGCAGTTAGTCTGCGTAGCTCTTGAAGCGTTTCGCGGATTTGCTGCCGTGAAGCCGTAAAGGGTTCTAAATAAGTGCCCTGCCCAGTAATGACGTAGCCGCGCTGTCCCGCTTCTGCACTACTCACCCCAACACTCAGTTCTTTCAACTCTCCCAGCACCGCATAGGTGTGCGTTTGCCATTTGGAGCGATCGATCAGTTCGTTCATGCCTTCGTAGGCAACAACCGAAAGCGCCGCAAATAGCCCGATGCCTAGCGCAAATGCTGCTCCAATTTTGGTACCGATCTTTAACCGATTTAGCATGAGCGCTGTCGAATGCCCAGTTCTTAGTTATAAAAAACTCTTAACCTTATAGGCTCTGTCTTTAGATAGAGGAAGCATCAACGCTGGAAAAGTTAAGTAGCTGCTGGTATGCTACCGCTTAAGGAGCGTGCATCAACCTAACGAGCAATTCTCCTGTATCATGCCCTGTGCCAGATGGCGTTTTGTCTGTTCTGCAGAAGCACCTGAAATGGCTACGAGAAATCAAAGCATCTGAAGTAGGATTCCACATCAGGTTAATTACGTAGGTTCGAAATTGACTAGTAGAGGCGATTTGGGCAATAAATTGACCAATTCGTCAATCAATCAAGGGAGTTGCTTAACCGATCGCTCTTGGGGTAGTCCTATTTCGGAAAGATTAGAGAAAAATCAAGCATTGTCGGAAACCTTGCAGTACTAGCCGGAATGGACAGGCTTTTCAATGGCACTACCGCTCTTGGTTTGGTTCGGTATATCTGACTTTAGGGCAAACCTGATAGGCACAGCGCCGCGCACCCGCAATAATATGCTCAACTCGTTGAATATCCACATCCCCTAAAACAGATTGAAAAATTTCTAGCTCCTGGGCACAGAGTCCTGTACAGGCCGCCGCCGCCGCACAAATAGGACAATGGTTTTCTACTAGCAGAAACGTTCCATCCGCTTGAGGATGTACAGTTGCCATATATCCTTCCTGCGTCCTAACTTCTGCAAGCGTGCTCAGCCGCTCCCTCAGGGAGGCTTGCTCTTCCCTGTGTTGGGCGTACGCTTCCAGTTGCTGACGGGTCCTAATTTCTAGCAAACGATCGAGCCCTGCTTCCCCAAAAGCTTCTTTGACTGAATTCAGCAAACTCAAGGTCAGTTCGGCATAGCTATCAGGGAAGAGCCGATCGGCGGCTGCCGTTAATTGCCATCGCTTGGCAGGCCGCCCCATTGGGCGTGGCTCCTCCTGATATGTCACCAGTTGCTCGTCCTGTAGGGCGTAGAGATGCTGACGAACTGCCATCGCAGTAACACCCAGTTGCGAGGCGAGCGTTTCTGCATCCAAGGAGCCTTCTTGCTTCAGCAGTTTGACGATCGCCCGACGGGTCCGAACCGCTGTCTCTTGAGTCTGTGCTTTCTTTACCATACCTGATAAGTTAAAGAAAATTCTTTACAAAGTCAATTAACTCGTTTATGCTAATTTCTTTAGAATTTTTTGGGCACACTTTCTCTGTTGGAAATTGCCTTAAGCGACAACTAGAGCAGGCGCACCCAACGATGAAATGCCTCTAGGAATGGCACACTGCGGAAGAGTTAGAACGCAAGGCAATTGCTTTCGACGTGTTTCAGATGGAACCGTAAACTAACTACGAACAATAGATTAAATAGCTGTCCCTAAAGACTCTCCAAATTTCTAGCTATCTGAGCATCGATCAAGTAGCAAAAGAGGTTGTAGCGACAATTTCGTCAAACTTTAACTTGAGTAGCCCTAGAAAATAGGAGTTTAAGGCTGCCTCGTTTAATCCATACTTCTTAAGTTTGACAGCCTGTCTTTTGACACCCAAAAGCTCCTGCTTGAGAATGCTGTTACTCGCCTATAGTTCATTCCTGCTGTGCAGCGATCGCCAGTAGCAGGTAGGCTTCGATCGGCATTTCTGAACAACCGCAGACCTCAAGAAATTCGAGTCTGCGGGAAATGCTTTTGTGTAGAGGAGTGTTAAATAAGCAATGCTGAAATGGGTCATTCTACTGCCCAGTCTTGTTGTTCTAGGGTCATTGCCTATGCCAGTTGCGCTGTCGCAATCTTTAGGCGCTGCAAATCTTTCTAGCCGTACGTCTTTTTCGATCGAACCACCATCTCATTCTAATCAACCCATCACAGCTATTCCACGCTTAAAAGACGTTGAACTATTGCATACGCGCGCGATACTGCTGCAACAGCCAACTCAAATTAATATTGCTCATTTCGTTGTCAGCCAGTCGGAGCCGAGTTCAACTGAACCGAATGTTGAGAACGAAGAGGAGGAAGAAATTATTGTTGAGGGAGAGGCTGCCCCACCCGCTCGGTCCGCTCCAGTCCATACAATTGAGGCAGACGACATTCGCAAACAGGGCTCAAGTACCGCCGCAGAAGTGCTGCGAGGCTTACCAGGTTTTGCCATCAATGATGTCGGGTTCGGGGCAGATACTCACACGGGCACCTTCTACCGGGGAGCCTCGATTAATCAATCCGTTTTTTTGATCAATGGTAGACCCTTTGGTAGCAACGTCAACACGTATCACGGAGCCACCGATCTCAATAGCATTCCGGTCGGAGCGATCGAGCAAATACAGTTGTCTAGCGGCACGGCAGCAACACTCTACGGCTCCGAAGCCTTTGGTGGAGTGGTGGATATCACGACTAAAGAAGGCGGAGGTCCATTTAAAGCCAATGGATTAACACAGTTTGGTTCCTTCTCACAGTCGAACCTGCTAGGACAGTTCAACGGTTCGGTGGGCAATTTGAACTATGCCTTTAACTATCAACGATTCAAAACAGATAATGACTACCGCGTCCCAGTAGGAGCTGCAAACCGGGGAGCCGATGGACGCCTGTTCAATGGTGATTCAACCGTTGATAACTACTACGGCAGGCTTGGGCTGGACTTGAATTCTCGCAATAGCTTGAGTCTGGATGTTTCAACCATTACCAGTCGTCGAGGATTACTTTACTTTGGCTTTCCGCTCCAGCGCGATCGGCTGGATCACGATGCACTCAATGTAGGGCTTTCCTGGAAAGCTCAAGTAGGCGCAGGGACTGATTCTGTCTTGCGAACAACTCTTGGCTTTAATCGCGACTATTTCAACACCTACGGTCCGACGCAGCAGGTGTTCTACCGCACTGGAACGTTGGACTCACAAGCACTCACCGCCAGAGTGGATCATGATTGGCAAGTCACCTCAAATTACAATTTGCGCTGGGGTGTTGATGTAAAAAATTCCTTTCTAAACGGAGAGGTCCTCAGTACCACACCGAGCTTGGCTCGCTTAAATGAAACTGAAGATCGCGATCGCTTCCAAACCGCTCTATTTGCCCTCAACACCATAAGAATTACAAACACGGTTCAGGCTGAGTTTGGGCTACGTCAGAACTTCACCAGTGAGTTTGGTAATTATCTCAATCCCAGTGTGGGTGCTCGCTGGAATGCTTCGCCAGTCGTTGCGTTCCGGGGCAGCTGGGTAGCGGTGCAGCGCGATCCAGGGTTAGACCAGCTCTATCTATTTGACACGGTGCACAACTGGTTGCCCAACCCAAATTTGCAGCCTGAAACGGGTTCTTCCTGGACCGCAGGAGTTGATCTGCGTCTGTCTCCCAGCGTTGCTGCGCAGTTAACCTACTTTGGCAGCCGTCTGGACGATCGCCTCGGTGTACAGGCAGGTCGCTGGCAAAACATTGGGCTAGTGACAACGAACGGATTGGAGGCGGCGCTGCGATGGAAGATTGCACCGCAGTGGAACACCTTTCTCAACTACACCTACACGAATGCTGAAATCCAAACAGGTCCAGAGCGCGGATTGCAGCTTGGTCTGGTTCCCTTCTCAGTAGCTCAATTTGGAATTGGCTATGACTCAAACGGCTGGCAGATCAATCTGTATGCCAACTACTTTAGCGGAGCACGGCGAGCATTTTTTACCAATCCAGGAGATCTCACCACAGATTTTTCTCCGTCCTGGGTGCGGCTAGATCTAGGGTTGCGCGTTCCGATCGTGCGCGGTTTGGGAGTGGTGGTGTTTCTCGAAAACTTGGCAGACCAAACCTTTGAGAAAGCGAACCGCATTTATCAGCCTGGGTTAACGTTTCGGGTCGGCTTGCAGTCTTACTGACCGATCGTAATAGTTGAGAAGTCTTCACAGCATTTTTGAGCCGCGTTAAGTGGGCAAGGAGTAATTTTTCTAGCATAGAATTCAATCAAATACCGACTAAGCTTCGATCACGGCATGGACTGGGCAAAACAGGATGTTCTAGCACTTGACACAATTTCTCATTAGTAATACTGTCAACGGAAGGCAATTCAAATTTATTTGCCATAGCAAAGTGCCACTGGCGCATTGCCATAGCGCTTAACTCATCGATATACGGCATCGGCGCTAAGTCGATCGCAATGACTAATTGCGATCGACCCTGTTCGCTGTGTTTCTACCTTGGAAGGAAAGGTTATGCAAAAACTGGGTGAGATCTTAGTACAAGCGGGGATTGTAGGAATTCCCCTGCTTGCTTTTTCCATTGTGGCGATCGCGTTGATTATCGAACGGACTGTTTTTTGGTTCCGCGTCAATCGTCGCCAAGAGCGAGTTGTGCGAAATGCGCTGCAACTTTACCGAGAGGACGAATCTCGGGCTCTAGAAACGCTGAAGCAAAATATAGATTTGCCGATCGCTCGAATTTTTTTGGAAGCTCTGTCGCTAGAAGAGGCTGAACCCGATGAGCTAGCGCTGGCAATGGAGGGAGCGATTCAAGCTGAAATTCCGATCCTGAAGCGGTTTAATAATGCGTTTGATACGATCGTCACCCTCGCTCCGCTGTTGGGACTACTAGGAACGGTATTGGGCTTGATTCAATCGTTTAGCGCTCTCAATCTAGGCGACGTTGGCGGGACAAAAACGGCTAACGTTACGGCTGGCATCAGCGAAGCACTCGTTTCAACCGCGTTTGGTTTGGTTGTTGCACTGTTTACGCTCTTTTTTGCCAATACGTTTCGTGGCTTCTACCTGCGCCAAATTGCCCTAATTCAAGAGCATGTTGCTGAACTGGAACTGCTCCACCGCCGTCGTTACAAGCGTTCTGGAGTAGGATATGCGACGACGAATCGATGAACCAGATATTCCACCGCAAATCAATATTGTGCCGATGATCGACGTGATCTTTGCCATCCTCACGTTTTTCATCATGTCTACCTTGTTTCTGGGTCGCCTCGAAGGGTTATCCGTGAATTTGCCTAAGGCAGCCAGCGCAAAACCACAGGAATCGAGTCGGGCAACCGTCACACTGGATAACCAGGGAAAACTGTTCCTGAACCGATCGCCCGTTGAGCTAAACGCCTTACAGGAAGCCGTACGGCAACAAGTTAAACCAGGTCAGGATTTGGTCGTTGTCCTGAATGCCGATGGCTCTGTAACGCACGATCGAGTGGTTGAAGTGATGGATCAAGTGCGCCAAGTGCAGGGAGCCAAGTTAGCCATCTCAACCCGTCGCCCAAGCGGCAAGTAAAGAATTAGGGAGGAATCATGGAGGCTTCAAACCTAGCCAGTGCACAGCGCCAGAAAGAAAAAAAACTTCTAAGAACGTTTCTGCTCTGGAGCGCTCTGGGGTCAGTTGCGCTGCACGCGATCGTGCTGGCAGCCAACCCGCCAACGTTTCTGCGTGGCGATGCAGTGGAAGCAGAGGAAGAAATTGAAGTGGTTGCGGAACCTACCGAGCCGGAAGCGGCTGAACCGGACGCGACTGAACCAAACGTGCCAGAACCAGAACCGTCACCAGAAACCACAGCGATTGAAGAACCTGTCCAGGACGTTGCGATCGCGTCGATCGCGTCTCCAGAAGCCCCGCCTCCGCTGCCTGCATTAGCGCCTGAAAGTCAGGCTCCTCAACCAGCGGGGGAAGATGCTCCCAGTGACAAACCGCTACCTCCCTCATCGGAAGCCGTCAATCCGCTGACGGGCACCGTGGAAGCGCTAAGAGCTGCCTTTGGCGGGGGTCCCATTAGCCGTCCGGGCGGTGAAGGTAGTGGATTCGGAAATGCTAAGACACCCTCTGGATTTATTCCAGGTGGCAGACCGGATGGCAAACCTGACGGTAAACCAGGTGGTAGCCCGGATGGTAAGCCGAATGGTAAACCGGGTGGCAATCCAAACAGTACGGCAACTCGATCGGGTCCGCCTGCTGTTCCGGCTCCCGCTGTAAAACCAACGGGTCCAGGCAAACCACAATGCGTGAGCTGCCCCAAGCCCCGATACCGAGGAAAGGAGGGAAATCCCGGAGTCACCTATGACATTGCCCCGGATGGTCGAGTTGTCAATCTCCGGTTGCGGCGATCGAGCGGCGACCCAGACACTGATCGTGAAACCCTAGAAGCCATGAGCAAATGGCGATTTGATCCCAAAACCGTTCCCGAAGGTGGGCGGCAAAATGTGCGCGTCCGGGTCACATTTGAGGAAGAAGGCTCAACGTTCCAGCGCCAAAACGAACAGCGACGGCAGGAACAGCAAGAACAACGCAGAATTGCCGAACAGGAACAGCAGCGGCGGGAAGCAGAGCAGAGAAGCAAACCTGCTCCGACGACTGCTACAGACTCGCCCAAACCAGAACCCGTGGTACCTGTTCAACCTGCTGCTCCCGCAAGTCCACCGCCTGCGGCACAGCCTCTTCCAACTCCATCCGTTGAAGCAACTCCCGCTCCTCCTCCCGTTGAAGTGGCTCCTCCCCCTGTCGAACCTGCTCCGGTTCCTCCCCCCGTCGAAGCTCCTTCCCCTGTGGCACCTCCTCCTGCTCCGGCAGAACCTGCTCCGGTAGAACCTGCACCTGAAGTCCCTGCTCCCGCTCCATAAGTTCAAGCCGCGATCGCGGCTTTTGCACAGGGGTTTGACTCTGGTTGGCTAACCCGCAGAAACACTCCCCCAGCTTTGTTTGGCTGCATTGCTAAAAAACCTGTGGTTTCTTAGGAAACCACAGGTTTACAATATTGAGTCCGCGAAATTACTGCAAACTAATCGCGGCTGTTCAGCGCAATTAGCAGTCGCAGAATGAAGACGAACAGATTGATGTAAGTCAAGTACATCGATAGCGCAACAGGCAGGTATTGGTCATCCCGGTAGCTGCGAGGCAGGATATAAAAATCCACCACAGCGGCACCTACGAATAGGGCAACACCTAGACCCGAAATGGCAACTTCTAAGAAGGTAGGGGTGTAAATTCCAAAGAAACTCAGCCCCAACTGCACTAATAGCACCACAAACAGCGCAGCAATACCAAGCTGCACGGTTTTTGCTAGCGCCATGCCATCACGATCGCTCAAATTTGAGCCGATCGATCGACCGGCAATGAACGTAATCCCACAGCCTAACGCTGCAAAACCAATCCCAGGAAAACCCACGCCGCTGGTACCCAGCGCCACGGCGACTAAGCCCGTCAGCGTGTAGCCCGTTAGCAAGCTGTAGGTCGCCAACAGCGGCAGCGCTACAGAGTTATTGCCCTTCTCAGCCACATTGCTGGCAACGAAGAACAGAACCAGGCTCGCGATCGCCGCTACCCAGAACGTCGGCATAAACAAGCCTGGATTTGTTGCCAGGAGTTGCAGCCCACCGAAGGTACCGATCGCTGTCAATACAAGTCCACCACCTACCCAGGGTAGGGCGTTGGCGATGACATTGGGACCCACAAGGGCCTGATTTTTCGCGTCGCGAAACGCTTGACGAAAGTTACTGGTACTACTCACCGGAAGTCTCCGCTCATATCACAAAACAGTAAATCATCTTCTATTGTTGCCTAAGTTTTCGCAAATCTGCCAAAAAATGCCGCTGTCCGTATTTCTGCCGAACCCATAGAGGGAGACTCTACCGCAGTACCGTAAATCGACGATGGTTTCACCCCCCGTCTCTACGGACAATAGGCTCAACTCTGATGTGAAAGGTGAACTTGCAGATGACGGCGACTCAATCCTCTCTTCGCTCTCGCGGTATGGAGCTTCTCGTTTCCTACTACCAGAACCCCTCAGTCAAGCTCCGCAACCAACTTGTACAGATGAACGCAGGTTTAGTACGGAAGATTGCCCATCGGATTAGCCACCAGTGCGCTGAACCCTACGAAGATCTGGAGCAGATCGGCTATCTGGGACTGATTCGCGCCATCGAGCGGTTTAATCCCAGCCAAGGTTGCGCGTTTAGCTCGTTTGCGGTGCCTTACATTCGGGGCGAGATGCTGCACTTCCTCCGCGATCGTAGCGGTACTGTTAAGATTCCCCGTCGCTGGCAGCAACTCAACAAAGAAGGACAGAAAGTTCGCGAACTGCTATCTGCTAAAACCGGTCGCCAACCGAGCGATGACGAGATTGCACTAGAACTGGGCGTTACGACTGACGAGTGGCGCGAGTGCAAAATCGCTACGAAGAATCGACTGCCGTTGAGCCTGGATGCCACCGTTTGCCATCAGATCGACTCGCCGATGACCCTCGGTGACACCCTAACCGACACACACTATCAGAACCTGCAAGTGTTAGAGGAAGATCGCCAACAGCTTCAGCGGGCGATGAACCAACTCGAAGACAAAACGCGGCAGGCGATCGAGTTTGTGTTTCTCAAAGATCTCTCCCGCAAAGAGGTGGCTGAGCAGATTGGCGTCAGTCCTATGACTGTAACGCGCCGCATCCATCGCGGTATTCAGCAAATGGTGTCGGTGCTACAGCCACAAATGCTGCAAACCGATCCCTAACCGAATCGCTTCAGACCGTTCGGTCACTTTTCACTTGATGTCCAGCATTGGCTGGGTTGGTAGGTCCAACCCAGCCTTTTTTGTTGCACATACGCGTGTCCTAAAGCGGCTAATCTGGTAGCCAAGGCTCTGCACCCACCCAGCATCCCGCCCACCTACTGAGAGATCGCCCTATGAGCAGTCCCAACGCGTTTCCCGTTAAAGCCACGCTTCTGGGCATCAGTACGCTTACCGTCATGGCTGGAGCCACGATCGCTCCGTCCCTGCCCGCCATGCGCGAACACTTTGCCTCAGTTCCCAATGCAGATTATCTGGTGCGGCTGGCGCTGACGCTGCCCGCTCTGTTTATTGCCCTCGGTGCCCCCGTGGTTGGCGTGCTGATCGATCGCCTAGGACGCAAGCCGCTGCTGATTGCTGTCTTGCTGCTTTACGGCATAGCGGGTAGTTCCGGCTTTGTGCTCGATAGCTTGGGGATGATTCTGATAGGACGAGCACTGTTGGGGATTAGCGTGGCAGGTATCATGACCACCTCCATTACGCTGATTGCGGATTATTACGAGGGACCCACTCGCGCTCAATTCCTGGGACTGCAAGCAGGATTTATGGGGTTGGGCGGCGTGGTGTTTTTGACGGCTGGTGGATTTCTGGCTGATGTCAATTGGCGACTGCCGTTTCTGATTTACCTGGTTGCGCTGGCGTTGGCGCCCTGTGCGATGCTGGTTCTGCCAGAGCCAGATCGCACTCACACTGGTCCTCAAGATGCGGCGCAGTCCCCTCAAACTTTGCCGATCAGCTTGATTGCGCTGACCTACGGCATTGCCCTTCTGACTCAGATTGTCTTCTACCTGATTCCGGTGCAGTTGCCGTTTTATCTAAAACAATTGTTTCAGGCAAATGCGTCCCAAGCGGGTTTGGCGATCGCTCTGGCGACGCTTCTCTCAGCGGCAGCGTCGCTCAGCTATCGCCAGTTCAAGGCGCGCTTGAGCTTTGTGGCAATTTACGGCATCGCCTTTCTCAACATGGCGCTTGGGTATCTGCTGATTAGCACTGGCACAACCTTTGCGGTGGTGCTGCTGGGGTTGGCGATCGCGGGGTCTGGTCTGGGGCTGCTAATGCCAAATATGAATCTTTGCCTGACGCAGGTAACGCCCGATGCGATGCGCGGTCGCGTGCTTAGCGGTATCACGACGTCATTCTTTTTAGGACAGTTTTTGTCGCCGCTTGTCAGCCAGCCGCTGAGTCAGGCGATCGGACTGGGTGCCACGTATGCGACGGCAGGCGGGATGATGCTGGTTATGACGATCGTCACGGGCATTACACTGAGGCGCTGGAAATAGCAAAGCTTGATGATTGAGCAATTTCATGGGATGACATCCTGCCTGTGCCGAAAGTCGCCCACAGTATGTATTCGTAAGCGTTTTAAGGGTTAGTGGGCACTGCCCATCCTACTGCAAATGGCTCTCGCCAAATTCTGAAGGGGAGACGTGGGCACACTACAGGGTGTAAACCTAACCAGAGGCATCTACTTATGCCAGCGAATCAAATTAGTGCAACGTTGACTCAAGCGGACCGGGATGCAGTCCTCGCTGCCATTGCGACGATGAAGCAGAAGCTACCGTTTTTGATGGATTTGACGACGGAGGAGCGTAAGGCTCTGCCAAAGATGGGGGATAAGAGTCGGGCGTTTGTTAGCAAGGCGTTGGAGGTGGCGACGCAGAATTCAGATTTTTTGCCACGATCGTTTGACCTGGATGAAATGCGAAAGGATGTGCAGTTGTTTGAGGCGATGTATCCGATCGTGATGGCGATGACGCAGCTACAGGAATTGCTGGATGATACGTATGTGCTGGTGGGAAGTGAGGCGTACTCGGCGGCGTTGCAGGTGTATAACTACGCGAAGGCGAGTGGACAGGGGGCTGGTTTAGAGGCAGTGGTGGATGAGTTGGGGCAACGGTTTGCTCGCAGGACGAGGAAGGAGAAGCCGCAGCAGACAGCGGTTTAAAGTTCAAGTGAATTGATTGAATTTGAAAAGGAAGCGTTCTCGTTGTTGACGGGAACGTTTTTGTTTTAGATGGGAATGGTCTTGTTTTGAGTGGGAACGGTTCTGGTTTGAGTGAGAAGATTGCGGGTTGAAATGACACCGTTCTTGTTTTGAGTGGGAATGTTCCGATTTCAGCTTAAATTGTTGTGGGTTCAAATTGAATTGTTGCGGGTTTCAATCGCAATGATTTGGTTTTCAGCGAAACGTTTTTTGTTTCAGGGAAGACGGTTGCTGAATCAAGTCTGAAGTTTCTGGGTAAATTGGAAATTCCTTTGCTAGAAAGGATGCAGCTTTTCTATTTACATTCCTTCTGACTCTATGCTGGAAACGCTTCCCCTAATGCTGGCGACCCCGATCGCGAAGATTATTCTGGATAAGCTGTACGAAGGTGTGGGCAGCAAACTGGGTGAAAAGGCTGTGGAGGCAGCAACGGCACCGATTCAAAGATTGGGACAGGTGGTGTGGAATCGTTGTTTTAGGGGCAAACCGGGAACGGATAAGCTGCTGGAGGCGGCAGCAAAGGGTTCGCAGCCTGAACTGAAACAGGTACGGGATTATCTGCTGAAGGAGATGGAGAATCCTGCGTTTGTGGAGGAGGTGAAGCCGATCGCGCAGGAAATCCATCAGGTATTGGTTCGGTTTGACGATGTGAATGCCAAGAACGTACAGCAGATTTTTGGTGGGCAGGGATTGCAGGTGAATGAAAGGCAAGACCAGCCAATTATCCAAATTCAGGGCAATCCAACGATGCATTTCGGGACTCCGCCGAGATCCGATAATTGACTGGAGTCGTCGGGAGGGGCACCGACAAAGCTAACCACCCCACAGTTTCAAATTCCCTATCACCGCAATCCTCACTTCACGGGTCGATCGCAGTTTCTGCAAGAGTTGCACGAAACGCTAATGGGTGAAAAGGTAGCGGGGTTGAGTCAGGCGGCAGCGATCGCAGGACTGGGTGGAATTGGCAAAACTCAAACGGCGATCGAGTATGCCTATCGCTATTTTTGCGACACCCCAACCTATGAATGGGTGTTTTGGGTGAGGGCAGACACCGATTTGAATTTGGTGACGGGACTGGCGGAGATTGCTCGATCGCTCGATCTGCGGGGAGACAAGCTGGATGAGTTGGCAGCGCAGACGCGGCGGTGGCTGGAGACTCACGATCGCTGGCTGCTGATTTTTGACAACGCAGATGAGCCGAACTTGTTGAAACCCTGGTTGCCGAGGAATCCACAGGGGCGGGTGCTGCTGACTTCGCGATCGCGTCGGTTTGTCAGTTTGGGGATTTCAAAGCCGATCGAACTAAAGCAACTGTCGTTGGAGGAGTCGATCGCGTTTTTGCAGCAGCGGTGCGATCGTTCGTCAATGGATGCAACTGAGTTAGCGGCGGTGCGGGGGTTGGCGCAGGCGTTGGATGGGTTGCCTTTGGCGTTGGAGCAGGCAGCGGCGTATCTCCAGCAGATGCAGGTGTCGTTTGCGGTGTATTGGCGGCACTATCAACAGCGGCGGTTGGAACTGCTGGAGCGAGGACAGCCGGAAACGGGGGACTATCCGGCATCGGTGGCAACGACGTGGCTGTTGAACTTTGAGCAGGTGGAGCAAAGGTCGCCTGAATCAGTGCCGATTTTGCGGTTAAGTGCGGTGCTGGCGGGAGATGAGATTCCAGAGCAGTTGTTGTTGGTGTGTGCTGAAAAGTTTGGGATAACGGACTGTACAGACGAGTTGGCGCTGGCGGAGCAGTTGGCGGCGCTGGCGAATTTTTCGCTGATTGGGCGGGAGCAGGAGACAGCGAGTTACAGCATTCATCGGCTGGTGCAGGCGGTGGTGTGGCAAGGCTTGACGGCGGCGGAGCAACAGGATTGGATAAATCGAGCCATCGCGGGACTGAACTCGGTGTTTCCCGATGTGGCGAAGTTTGAGAATTGGGCAGTGTGTGGGCTGTTAGTGCCGCATGTGCAGGCGATCGCAGCACACCCGTCAGCCGAAACTTTGGAAACAACCGACTGGGGACGGCTGCTGAATCAGGCGGGATATTACTTGTATGAGCAGGGAAGGTACGAGAAAGCCGAACCTTTGTACGTGCGATCACTCCAGATTCATGAGCAGCATTTAGGCAAAGACCACCCCGATACGGCACAAAGTCTGAATAATTTGGCAGCGTTGTACGAGTCACAGGGACGCTACGACACAGCCGAATCCTTGTATGCGCGAGCACTCCAGATTTGTGAGCAGCAGTCAGGTCAAGACCATCGCAATACGGCAAGCAGTCTGAATAATTTGGCAGCATTGTACGAGTTGCAGGGACGGTACGAGGCAGCAGAACCCTTGTATGTGCGATCGCTGCATATTTGTGAGCAGCATTTAGGCAAAGACCATCCTGATACAGGAGGCAGTCTGAATAATTTGGCAGCGTTGTACGAGTCGCAGAGACGGTACGAGGCAGCAGAACCCTTGTACGTGCGATCGCTGCATATTTGTGAGCAGCATTTGGGCAAAGACCATCCTGATACGGCAACCATTCTGAATAATTTGGCAGTGTTGTATCGAGTGCAGGGACGGTATAAGGCAGCAGAACCCTTGTACGTGCGATCGCTGCATATTTTGACCTCAAAATTGGGTTTAACCCATCCCAACACTCAGCAGGCACGAACAAATTTAGCCATACTTTATGACGACATCGCAGCACAGTTCAAACTGCAAGGACGCTACGACAAGGTTGTGGAATATCTAGAAAAGGCGATCGCTCTGCGGCAGGCGATCGAGTAAAACAACGCGGTGGCAAAATCGGTGCTGAGGCAAGCGATTAAACTGACAATGCTCGTTGCCCAGCTGTACACAAGAACATCAAACCCTTTCCCCAAAGAAACCGCTGAACTCGCCGATATTACCGGACTCGATCGCAGCCTCACCCTTAGGACTCTCGCAAACCTCCGAGGTTTTGGTCACTCCTGTTGACCCTGCTTAGAAGAATGCCGAGCCAGCCAGCGATGTAGCACCAGAATCAGAGCCGCAAGCGGCAGCAGCGTCAGCGGAATTACGCCGAGGCTGAACCGAGTCGCAATCCAGCCGATCGCCGTGGGAATGCTTGCCGCCCCCAAACTGCCGACGCTGGTTACAAACCCGATCGCCGCCGGGACGATCGCCGCCGGAACGCGCTGGGGCATCAGCCAAATGGTGAGCGGAAAGATTGGACCCAGGGCAACGCCAACGAGCGGCAAACTGAGCAGCGGATTCGGAGATTGCCACCAGATCACCAAGCTGACCAGCAGCAGCAGCGTCGCAATGTTCAGTGTCCGAATCGCTCCCAAACGGCGCACCACTTGTCCGGTGACTAAGCGACTGACCGTCAGCCCCAGCCAGTAAGCGCTGATGCTGTAGCCCGCGATCGTCGTTGGAGTGCCCCGCCCGATCGCCTGCACGCTATACGCCCAGTTGCCCATCGAGGCTTCCGTGCCCACGTAAATCAGCAGCAGCAGTCCTGCAAGCAGCACCGTTGGCGTACTCAGAGCGACGCGCAAGCTCTCGGGTGCACTGGGACCAGACTCCGCCTGCGGCAAGTCGGGTTTGCCAAAGACCCCTGAGCGAAGCAGCCCCACGATCAGCAGTCCGACCACAGCAGCAAACACAAAGTACACCGATCGCCAATTCATCTGCATTGCCAGCAGGGTCGTGGCAACCGCAGGACCCGATAGTCCCCCGATGCCATAGAACGCATGCAGCAATCCCATATTGTTGGCGTTGCGTCGATCGCGGGCAATCTCAGTGTTCGTGCCTGCATCAATCAGCCCAATGCCCAATCCCAGAAACGCTCCTGCCGTCACCATCACCCACCAAAACGGAGCCAGCGCGTAGGTGAGCAGGGCGCTAGTAAGGACGATCGCCGCCACCAGTAGCATTCGTACCAATCCGATACGGCTACTAATCAAACTGCTTGTAAGCGCGGCTACCACGTAGCCAGCAATTTGGCTGACGAACAGCAGCGTAATCGACGCAGGCGTCAAGTCATAGGTTGACTGAATCGACGGGATAAGGACGCCCAAGCCGCCCTCAGCAATGCCAATAGCAATAAAGGCATAAAAGGCGAGGGCAATCCCAATCACTTCGACTTTTTCTTGCTAGCTTTTTTCCGCTTACCTGGGGATTTGGCGTCTTTTTTGCCTGATTTGACTTTTGTTTTCACCGTTTCAATGGCAGTTCCGGCAGTCCCCGCGATCGACTGAGTTGCCTCCTGTGCCATCCCTTTGGCTACCGCAATTACGTCAGCAGGTTCAGCATCGGCGATCGTAGACTTCACCGTGTTCACGATCTGCTGCACTGAGGGCACCGCACCGTCGAGCGCAGTGCCTGCCGCTTGCACTGTTCCGTCTGAGTCATCGTGATGCTTGGAGCGAACAGCCCGATCGATCACCACCTGAGCCAGTTCTGCCGCGACTGCCCCCGCGATCGCAGCTCCCAAGCGGTTCACATCCTCGCCACGCAGTCGCAATCCAGATAAGTTGGCTTTTAAGGAGTTGCCCGGTCCTTTAGCGCTTTTTTTAGCCGCTTTCTTTTTACTATCTTTAGCCATTAGTCAGGTGCTAAATGAAATTATCGAGTCATATAGCTTAGCGTTTCCGGTTCTTAGGTGCCTCTACTGAAGGAGTGAACATGGGTGTGGCTTAACTTCTAGCGAAATCTGTGTCATGATCCACGGCAAGGGCGGAAGTAGCCACGATCGCGGGTATTAAATCGCTGGTATGAGTCGGTGGAATTTATCCCTAAAAAACGGCATGTTTAGACGTAATAATTCTCAGCAGCAACAGCAAGCAAAAATTTTACCCACCTATATTTCTCCCAACAGCGAGTTTCGCGGAACGATGCATGTTGAGAGCAACCTTCTAGTTGATGGCATCATCCACGGCTCGGTGGAGGTGCGAGGCGATATGGAAATTTCGCCGAGTGGTCTTGTGGAGGGACCCGAAGTCCGAGCTAAAAACTTAGTGGTGCACGGGGTTCTTAAAGCGCGGGTGCTGGTTGAAGGAAAGCTGACTCTGAGCCACACCGCACGGCTAGAGGGTGACGTAAACGCCAACGCGCTCAGCATCGAGCCGGGAGCGTTCTATGTTGGCTACATTGAAACCGGAGACGTAAAAGCCCTGCCAGGAAACAAGCGACCAGAGCTAAGCGCAAGTGGCGATGAGTACTACCAGCCCTAGAAGAATTACGAATGATGAATTATGAATGATGAATTACGAATGGCATGCCCGTAACTCATAATTGATAATTCAAAATCCATAATTTAACGAATGACGTTGACGCAGGTTTGGGGAGCACTGATCCTGTTTGTTGTCGGTCCGCTAGTGGGTGGGCTTCCCTTAATTAGCTGGATTGTGCAGGGAATGACTGGGCGGCGACTGGAGCGCTTGGGCACGGGAAACGTGAGCGTTTCGGCTGCGTTCTACCATGGTGGGCGAACCGCGGGTATTTTTGCGGTGCTGTCGGAGGCGGCTAAAGGCATTGCGATGGTGCTGCTGGCTCGTACGTTTTTCCCCATCGATCCGGAGTGGGAGCTAATTGCCTTACTGGCGCTCGTCATGGGGCGCTATTGGTTTGGTCGAGGAGCCGGAACCACGAACGTCGTGTGGGGCTATGCAGTGCACGATCCGATCGCCGCTGCCCTGGTATTGCTAATTGGCGGCATTAGCTTCACCGTTTTGCGCGAACGGCGACAGGGACGCTTTAGTATCCTGGTGCTGTTTCCGCTGATTACGGCATTGCGGCATCCGCAGCAGTCAGCTTTAATAGCAGCGGCGATCATGTTAGCAGGCGTGCTTGGGTGGATCTATATGAAGCTTCCCGATGATTTGGACCTCGATTCACAAACGGTGCAGACCAGTTCTCGATCGATGTTTCGGTTTTTCCAGGGCGATCGGGGCGTGCACACGTTAGATGACAGGCTCGATGCTGGCAAAGTTGGGCAGAAAGCCGCCACGCTCTCGCAGTTGAAGCGTTTAGGCTATCCGGTGCCGCCAGGCTGGGTCCTACTGCCCGGAGATGATCCGGAGCCGCTGGTTGCCCTGCTTGATCCCTCGCCAGAGTTGCCGCTGGTGGTGCGCTCCTCGGCGATCGGAGAAGACTCGGAAACGGCATCGGCAGCAGGGCAGTACGAGACGGTGCTGAATGTGACTCGCCGTGAAGAGCTGCTTCCCGCGATCGCCCGCTGTCTGGAGTCCTACGATACATCTGCTGCCGCGCAGTATCGCCGCGATCGTGGCTCACCTGAGGCGTCGATGTGCGTGCTGATTCAGCCGCAGATTCAAGGGGTCTTTTCTGGTGTGGCGTTCAGCCGCGACCCAATGGCGCGGCAGGGAGACGCCGTTGTAATCGAGGGACTGCCAGGAAGCGCGGCTCAGGTGGTGTCGGGGCAAGTGACACCAGACAGCTACCGCGTGTTTGTGCGCGAGTCGGCAATCGGAAAATCGGACGATCGAGCGGCGTGGCTGCTCGCAGATGACGAAACGCTGGAAGTCGAAGGCAGTGGAGATCTACCGCCACGACTGGTGCAGCAAGTGGCGTTTCTGGCGCGGCAGCTAGAGCAGTACTACCACGGCATGCCGCAGGACGTAGAGTGGAGCTTTGATGGACAAACGCTGTGGCTGCTGCAAACACGCCCGATTACGACACTGCTGCCGTTGTGGACGCGCAAAATTGCCGCTGAAGTGATTCCTGATCTGATCCGTCCGCTCACTTGGTCGATCAATCGTCCGCTCACCTGCGGCGTCTGGGGCGATATTTTTACGATCGTGCTGGACGATCGTGCCGCAGGACTCGACTTCAACGACACCGCGACGCTGCACTACTCTCGCGCTTACTTCAATGCCACGCTGCTCGGTCAAATTTTTCGCCGCATGGGGCTGCCGCCCGAAAGTCTAGAGTTCCTCACCAGAGGCGCAAAATTCAGCAAGCCGCCGCTGCGATCGACGCTGCAAAATCTGCCTGGACTCCTGCGCCTTGTGCAGCGAGAGCGACGGCTCGAAACAGATTTCCAGCGCGATTACGACAAATGGTTCGCGCCAGTGCTAAACAATCTGGCGCAGTTTCCCACCCGCGATCTGGAGTTTCCGGCGCTGATGGCTCGAATTGATGTGACGCTGGATTCGCTGACGATGGCGACGTACTACAGCATTCTGGCTCCCCTCAGTGCTGCACTGCGAAAAGCGATTTTTCGGGTGCCTGACCAGCAGCTAGACAACCAGGCTACGCCAGAAATTGGCGCGCTGCGGGCGCTTCAGGACCTGGCCCGATCGGCGCATGACCTGTTGCAGCAGACAGAACGAGCACAGCCGCCAACTACGCCTGCTGAACTGTTTGATGCGCTGGCGGCGAGTCCGGCGGGGTTAACGATTCTAAATCAGTTTAATCAGGTGCTCGATCGCTACGGCTACCTCAGCGAAGTGGGGACGGACATTGCGGTTCCCACCTGGCGTGAAGACCCCCAGCCCGTGCGCGAGCTATTCACGCAGTTCTGCCTCAATCTGCCGCCTGCGTCAGTACCCCCACGCCCGGCATTTCCGGCTGTGCAGCGTCGCATTACCCTAAAAGGACGCGTCACTGAGGTTTACAGTCGTCTGCTGGCAGAGCTGCGCTGGAGCTTTGTAGCACTGGAAGCGATCTGGCTAGAGTCCGGTCTGCTGGAGCAGCCTGGCGATAT
>NZ_JACJPG010000596.1 GCF_014695955.1 Leptolyngbya sp. FACHB-36 | reverse complement strand
TGGTTAGGTGGCAGCCTGATCTTAGACTTGGTCATGATGCCCACGATGTACATCTCTGGAATGCTGTCACAGCCTGAATTCATTACAGCAGGCTATTCCCTGTTCTGGGTGTTCAACCGAGTTGAGCTTGTGAGCGCTGCGATCGTGCTAACGGGTGCGTTAGCGCTGCGCCTGACTCAGAAACCAATGGAGAGCACGGCTCAAACTCCGGTTCTGCTTGCCTCGCTCCTACTGGGCATTGCCCTCGCTTACACCTATAGCCTGACGCCACACATGAGTGCGCTAGGACTGCAACTGAATTTATTTGCTCCCACGTTGGAAACGCCCGCTGAGATGAACCTGCTGCACGCAGGCTACTGGAGTTTGGAAGCGCTGAAGCTAGGCGCAGCAGGGCTATTGCTCAAGGGAGTCTACCGCCGCTTAGGTCAAGCGTAGTGCGGTTAACTTCACGAATTAATTAACACGTCAGGCGTCCTCAGTCCCCCAGTGCAGGTATCCTATTAACGTACAAAGAATAACTTCCCCACAGGTCAGCACCGTGGCAAAGGCTTCTTCATTTCAGTGGCGACTGTTGATAAATCTGATCCAAACGGCACCGCTGCCGGACTTAGCGATCGAGCTACGGCGCATGCCAATTCAGCGCTGGTCACAATCGAGTGGATGGCTGCTGTTGACACTTGGCAGCGTTGCCCTACTGTACTGGAACGGCAGATTAGTGCTAGCAACCGGGGCGGGTGTCGCCATCATGATGCTGATTTACGTCATGCACGACTGGAAGCTAGACCTTCCCTTAGCGAACGTTCGCAAGTTTCTTAGCGGCTGGAATCAGCCAGTGTCGCTGGCGATCGGCGGTGGTGGACTGGCAGCGCTAACAACGTATTTGGCAGCCTCGGTTTGGCTGGAGTCGGACAGCCACTGGGTCGCGTCCGGTGCAATTTTACAGGGCGTCGGAACGCTAGCAGTGCTGCTATTACTCGTGTGGCAGCAGGTCAGCCGTCAGACGGAGCGGAAGCAGCAGAACCTTCAGCGCGCGATTTCAGACCTGACGCATGAGGATGCACTGCAACGGCTAATTGCAGTGCGGCAGCTCATCACAACCGTTCCTGACATGCGAGATAACCCGTTGCAGCGCCGAACCATTGTGGACTGCTTCCGTCTGTTAATCAGTCGCGAAGAGGACCCGATCGTGCGGGAAGCGGTGATGGATGGTCTGCAGATGATCGATCGCGCACAGCCGCTGAAACCAGCCACCCAACCTGCGCTAAAAATGACTGCAATCAAGCGCAGCGCTGTACGGCAAGAAGTGATTCATCGTTCATGACTAGCGTTCATTGGGAGGGCGGTCGTCCTCCCAGTCTTTCTTCCAATCTTTAACCCGTTTAATCCAATTCCCGCCGCCCTTCCAGCGCTCGTGCCAGCGTAACTTCATCGGCATACTCTAAGTCACCACCCATGGGCAACCCGAAGGCAATGCGGGTGACTTTGGTGAACGGCTTGAGCAGTTGACCCACATACAGCGTTGTAGTTTCGCCCTCCACGCTGGGGCTAATGGCGATAATGACTTCGTCAATTTTTTGCTGCTGCACACGGCGCATCAGTTGAGTGATGTGCAGTTGGTCGGGACCGACGCCATCCATCGGCGAAATCAGCCCGCCCAAAACGTGATACTTGCCTCGGTACTCGCGGGTTTTCTCCAAAGCAATCACGTCTCTGGAATCCGCTACGACGCAGAGGGTTGCGCTTTCCCGGTTGGGACCGCGACAAATCTCACACACGGGTTCTGCTGACAAATGAAAACAGACAGAACAGTAGCCCACCTGCGACTTCGCTTCCACGAGCGCCATCGCCAGAGCTTTCACTTCTTCCTCTGGGCGCTTCAGAATGTGTAACGCAAGCCGCTGAGCAGACTTGGGACCAATACCGGGGAGATGTTGAAGATGCTCGATTAAACGAGCGAGGGGGCGTGTGTAAACCGTTGGACTTCCTCCGAATCTGAATCTATTCTAACGAGTTGCGAGACGGGAGTGAGAACGAGGTCAGCCGGGGGGCCAGCTCAATGGGCGACCGCCAAGAATGTGTAGATGCAGATGGTTTACGGTTTGTCCGCCATCTAATCCGTTGTTAATCACAAGGCGATAACCGTTGCTGAGGCCAGCTTGGTCGGCAACCCGCTTGGCGGTAAGCAGCAAATGTCCCATAAGCGCATGGTCTTTTGATTCGGCGTCGGAGAGTTGAGCGATCGGCTGCTTCGGAATGACTAAAATGTGCACGGGCGCTTGGGGCGCAATGTCTTTGAAGGCGATCGCCAGATTGTCCTCGTAGACAATCTCGGCGGGAATTTCTTTGCGGATAATTTTGCTGAAAATGGTTTCGGTAGCGTCGCTCATGCGGTTCAACTAGCTCAGAGTGGCTAGTTGAATTTTATAGCGATTAGCGGTTAGCGATGAGTCTTACTGGATGAGAGTTCCGGAGACAGCGAAGATGAGGTACCCGCTTGAGCAGAGGCAACTGGTCGCAATTCAACAGCGAGTGGCTCAGTCGGAACCCGCAGCAGCTGCACGGCACAGGTTTTGAGTTCGGGTTGCAGTGAGTCAGGACAGGCATCGGCGTGAGTCAGAGCGTTTGCTTCTCCACCGTCCGCCCAGAGTGCGCCCCAGTGCATCGGCACAAATAGCGTGCGAGGCGCGATCGCCTCAGTCACTCGGACCGGAAACTGCGCCATCCCGCGCCGCGATCGCACCTCCACAAGATCGCCCGTCTGCACACCGAAATGCTTCGCGTCGATCGGATGGACTTCCAACCACGGTTGGGGATACATCTGGCGCAGTTTCTCAATCCGCCCCGTGCGCGTTTGCGTGTGCCAGTGCCCATACACCCGCCCCGTAATCAGCACAAACGGATACGCCTCGTCGGGTGGTTCCGCTAAGCCGCGAGCGTGATAGGCCGCGAAGCGGGCGCGTCCAGTAGGCGTGGGGAAGCGGCGATCGGTGTAGAGACGAGGGGAATGTTGAGCTTTGGATTTTGAATTTTGAATTGAGTCCGCTAATTCATCATTCATCATTCCTAATTCAACATTTCTGTCTGAGTTGCCCCACTGAACTGGACCCTGATGCCGCAGACGATCGTGACTAATGCTGCTCATGTCGCAGGGGCGACCGCGGGTGAACTGGACGAATTCGGCATAGACTTCAGCGGCGTCCGTGTATGGAAACTGATCGGCAAAGCCTAACCGCCGCCCGACTTCCGCAAAGATTTTCCAGTCGGGACGAGCTTCGCCGATCGGGGAACGAAAAGCGGAGCAAAGCGTGACGACTCGTTCGGAGTTGGTCATCGTCCCAGTTTTCTCGCCCCACGGAGCGGCAGGAAGCAGCACATGCGCGAAGGCGGCGGTTTCCGTCGGATAGTATGCCTCCTGATAGATCGTGAACGGAGATCGGCGCAGAGCAGCGTGCGATCGTGCCAAATCGGGAAGGCTGACGGCGGGATTTGTGGCGGCAATCCACAGCACCTCTACCTCACCTGCCTCTAAGCCTGTGATGATTTCCCAAGCGGTGCGACCGTGGCGCGGTGAGATGCGTCCGGGGGGCAACTGCCAAAAGCGCTCGACCTCAGCCCGATGGACAGGATTGTTGACAAACCGATAGCCCGGAAGCTGCGTTGCCGATCCGCCAACTTCTCGACCGCCCATTGCGTTCGGCTGCCCCGTGAGCGAAAACGGACCCGCTCCAGGTTGACCCACTTGTCCCGTCATTAAGTGCAGATTGATCAGCGTCCGAATTTTGGCGGTGCCCTCGATCGACTGGTTCAGACCCAGCAGCCACAGCGACAGCACGCGCTTCGACTGGCTCCAGTATCGGGCGGCAGTCTCTAGCTCCGCCACCGGAATTCCGCAGCGCTGGGCGACCAGATCCGGTGGATAGTGCTGCACCACCGTAGCAAAGGCAGAAAAATTTTCGGTGCAGTCGTTGATAAATTCGTTGTCGATCGCGCCCCACTGCATGAGCAGGTAGGCAATACCGTTGAGCAAATCGATATCTGTGCCGGGACGAATCGCCAAATGCAGATCTGCCGCTTCTGCCGTTTGCGTCCGGCGCGGATCGACAACGATCAGCTTGACGTGAGCGTGTTTCTTGCAGTGTTTGTGCAGGCGATTGAACACGATCGGATGACACTCCGCCGCATTGGTGCCAATTAGAAACGCACAGTCCGTTAGCTCCAGATCCTCGTAGCAGCAGGGCGGACCATCGGAGCCAAAGCTTTGTGTGTACGCCGTGGCAGCCGACGCCATACACAGGCGCGAGTTGGAATCAAAATTGTTGGTGCCCAAGCAGCCTTTAAGCAATTTTTGGGCGACGTAGTAATCTTCGGTGAGGGATTGCCCAGAGCCGTACATACAGATGGCATCAGCATCGCGCACTGCCTGAATTCGCTGCACAATTCGATCGAGCACCTCATCCCAACTGACCCGCTGAAACGGCTGATCCAGCGAGTCCCGCATCATCGGGTACTTCAGGCGATCGCGGTCCATTGCCTCGGTTACCGTTGCGCCCTTAACACAGATCATGCCCTGACTTGACGGATGGGCGCGATCGCCCCGCACCTTCCACATCGGAGCGCCTGTGGCATCGCGCTGGGTTGCCTGACCCGATCGCGCGGGTGGCAGCACCTCCAAACCACAGCCCACTCCGCAGTACGGGCAGAGGGTTTTGATTGCATCCGCCATGATTCATCCCTCAGGCATCGCTGACTGGATCAAACGCTGCCGCAGGCGGAATGAAATAGCCGTCGTGACGCGGCTGGGCACCGAAGTGCTCGACCAGCAACTCGCGCAAAACTGGCTTTAAGTCGTCGCAGGGAATCGACTGCTGCACGCGCTTGCCTAACTCGGCACCGCTGCCCACCTTGCCGCCCATCCAAATGTCCACGGCTTCAACGACCTGCCCATTTTTTCGTCCCTTCGTTCCCATCAAGCCAATGTCCGCCACCTGCGGCTGTCCACACGAGTTGGGGCATCCGGTCCAGTGAATCCGCACCGGATGCGCCAGGGTGAGTTCTGCCTCTAGCGCCTTGATCATGGCGAGAGCGCGGTTTTTCGTTTCGATCAGCGCAAAGCCGCAAAACTGGCTACCCGTGCAGGACACCAGCCAGCGCGACACGTTATCGGGGTTGACCGTGAACTGTTGCAGCAGTGGCTCTTGCAGCAGCACGTGCAGCCGCGAGTCGGGCACATTGGGAATGATCACGTTCTGCTCGACCGTCAGCCGGATTTCGCCGCTGCCGTACACGTCCGCCAGTCGCGCTAGCTCAAACATCTCGTTGGCGTACAAACGACCGATCGGCACATGCAGCCCGACATAATTCAATCCCGGCTGTTTTTGTCGATGCACGCCAATGTGGTCGCGTTTGTCTAGCGTCACTTCGTCGGTTTCAGCGGCTGGCTCTAGCGGATGCCCAAGCTGCTGCTCGACGCGCGATCGAAACGTCTCAATGCCCCACTGATCGATCAAGTACATCAGCCGCGACTTCTGCCGATTTGCCCGCAGTCCGTGGTTGCGATACACCAGCAAAATCGCTTCGCACAGCGCCACAACCTCGTCGGGTGGCACCCACGCATTCAGCGGCACGGCGTCTTGATACCGCTTGGGGGAAAACATGCCGCCCACAATCACGTTAAATCCGATCGCCCCATTCTTGTACGCGGGAACGAATGCTAGATCGTTGGTTTCTGCATGGATAGAATTGTCGCGGCACCCAGCGATCGCAATATTAAACTTGCGCGGCAGGTTGGTGAACGCAGAATTGCCCGCGCCCATATCTGTGATCATGTCCTGCACGCTACGGACAATTCCGCGCGTGTCAATCAGTTCATCCGCCTCCAGCCCCGCTACCGGAGAGCCTGTGACATTGCGAACGTTGTCTACGCCGCTTTGCACGCTGGTCATGCCTGCCTGCTCGAACCGTTGAAAGATATCAGGGACATCTTCGATTCGCACACCGCGTAGCTGCATATTTTGGCGTGTGGTGATGTCAGCGTTGCCCTCGTCGCCGTATTTCTGCACAATTTCTGCGAGGACTCGCAGGTGGCTGCTGGGCAAAATTCCGTTTGCGACGCGCATCCGCAGCATAAACCGTCCGGGCGTCACGCTGCGATAGAACAAGCCCAGCACGCGCAACCGGAAATCTCGATCGGCGTCTTCGATCGCCTCCCACCCGATCTTGGCAAAATGCTCTAGCTCGTGCTTCAGCACCAAGCCGTCTTTCTCGGCTTTGATCTTCTCAAACTTGTTCTGAGTTTTTGCAGGCGGTGCCTCGGTTGTCAAATTCTCAAATTTGCCTACGGCTTCAGTGTCGGTTAGATTCTCCGCTGCACTGGCGGCTCTTACCGTGTCAGATACCTCCATGATTCTGCCCCCTGCGGCTAATGAAACTGGCGCAACTACATGCCTTCGCCAGGTAAAAAAGGTGTGACGCGATCGTCCTAGCGCTAAAACACCTTTTAAGGGTATTGAGTTGAATCAGTGGTTTCGGTAGAGCCTGCTACAAATCAGAACGTTGCATTGAGGAATCTATCTTAGGGGGAGTATGAGCGCTTAAGTCGCGCTGGCTGAATCAAGCAGCCCAAACAGCCGTAGTGGTGGTCTTAACGAAGCAAGAAAACCTTGCCTGACAGAGTTGCCTCAGCTACTTGAAGCTCCAGTCGATTTTCGAAAGGTTTGTCATAATAAGAAATTAATTGTCCGCCAAGGTTCTTGACAGCCTGCTCGTCTAGATCCTGCTCGATCGTGGGTTTGCTCGATCGTAGTTTCGCGCTTAACTTAGCCCTACACGTCCATGACCGGACCAGAACTTGACGCCATTCTGCAAGCCGCATTGAGTCAGTGCGAGGCAGCAGATTGTCCGCTGAGCGAGGAACAGCAGCAAATTGTCAAGCGAGTTTTGAAAACGTCAATTCTAAATAGCGCTGGACTCATCGTCGAAATTGACGACACTGATACAGAGAATCCACTCGATCGCCTCACACCCGATGAGCGGCAGACACTACTGGAATTTGTGCGACAGCAAGAGAGCCAGAATCAGCCCTGGAAGATTACGCTGCTAAACGATTGGCTACAGGGCAGAGAGTCTGGCGCAGTACAGTTCATTCGAGAGCGCTATGGGATGCAATGGTTCGATCGCGTTAAGCCCGTACATTTAGCAGGCTATGAGGACGCGGTGCAAGGCGACGTTCTAAAACTGAAAGTAGGCGATCGCATTGAGGTCACAAACGGCTTGTGGGAATGGGTGCAGGAATCGGGACCCTGTAGCCGCGAGTGGTTTCCCTGCACGGTTGTCAGCGTCCGTGAGCTAGGCTCTGATATGCAAAGGCAGCGCCGCACAAGCTGCGTGATTCGGTTCGACAGCGGTGCCGAGTACGAGATCCAGGGCATTTACGACTGGAACCGTCCCAACTGGCGCTGGATGCCGTAGTTTAATTTAAACCTGAGTCCGATCGGTGAGGATCTCACAGCCAGTTTCCGTCACGAGAACGGTGTGCTCAAACTGCGCAGACAGGGCATTGTCTACTGTGACGACCGTCCAGCGATCGTAGAGCGTGCGCGTGAACTTAGACCCTGCGTTGATAATGGGTTCGATCGCCAGCGTCATCCCTGCCCGCAGTTTAACGTTGGGCATATCGTGGGTGCGGACGTTGAACACCGAAGGCTCTTCGTGCAGGTTGCGCCCCACACCGTGTCCCGTAAAGTCTTCTACAACCGTGAAGCCAGTTGACTGCACGTAGTCTTGAATTGCGCCCGCCAAATCTAGCAGATGCGCGCCTGCCTTTACCTGCTCAATGCCTTTGTATAAGGCTACTTCAGCCACTTGAATCAGTCTTGCTGCTTCAGACGAGACATCACCAACCGCGATCGTGATGCAGGAATCGCCGTGAAAGCCCTGATAGTATGCGCCTGTGTCTACCTTCAGCACATCGCCTTCCCGAATCACCTTCTTGCGGTTGGGAATGCCGTGGACAACTTCGTGGTTGACGCAGGCACAGATCGACGCCGGAAAACCGTGATAGCCCTTGAAGCTCGGCGTCGCGCCCATTTCGCGGATGCGCTGTTCGGCGTAAGCATCTAGGTCTGCCGTTGTCATTCCGGGCTGCACTCGCTCAGAAATCTCTTTCAGCACCGTCGCCACAATCTTTGCTGACTGCCGCATGATCTCGATTTCTTGCGGAGACTTAATCTCCACCCCGCGACGCTGACGCTTTGGGGCGGGTAGAGCAGGCTTGTTCAGCAAGTGGCTAAAAATATTCATGCGCTTATGGGGGCGATC
>NZ_JACJPG010000595.1 GCF_014695955.1 Leptolyngbya sp. FACHB-36 | reverse complement strand
TACTCCGTGACCAAGACGGTTTGTTCGTTCAGCCGAATCAGATTCAGAATGTTCTCACCAAAAGCGGCAGCGACATACGCCTCCGCCGCGAGTTCGTAAGCAGACAGCACCTTGGCAGTGGGCAAAAAGCGATCGACACTTTTGCCAAAGCGCGGGTCAAATGTGCGAATCACCATCGCGCGATCGGGATTGGCAGCATGCGCCATCAAGCCAATCTCCAAATTCACCATTTCGTCATCGGTGACGACCACCACACTCCGAGCCGTAGCCAAATTGACTTTTGCCAAAGCGTTGGTCCAGTCACTCACCACAAGCGGCATCTGCGGCAGCACCGTGGCATCCAGTGGTCGATTGCTCACGCCAACGAGCGGCTGTCTTAGCTGCTGCAACAGCGTGGCAACGCGCCGTCCGACTCGTCCCAGCCCAATCAGCACCACGTGATCTTGCAGCGGCAGCGGGGGACGCTTTTTGGGTAACTGGAACTTTGCTGCCAGCAGGCTTTCGGTGAGCAGCGCGTACAGAACAGCGATCGCGGCTGTTCCCGCCAGCATGTAGACCAGATTCATCAAGCCCAGCCAAGCCGGAATGCTCTCTTTGGAATCGGTTTTCCAAATGACGGTTTCGGTTTGTCCAAGCAGCATCATCGCGGTGGTGTAGAAAGCTGCCCAGCCAGAAATCCTCTGCTGCCATGCTAGAAGCCCAGTTCCGACTAGTAGCAGCAGCACGATCGCCAGCGCCAGCACGATCGCAACGCGCTTGCTTTGCTGCTGGTCGGTCGATCGCCAAAATTCGGCGGCTCGCTGCTGAAGTCCACGGCGAGAGAAACTGCTGCGCACGGTGCGGGCAACCTGTCGCCACGTCAGCTTTGGTTTAACAGGAACGGCATCGGGTCTTGCCAGTCCTTCGGTGACTTCCACATAGGCAACGGTGTCGCCAGCCGATACACGAGTATTCGGCTCCCACTGGTGAAACTGGGTCGGCAGCGGACTACCCTCTGGAATGTAGCTGAGGACTCGGCGCGTAGGCGTGTTCAACTCGTGCAGCACGCGCCGATCGCACCAGCGGTGCTCAGGCGAGATCGGGTCTTTAACCACCCGCAGCATCGCGTCTCCCAGATGAATGAAGCCTCGGACTTCGCTGCCCAAAGCGGCGATCGCAAAGGCAGGCGCAGGCAGTTGGGTTGCCTCAAATGCAACAAAGTTTTTTAAGCGGGCGCTAAGGAGCTGATTCAAGTTCTGCTTGGTCGATCGTACAACCAGCCGCACATGCGGATTTAGCAGCCGCACCGCAAACGCAGCCTCAATGTTGACCCGTTCGTCACTCGTCACCAGAAGCACAGCCCGGCAGTTCTGCACATTTGCCTGCTGCAACACCTCCGTCTGGCAGCAGTCGCCGATCAGCAATTCCTCCAGTTCGTCCAGCAGGTTTGGAATGTCCCAGCGATGTGCCCGGTTCTGGTCGATCGCGCTGACCACCGCCCCAAACTCTCTCAGCACCGCAACGCAGTGCTGCCCTAAACTACCTAGCCCACACACCAAAAATCGAGCCGTGTCGGACGGGGGCTGCTCGTACCGATCGAGCTGAGTAGTCGCTTCTGAGGGCGGTATAGGCATCCTGTTGTTCTCAGGCTGAGCTACAGAATCGCTGCTGCTACTTAACCACTATGCATAACCAAATTGCAACTGGCTACTGCCTTTAACACTGCACCTACGCCACGATTGCGCTGCTGGGGGTCATTCTAGGTCCTTCAGTACGGACGTTAGTCGATCGACGATCTGATCAATCTGCGCTTTCTCAATAATGAGCGGCGGTGAGAGGGCAATGATATCGCCCGTTGTCCGAATCAGCAGCCCGGACTCAAAGCAGCGCACAAAACACTCGTAAGCGCGAGTGCCTGGTTTGCCCGGAATCGACTCTAGCTCAATTCCGGCTACCAATCCTAGATTGCGAACGTCGATAACGTGGGAAACGCCGTTGAGGGAGTGTACGGCGTCTTCCCAGTAGGGCGCAAGACTGCGGGCGCGATCGAACAGCCCTTCTTCCTCATAGATATCGAGGGTTGCCTGTGCAGCCGCGCAGGCAACCGGATGTCCCGAGTAGGTATAACCGTGTGCCAGTTCGATCGCGGGCTCCGGTCCGTGCATAAAGGCGTCGTGAATTCCCTGCCGGACGAACACCGCACCCATTGGAATCGTTGCGTTGGTTAAGCCCTTCGCCACCGTTACCATGTCCGGCAGCACGCCAAAGTACTCCGTCGCAAAGCTCGACCCCAAGCGACCGAACCCAGTGATGACTTCATCGAAGATCAGCAGAATACCGTGCTTATCACAGATTGCCCGCAGACGTTCTAAATAGCCCTGCGGCGGAATCAGCACGCCTGTAGAGCCTGCTACGGGTTCCACAATGACCGCCGCGATCGTTGAAGCGTCATGCAGCGTCACAAGCCGCTCTAGCTCATCTGCGAGGTGTGCGCCCCACTGAGGTTGTCCGCGACTAAAGGCGTTGTGCTCCAGATTGTGCGTATGAGGTAGGTGATCGACGCCGGGAATTAGACTCCCAAAGAATTTGCGGTTGGGGGCAATGCCGCCGACAGAGGTGCCGCCGAAGCCGACGCCGTGATACCCCCGCTCACGTCCAATCAGGCGCGTGCGCGTTCCCTCTCCCCGCACGCGGTGGTAAGCAAGAGCGATTTTAAGGGCGGTATCCACCGACTCCGACCCAGAGTTGGTGAAAAAGATGGAGTTGAGGTCGCCCGGAAGCATGTTAGCGAGGCGATCGGCGAGCGCAAACGGACCAGGATGCCCCATCTGAAACGTGGGGGAAAAGTCTAGTTGGGCGACCTGCGCGTGGACTGCCTCAACGATTTTGTCGCGGCAGTGTCCGGCGTTGACACACCAAAGCCCCGCTGTGCCATCAAGGACTTGCCGACCATCAACGGTCATGTAGTACATGTCTTTAGCGGACGCCATCAGACGGGGGTTGGCTTTGAATTGCCGATTGGCGGTGAAGGGCATCCAAAAGGCATCGAGCGAAGGGAGCGCGGTAGAAATATCTTGCTGCATAGTAATGTCTCAGTAATTGCACCGCAGTTTAAGCAGGCGATCGCGTAGCGTGTTGTTAATCACTTATTGTTCGTCACTTAGCATTTAGACGTTAAGCTTTTAGACGTTAAGTTTTCAGCACATTACAGAGGTTCACACCCGACGATTTTGCCCGCATGACACGTTCGGCTAATTCATCATCTTCAGCGATCAATCACGCGAATCAAAGCATAGGCGGCGGCAAGTGTACTGAACCAACGAACACAATTATAGAAAACTTGTGTCACATCTCTAGCCATTCATGGCGCGAATAAACTGTAGGCTTTAGGCTTTGGTGTGCCAGTCTTCTCTAACTAGCAGTATTACAGATGAGTTGAATAATACTTCTAATCAGTAGGGCGATCGGTGCAGTCAGATTACACACTGCAAAGGCTGAATACACGTAATCTTCATCGTTCTGAGACCGTTTATCGGCTTCCCTCACCAAGAATTTACTTACATCACAATGAAAAAAAATTAACCTATCGTTAGGGAGTTGCGATCGTGAAAAACGACTTGTGTTGGGGCAAACTCAAGGTTGCGAGTAGACCTACACGATCGTTCCAACCATTGCCAGCATCATTTGTAAGCAGCTCGCTATTTGCGGTCAGCACAGTGCACTCGGTTAAACGCTCCGATCGCCAACTCAGTTGTGCACGTAGTCCTGCTGCTCTTAATCGAGCGTCAGCGCTGATAGTAAAACGTAGCGGTTTTTAATGTTCTAGCGGTTTTTAATGTTCAAATTTATCCTCAGTGCCTTGAGCAATTGCTTCAGCTACTGCAGGACAGACTGTTTATCGTGAACCCACCCCCACCATGATCCGGGAATCAGGAACTGTAAGGACAGCAATGCAAGCGCAAAGTCATCTGGTCAAAGAAGCTTGGAAGCTGCTAGAAGCAGCGGTCGTCCATTACCGAGGACAACCAGTCGGAACCGTTGCGGCGTGTGACCCCTACGCCGAGGCTCTGAATTACGATCAGTGCTTTGTACGGGATTTTGTCTCCTCCGCACTGCTATTTCTGATTCAGGGACGCCCCGAAATCGTCCGCAATTTTTTGATTGAAACGCTGGCGCTGCAAAGCAGCGACAAGCAGATGGATTGGTTTAATGCTGGACAGGGCTTAATGCCTGCCAGCTTCAAGGTCGAGAATTGGGACGGGCAGCAGTATTTGACAGCGGACTTCGGTGAACACGCGATCGGGCGCGTCACGCCGGTTGACTCCTGCCTCTGGTGGCTAATTCTGCTGCGGGCGTATGTTAAATCGACCGGCGATTTAGACTTGGCGCACCAGCCCGACTTTCAGCACGGCATCATGCTAATTCTCAAGCTGTGCTTGGCAGATCGCTTCGATATGTACCCGACGATGCTGGTGCCGGATGGAGCATTTATGATCGATCGACGCATGGGCGTTTACGGGCATCCCTTGGAAATTCAAGCGCTATTTTATGCCGCGTTGCGATCGGCGCGAGAACTGCTGCTGCCCAATCGTCGCGGCGAAATTTACATCCAGGTGATCAACCAGCGCCTCACTACCCTAAACTTCCACATTCGCGAATACTACTGGCTTGACTTGAAGCGCCTGAACGCCATCTACCGCTACAAAGGTGAGGAGTTCGGGGAAGCGGCGATCAACAAATTCAATATTTACCCAGACTCCATTCCCGTCTGGCTGACGGAATGGATGCCAGAAACGGGTGGGTATTTGGCGGGCAATTTGGGTCCGGCGCAAATGGATTTCCGCTTCTTCACGCTGGGCAATTTAATGTCGATCGTCTCGTCGCTGGCAAGCGATCGCGAGGCGGATGCAATCATGGACCTTATTGAGCAGCGCTGGCAGGATTTAGTCGGCTACATGCCAATGAAGATTTGCTTTCCTGCTGTGGAAGGACTAGAGTGGCAAATCCTTACGGGCTGCGACCCCAAAAATGTGCCGTGGTCGTATCACAACGGCGGCAATTGGCCTGTGCTGCTATGGACGCTGGCAGCGGTGGCGCAAAAAACAGGCAGACCGGAGCTTGGCTGGCGCGCAGTGGAGCTTGCCGAACGACGACTCAGCCAGGACGAATGGGCGGAGTACTACGACGGTAGAAACGGCAGACTTGTTGGGAAAGCCTCACGCAAGTTTCAGACATGGACGATCGCGGGCTATCTCCTAGCGCGAGAATTTTTAGAAAATCCTCAGCACCTCGCTTTAATTAGCTTTGACGAAGACCCAGAAATGCAGACGTGGATGGGGCATGTCCGCACGCTGCACGAAGCCAAATAATCGTTGCGAGTGCTTGGCTAGTCATTTGAAGAAGGAACGATCGCACGATCGTTCCTTCTTCAGAGTTAAGTGGACTACTTATTCCTCTTCGTAGCTACCTTCGTCGTAGCCACCTACGTCTTCGGATTCTTCAGCAGCCTCTTCGTAGCTGTCCTCGATGTCCTCAGGCTCCTCTTCGTAGCTGTCTTCGATGGATTCTTCGGATTCGTCCTCGGACTCTTCAGAGTCCTTGTAGCTGTCTTCGATATCCTCCTCAGATTCCTCTTCATCCTCTTCGGATTCGTCCTCGTAGCTGTCTTCGATATCCTCTTCGTCCTCCTCAGATTCTTCGTCCTCGTAGCTGTCTTCGATATCTTCCTCAGATTCCTCTTCGTCTTCCTCAGATTCTTCGTCTTCGTAGCTGTCTTCGATGTCTTCCTCAGATTCGCCGTCCTCTTCGGATTCGTCTTCTTCGAACTCTTCAGAGTCCTCGTAGCTGTCTTCGGTTTCCTCGTACTCCTCGGATTCCGAGGTCTCCTCGTAGTAAAAATCTTCTAGGTCGTCGAGGTCGCTGTCGTCGTACTCCTCCTCGTAGTCCTGGTAGTACAGTTCCTCCAGGTTTTCGATGTCTTGCACGGGAACGTAGCCACGATCGGTAAAGTAGACGTACTGTTCTTCATACGTGACGTGGTGAGTCTCGTCATAAATCGAGATGCCGCTGGAGGTTTCAGTGACTCCAGGAATTTGAATGGCTCTAGCAATCTCTGCTGTACTTGCATCAAACAGCGACGATACATGCTTGTAGATGTTTTGCTTCAGGTCCACACTTAAGTTACTAAGTTGTCGCAGCACCCAAGCGTCGTGAGATAGCTCAGAATTGGCTAGGTAGTCGTAGGGCATGTAGCAATAGCCTTGGTCGCCCCAGTCTTCGCCCCAGGAGTTACGAACAATAAACACTTGGTCAGGGTCGGAGTAGCCAACACACAGCATTGCATGTCCACCGTCGCACTGCTCAGTGTCCGGGTCAGGCAGGGGAACCAAGCCATCTTTTTCTGCTCGCTGGAACGACGCGAACAGTTGCGACCCAAACACGAAGGGGTAGCCCTCTGCCAAGCAAGCTTTCATCGTTTGTAGATCGATCTCAACCTGAGCCGCGTCTTCGACTACAAACCGCTTCGCTTCCCGATATGCCGCTTTCGATGGCTGCTTCAGGATGTACTCCGAATCGAACGCCCACGTCTTCTCTGAGCAGGCTCCGTATTTGCGAACGACTTTGACGCAGTTTTGCAACCGCGCTCCGCTGTCTTCCTGCACGCAATCATCTAGCTTGCGAGCGTTGTAGTAGATGAACAAGCGGCTGACATCCTCTGCTTGTCCCGTGAGTCGGTTCACTAGGTACTCGTAGGCACCTGCCATCGCATTGCCCGTACAACTGCTTGTGCTTCCTTGCGATTCAACAGGGGTCATGAATTCGCGCAAATCAACTACTGAAGGCAGATCGTCAGCAGTGGCACAGAAGCGTTTCGCCTTGGGGTCGATCTTATCGGCAGTGTAGCCGCCAATCTTGATTTGTTGTCCAGTCGATCGCCGCAGCACTGTTGCTTTGTGAACCTTGTGAAACTTTTTAAATGCCGATGTCATGAATGTCATGGGTAACCTTTGAGAAGCTTTTCTGCATCGTTCCCAAAGTCCATGAGCAACTAGCAAGCCCTAGCAGGTTCAGTCACTCCGGTTGATTCGGCTCAAACACGGGACAAAAACCGTCCGGCGTAACCTTAAACTCAAACAGCGGTGACGACATATTCCAGCAGCGCTGCCCTCGGTAGTGGCGACAGTTGCCGCAGCAATTCCGTAGCGGCGAGTTTGCATCCATCCAGTCCAGGAGGCGATCGCCTCCCGGACGCAACAATTCCCGCTGCGGCAAACCGCGCAGTACCAGTTCGTCCCCTTGCCAGCGAGCTTCAATCAGTCCGGTATCGGCAAGTGCCTGCCAGCGGGGATCAGCGGCGATCGCGTTTGGTAGGGTAATGGTCACGATCTCGTTGAATTCTGTCAGTTCCCCTTCATAACTGACCTCTGGTGCCGCAGGCTGCACGAATGTTTCCCCGATCGGCAGCTCCACAGTGCTTCCAGGAGCAGGCGAATGCAGATGGTAGCGGTTGTGTAGCTCGTCTAATCCAGTTAGATCCGACAGGTAGGTCGGAGAACCGTGGACAAACACGACATGCTGGGGACGCAAATTGTGAATTAGCTGTGTCGTTCCGGGACCATCGCCGTGTTGAGCCAGCAAATAAGTTTCAGTGGCAGAGCTATGGGGGTACGGCACTTGCTCGTGAACGACCCGATGCGGCTCTTGCGGCTTCAGAATCATCCACGCGTCGGGGTCAGAGTGCGTGTACTGCTCAAGATCGACCGTTTCCTCTGCCAAAACAATGCAAGGAGACGACAGGATATGCGACTGTCCCGATCGCAGGCGACGGACTCGTGGACGAACTCGCTCATCCCAAAACAGGGGTTGATGGCGGGCAAAATTTTGTACGGACGTAGGCAGGTGGGACAGAATATTCAGGTAGGCGTCGCAGGCAGCGGCGATCGACTCATCGACCCAAATCGTGAAGTCGCGCCCAGTGAAGTGATGATGGCTTCGCAGCAGCATCAGGAGTTCTTGCGCTAGTCCCAGTGGAGCGGTGGGCAAAAGAATTGAGGTTTTCTGGGCGAGCGATCGTTGAATTCGCTCTGCCAGTTGATTCTCCTGCTGTCGCCGGTGCGGATGCCGCGAGGTGCCGTAGCTGCCGTCTACAATTAGCACATCCGGCGACAGCCCCCGCAGTTCCTCTAGCGGTAAACCTTCTACAAGGCGCGAGTTAGACAGGAAAAAATCCCCCGTGTAGAACACACTGTAAGGACGTTGGGGTGGTCCTCCCGACGGCGGCGTGTAGCTCAACAAAATGGCAGCCGCTCCGGGAAGGTGCCCAGCCGGATATAGCGCTGCGCTCAAGCCGTCAAAAAACTCAACAGGGGTGCGCCAGGGTAATGCCTGACAAAAGGCTGCATGGCTAGAGGATGTCTCTGCCCAATTCAGCGGCAGCAGTTGCGTTGTGGCATCGCTGGCATAGATAGGAAGAGCAGGAAACGCCTGGTGGAGTGCCAGTAAGCCCTGGGCGTGATCGGCGTGGGCGTGGCTGCATAGGACAAGATCCGCAGGCGGAGATGGGTCAGCGAGCAAAGAGGAAAGGTCAGTTAGTCCACAGTCAAGCAGAACGCGATAGGGTCCCAAACGCAGCAGCAAGCAGACTCCCTCGTCAGCATGACCCACACCGTAGGCAACACATTCCAGTTCACTCACGTTCGTTTCACTTCCTCGTAGCTGAGCGGTGAGTAACCCGTAAACTGCCAACACTCACACGCCAGCAGTCTATTTAACACTTTTGGCACTCACCGCCAAATCCGAGCCGCGTTTTGGTCAAGTATGCTTGCGATCGCCCCATCCCCAACGCATCAACATAGTGGCATGATCGACACTAGTGTGCCGATCCATTTCCGTGGTAATTGTCAGAATCGTAAAAGCCGTTGCGGGTGCCAAAGAACAAACACGCTACCGTAAACACCCCAGTCAACACTACCAAAACCAATTTCACGTCCATGGGAAAAGACTCCTTTAAAGTTGTCAACCTAGTCAAGGAACTCGAATTTATACTTTGAAAGAGTTTAAGGCAAACTTACGGAAATCCTAACAATTTACAGATTCTTACAACAACTTCTCTAGGTAGAAATCGATCGTTAGTCCTTGGCACTTAGGCGGCAATCGTAACTACAGGCGAATTCCTTAGAGCCTTACGCCGTTCTGATGCATGAAATTGGCAGAATTCGGCGTACAGCCCTCCAACCTTAAGATTTCACGGCAATCCGTAATTTCCATCCTAGTGACCAAGCTCGAACAACAGATCAGCAACAGCTAGTAACTACCTGCTAAAGCACGATCGGTTGTCCCTTTTCCGTAAACCGCACGGATTTAATTTTCCATTGTCGATTGCTAGTCAGCGTTTTGCGAATGCTACCGAATAGCGCAAGTTGCTCGCAGGTAGAAAGCGAGACAAACCGACGTTTGGCGTTGGCAGGCAAACGCAAATCCACAGTTGCAACTCCATTTCTG
>NZ_JACJPG010000594.1 GCF_014695955.1 Leptolyngbya sp. FACHB-36 | reverse complement strand
CCTGCTCAGACCACAGAAGGAACCGCAACGCCCTCTGTCGATCCGGCAGCGCTACGCCCGATCGACAAAGCCGAAGAAACGCAGCTCCAAAACTGCTTTCCCTGGTCGGTCTATTACCTACAAAATATTGAGTACCGCCCACAAGCTGTTATTTGTCGTGGACAGCTACGCAGCAAGCCCGAAGTTGCCTACCAGACGATTCGGGAAAATGTGGAAGAGGTGTTTGGCGATCGCTTCTACGTGGTCTTTCAAGAAGGTGCCAGCGGGAAGCCCTTTTTTGCGCTGGTGACGAACCCACGGTCTGAGAGTGCAGCAACGGGCGATCGCAAATTCACGAAAGGACGGGAAAAAGTGACTCGTCCGGGCATTGCCTTGGGGCTGTTAGCGGTTACGTTTTTTACAACAACCCTGGCGTGGCTGGAACTGATGGATAAACCCGTGCAGTTTTCTCCAGCTAACCTAGCGTTGGGTCTTCCCTACTCGCTAGCGCTAATGCTGATTTTGGGTCTCCACGAGTTAGGACACTACTTGACGGCGCGGCGCTACCAGATTCAGGCAACGCTGCCCTATTTTATTCCTGTGATTCCCATGTCCCTGTTTCCCTTCGGCACCTTTGGGGCATTTATTCAGATCCGATCGCCGATTCCCAACCGTCGATCGCTATTCGATGTCGGGCTATCGGGTCCGCTTTCTGGCTTTATTGTGGCGTTGCCGCTGCTGCTGTGGGGCTTGGCGCACTCCTCGATCGTGCCACTGCCGCCCAAGCCTCAAGCGTTTAATTTTCAGGCCCTCGATCCGAGTTTCTCGCTGCTGCTGACCTTGCTCAGCAAGCTGGTATTGGGGACTGGACTGACAGCGGAAACGGCGATTAATTTACATCCGGTTGCCGTTGCAAGCTGTTTGGGGCTGGTGGTAACGGCGTTTAACCTCATGCCTGTCGGTCAACTGGATGGTGGACACATTGTGCATGCGATGTTTGGACAGCGTACTGGAGCCGCGATCGGTCAAGTTGCCCGACTGCTGCTGCTGCTGCTGTCGTTTGCCCAACCGCATCTGCTGCTGTGGGCGATTCTGCTGTTCCTGATGCCTGCCAGCGATGAACCTGCCTTGAATGACGTGACGGAGTTGGATAATCGTCGCGATCTGTGGGGCTTGCTGGCGCTGGCAGTTTTGTTGTTAATCATCTTGCCAACGCCAGGATTTATTGCCAGCTGGCTAAACGTTTAGCGACTAGTCTGAGCTCCGCTGCGGTCAGCGTTTACCGTTTTGCGCCGTGATAGGTTAGAGGCAGCGCCTTGTTTTCTTGAGGTCGAGGTATGTTCCAGCTACAGCCGTCCTCCGCAGAGAGTGCTTACCCCGAAAGCGACGGCAAACCTATGGCAGACAACACCAAACAGTTTCGCTGGATTGTGGTGATCCAGCAGAATCTAGACTGGCTGTTTGCCCATGATCCGGCTGTTTTTGTAGCAGGTGATTTGCTCTGGTATCCCGTAGAAGGCAATCGAAATATCTGCACGGCACCCGATATCATGGTGGCATTTGGCAGACCAAAAGGCGATCGCGGCTCCTACAAACAGTGGGAAGAAGGCAACCTTCCGCCTCAGGTTGTATTTGAGATTCGCTCCCCTAGCAATACCGATGCAGAAATGAGCCGCAAGCTGCTGTTTTACGATCGCTATGGCGTAGATGAGTACTATCTCTACGATCCGGATACGAATCAATTTAACGGCTGGGTGCGGAGCGATCCATCTCTAGAAATGATTGAATCGGTTGCGGGTTGGATCAGCCCACGGTTGAAGGTTCGATTTGAGCGATCGGACGAAGAGCTACAAATCTACCGTCTGGATGGCAAGCGCTTTCTGAGCTATGCCGAAATTGCAGGACAGGCGCAGCAGGTAGAACAGCAGCTTGCACAGGAGCGTCAGCGTGCAGAACAGGAGCGTCAGCGTGCCGAGCAAGAGCGGCAACGCGCCGAACAAGAACGTCAGCGTGCAGAACAGGAGCGTCAGCGTGCCGATCGACTTGCTGAGCAGCTACGATCGCTGGGCATTGATCCTGAGCAGCGTTGATAGGGATGTGCCCCAAGCTGCCATTCAGGGAGTGCTCTAGCTCGATCGGTTCGGTTTGACGGTGGCAAGTCCAGTAATCAGATAGGCGATACTGGCTGACCCGTCAGACTAAAGGCACGAG
>NZ_JACJPG010000593.1 GCF_014695955.1 Leptolyngbya sp. FACHB-36 | reverse complement strand
CGGTTGCCAACTGCTAGTGGCAATTCAAATAGAATGAGGAACGAACGAGGCACGATCATGATTAAAATTCTCCACCTCTCCGACATTCACATGGGCAGCGGGTTCTCTCACGGGCGGGTAAACCCGGAGACTGGGCTAAACACGCGGCTGGAGGATTTTATGGCAGCGTTGGAATGCTGCATCGATCGCGCGATCGATGAGCCAGTGGATCTGGTGCTGTTTGGCGGCGATGCCTTTCCTGACTCGACGCCGCCGCCGTTTGTGGCGGAAGCATTCGCGAATCAGTTTCGTCGATTGGTGGACGCGCAGATTCCAACGGTGCTGCTGGTCGGCAACCACGATCAACACACTCAGGGACAGGGCGGTGCAAGCCTGTGCATTTATCGAACGCTGGGCGTACCAGGATTTGTGGTGGGCGATCGCCTGGACACCCACCGAATTCAAACCCGCCGCGGTCCAGTGCAGATCATTACGCTGCCGTGGCTGACGCGATCGACCCTGCTGACTCGTCCCGAAACCGAGGGGCTATCGATGGCAGAAGTGGGACAGTTGCTCATCGATCGGCTGCGACTGGCGCTAGAAGGCGAAATTCGCCAGCTTGATCCAGATGTGCCTACGGTGCTGCTGGCGCACTTGATGACAGACACCGCGCGCTACGGTGCAGAACGCCTGCTAGCCGTTAGCAAAGGATTCACGGTGCCGATCGCGCTGCTTGCTCGATCGTGTTTTGACTACGTAGCGCTGGGGCACGTGCATCGGCACCAAGTGCTGTGCGAACAGCCGCCGATCGTGTATCCCGGCAGCATCGAGCGCGTCGATTTCAGCGAGGAAGCCGAAGAAAAAGGCTTTGTTCTGGTGCAGTTGGAGCGCGGCAAGGCTGAGTTTGAGTTCTGTCCCCTGCCCGTGCGGGCGTTTCGGACGATCGAGCTTGACCTATCCGAGACAAATGATCCACAAGGAAAATTACTGCATGCCCTTCAGGCAGCCGAGCTTCGGGATGCCGTCGTACGCGTGATCTACCACATCCGCTCTGAGCACCTTGACCAGATCGATGCAGGTGTAGTGCACCAAGCGTTAGCGTCTACCCACAACTACACGATTCACCCCGAACTGGTGAGCCAGCTTGCCCGTCCTCGCCTGCCAGAACTGGGGGTGGGACGAAGCATGGAGCCAATGGAAGCGCTAAAAACGTATCTTGCCAATCGAGACGATCTGCGGGAGATGGAAGCTGCTCTACTGAGTGCGGCTCAGAGTCTGCTGTCGGAGCAGGACGCAGACTGGGGTGCGATCGATGACTCGGCGATCGTTTCTGATTCACAGTTGCGGCTGTTGTAAGCGCAAACGAACGCGTTGAAAGCCAAATGAGTGTGTAAAATGACTGTGCAAATGGCATTCGCATCAGGACCGTGGGTATCAGTCGCATCGAGCAACACGAGAAAAGCCACTTTGGCTACTACGTCAGGCTAACTCGGCAGGGAACGCAGTACGCTAAGTTTTTCGCAGATGGGCGCTATGGCGGTCAGCGAAACGCCCTAAAAGCCGCGCAGCAGTATTACGAGCAGCTTGTTGAGCAGATGCCATCCCAGCCGCAAGTTGGGCGTAAGAGCGTCCGCAACACCAGCGGCATTGTGGGCGTTAGTCAAACCAAGTCCGCCAGAAAAGGACACGTTTACGAATACTGGCAAGCCTGGTTTGGTAGCGGAGAAGACCGCAAGAGCGTCAAGTTCTCGATCAAGAAGTATGGTGCAACCAAGGCAAAGCAGCTTGCGATCGACGCCCGCAAAGCCTGGGAGCAAGAAGCCACCCAGATTGGATAGCGAGCCGTAAGGAAGTAGGCGATTGAACAAGAATTCAAAATTCATCCACGCCCCGCTTCTGTCAATCACTAGCCAGAGAGATTCACGCCGTGTCTCTTGCTTGTTAAGTTGAGTTTAAGGCACTATCTCTAAGGGTGTGAATAATACACGGCATGGGACTTGCGATCGACTTTGGTACTAGCAACACCGTCATTGCCCGCTGGAATCGGGTGACTCAGCAGCCCGAAACGATTACGCTGCCGGGTGTAACCTATCGTTCTGGACAAAATCCGCCGCTGATTCCTAGCCTGGTGTACGTGGAGGATGCCAGTCAGAGCAAGGTTATTGTGGGGCAGGCGGTGCGCGATCGTGCCCTCGACTTAGCCACAGACCCGCGCTTTTTCCGCAACTACAAACGCGGCATTGGTTCGTCGGTGCAGGGATTTCTGCCAACTCTCGACGGACAGACGCTTCGCTTCGAGCAGATTGGACAGTGGTTTCTGACCGAGATTTTTCAGCAGCTTAAAACCATTGAGCCGGAAGCCGGAGAGTCCCTTGTCTTCACGGTGCCTGTAGACAGCTTTGAGGCGTACCGTCACTGGCTAGGGCAGGTGTGCGAGTCGCTGAACGTTGATCAGGTGCGGATGCTGGATGAGCCAACGGCGGCAGCATTGGGATACGGGCTAGCCGATCGGGAAACCCTGCTGGTGATCGATTTTGGCGGCGGCACGCTGGACTTGGCGCTGGTGCGACTGGATGGCAGTCCTCAGTCCAAAGCCAAACCGCTGGGCTTTATCCTCAAGTGGGGGCAAAAATCGTTTGCGGAGCAGTCGGGGCAGAAGTCAAAAACGGCGCGGGTGCTGGCAAAAGTGGGGCAAAATCTCGGCGGCTCAGACATCGACAACTGGCTGGTCGATCACTTTGCTGCAACACAAGGGCTGACGGCTTCGCCACTGATCGCGCGACTGGCGGAGCGGCTAAAAATTCAACTGTCGCTGCAACCGCAGGCGCAGGAAGTCTACTTTAATGATGAAACCTTTGAAAGCTACGATCTGCAACTCAGCCGCGATCAGTTCGAGGCGATCCTGAAGCAGCACCAATTTTTTGAGCAACTGGATTCTTGCATGGAGCAGGTGCTTCAGCAGGCGCGGCGGCAAGGATTAGAGGTTGCAGATATCGATGCCGTGCTTCTGGTGGGCGGCACGGCGCAGATTCCCGCTGTGCAAACGTGGGTGCAGCAGTATTTTGACCTGAGCAAAATTCGCAGCGAAAAGCCGTTTGAAGCGATCGCTCATGGTGCGTTGCAGTTGAGTCAAGGCGTCGAGCTAAAAGACTTTCTCTATCACAGCTACGGCATCCGCTACTGGGATCGTCGCAACAACTGCCATAGTTGGCACCCGCTAATTAAGACGGGGCAGCCCTATCCCATGAGCGATCCCGTAGAGTTGATGCTGGGCGCGTCGTTGGAAAATCAGCCCAGCATTGAGTTGATTATTGGAGAACTCGGAACTGAGAGCAACCAAACGGAAGTGTACTTCGATGGTGATCGTCTGGTGACGCGGCGCGTTGGGAGTGGGCAAACGACGGTGCAGTCGTTGAACGATCGCGAGGGTGCCCGCAGCATTGCAAATCTGAATCCACCAGGCTTTCCGGGGAGCGATCGGGTTAGGGTTCTGTTCCGCGTCGATGAACAGCGATTTCTCCGCATCACCGTCGAAGATCTGCTAGCGCTGACGACGCTGCTGGACGATCAGCCTGTGGTGCAGTTGAGTTAAGGGACAAAATTACACCGCTGTTACCTTCTACCACAGCACTCAATAGCGCCAAAATATCTGTGGCGGTATTCCTGTTTTTGTAAGTGATGTCACATCGATTCGCCTGTTGAAAATAGCTGAGTTATATCAATTCGTAATTCACAATTCGTAATTCGCAATACTCGCTGCGCGAGAAGCAAGCTATGGAATTGCAGAGGCTTGAGTTCCCCTACGTTTTAGTGGTTTGATCGGTAGCTGGAATTTAGAGAGTTGGTATTACTAGATGTAATCAGCTTAATTAACTGAGGAGTGTATCCATTGATGCAAGACGTTCCTTTGCTTAGTGTGTTAGCCATTGCGATCGGTGCAATTCCTGGAGCACTGTCTCGGTATCACCTAACAGAATGGACAAAAGCAAAGTTTGGAACAAAGTTTCCCTATGGAACATTTGTCATTAATCTGACTGGATGCTTGGCAATGGGATTCTTCTTCACGATCTCCAAGGGGATTACAGACTACCCCAAAGAACTAGATTTACTTATTAGGACTGGGTTTCTCGGCTCTTACACTACATTTTCGACCTATGGCTTTGATACTCTAACTTTATGGCGCAGCAAACAAAAGCCCGCTACGTTTTTTTACTGGGCAGGAAGTGCCATTTTAGGTTTAGCAGCAGTAATTCTAGGCGCC
>NZ_JACJPG010000592.1 GCF_014695955.1 Leptolyngbya sp. FACHB-36 | reverse complement strand
GACTTGGTGCTGCGGGTCAGTCGATCGGGAATTTGCTTAGACGTGGTGCCCGCGGCAGGATTCACGCGAATTGATGTGGGGGCAATCGGCAAGCCGTTGACAGAATTGCTGCCTATGAAGCTGGTGCAGCAGTATCTAACCGCGATCGAGCATGCCTTTGCAACAGGCACCACGCAGTGTTGCAACTCAAGCCTTTGGGTCGAGGGCGAACAACGATATCAAGAAGTTCGCATTGTTGCTAGTAGCGACGATGAAGTGCTGATGATTGTGCGAGACATCACCGAGCACAAGCAAGCCGAAGAAACCAACGCGATGCTGGCGGCAGCCGTAGAGCATGCCGTCGAGGCGATCGAAATCACTGACGCCAATGCCCGAATTGTCTACGTCAATCCTGCCTTTGAGCGTCTAACTGGCTTTAGCCGTGCAGAAGTCGTCGGTAAACCGGCTCTGCTGTTCTGGAGCGAACAGCACGATCGGGCGTTCTACCAGGAAATCTGGGACACCGTCTCCATTGGGAACCTGTGGCAGGGCGACCTTGTTGGACAGCGTCGGGATGGGTCGCTATATCAGCAAGAAGTGGTGATTTCGCCGGTTCAAAACTCCGCCGGAGCTGTAATTCATTACATTGCGGTGAAGCGAGACGTGACAGAGCGGAAGCAAACCGAAGCGGCACTAAAGCGCTACCAGCTTTTATCTCAGCACGCCCGCGACATCGTATTGTTTATGCGCCCGGATGGGCAAATCGTAGAAGCAAACAACGCAGCAGTTGAGGCGTATGGCTACAGTCACGCAGAACTGCTAACGCTGAGCGTCCATCGGCTACACGATGGCTCCTCTGCAACCTCGATCGAGGAGCAACTGCGGTTGCCCAATGGGCAGGGCGCGCTGTTTGAAGCCGTGCACTGCCGCAAAGACAGCAGCCGCTTTCCGGTAGAAGTCAGCGTTCAGGCAGCCGCGATTGGGCAGGAAACGTTGCTCCTTAGCATTGTGCGAGACATTACCAATCGCAAACGAGCCGAAACGACGCTGTTCCACAATGCATTCCACGATGCCCTAACCAATCTGCCGAATCGATCGCTGTTTATGGATCGGCTACGACGGGCAGTGCAACAGTCCACTGAGAACGAGTACAAATTCGCGGTGCTATTTCTGGATCTAGATGGATTTAAGGTAATCAACGACGGCTTAGGGCATTTGGCAGGCGATCAACTGCTGGTGGCGATCGCTCAGCGGCTGTCTAGTTGCCTCAGCCCAAATGATACATTGGCTCGCTTTGGTAGCGATGAGTTTACTATTCTGCTGGAAGACGTTCAGGATTTAAGCTACGTAACACAAACTGCCCAGCGGATTCAACAGGAGCTGACCCTTCCATTTAAGCTCCGAGGGCAGAATATTTTTACCACTACAAGTATTGGCATTGCCCTGAGCACGCCTGAGATCGAGCAGCCGGAAGACCTGCTACGCAGCGCGGATACGGCACTGTATCGAGCAAAAGCCTTGGGTGGAACGCGCTACGTGGTCTTTGATGAGGAAATGCACAACCGCGCTTTAATGCGGCTGCACTTGGAAACGGATCTGCGGCACGCTCTTGCTGACCCGTCTCAGTCCTCATCGGGTGTGTTAACGCTACCGGAACCTGAGCATCCAGAGTTTCACGTTCATTACCAGCCAATCGTCTGTCTTAAAACGTTAGAGATCCAGGGATTTGAGGCGCTTGTTCGCTGGCAGCATCCAGAGCGCGGTCTGATCTCGCCCGGCTCGTTTATTCCAGTGGCGGAAGAAACGGGACTGATTGTGCCGATCGGGCTGATTGTGCTGCGGGCGGCATGTCGCCAGATGCAGCGTTGGCAGCAGATTCCGACAAAGCGTCCCCTCACCATTAGCGTCAATCTATCGGTCAAGCAGCTTACCCAGCCTGATCTGGTTGAGCAAATTTGCCACGCCCTCGAAGAAACGCAGCTTAGCCCCGCCCACCTGAAGCTTGAAATTACCGAGAGCGCCTTAATGGATAATCCGGAGGTTGCGGCTCGAATGTTGGGCGAGCTGCAAGCGCTAGGAGTGCAGCTATCGCTCGATGACTTTGGCACTGGCTACTCGTCGCTGGCCTATCTGCATCGCTTTCCGATTAACACGCTCAAAATCGATCGCTCGTTCATTAGCCGCGTCGATACCGATGGCGAACAGCTCGAAATTGTCCGGGCGATCGTCACCCTTGCCTGGAATCTGGGCATTGAGGTTGTAGCTGAAGGCATCGAGACGAACACGCAGTTGGCTCAGCTCCGGGCGCTACGGTGCGAGTACGGGCAAGGATATTTCTTTTCCAAACCTGTGGCTAGCGAGATGGCAACTGCTTTGATTGTGAAGGATAAGGAGTAGAGGATGAGAGGGTATTGGCTCGGCACGCTGTTGGGCCTGGGCGCAGCGTTCGTCGCGCTGCCTGCTATGGCAGCGCCGGTGCAGCTTCAGGTGTTTAAGGCAATCAGCGCTCAAGAAACGCGCTATCGCTGCCCAGAGACGGTGACCGTGATGCAGCAGTCACAGCCCTACCGTGAAGGGGGATACACGATCGACGGGTCCGCGCGGTTAAGCTGGTTAGCAGAGAAATTTGCGATCGCGGCGAGTGACGAGTTCAGCGTGACCTGGGTCGGAACGCTAAAGTCTCCGTATCGTCAATGTAAAGCGACGGCGGGAATGGTCAAGCAAGCTGATGATGAGTATGGTGGACCGTCTTACCTGCGGATGCGGTTTGCAGGCGGCAAGGTCTATTTGATTTTAGACATGACCGGAATGCGGGATGCGAACCGGCTTACGCCAGCGATTACCCGCAAGGCAGTACAGAATGGCAGCCCGGTCTGGAGCTGGTCGGGAACCGATTGATCGATCGCTCCACCATTGCTGCCTACTGATGTCATCAGCCTCTGTTTGCTGAAATTTGATACCCTAGTTCAAACACAATTGGGGACGGGTCGCGTGGACATTCAAATTGGCAGGGGCAAAACGGCTCGCAGAGCATATGGCATTGACGAAATTGCGCTGGTTCCAGGACCGCGCACCCTCGATCCGAGGCTGGCAAATACGCACTGGCGCATTGGTGGCATTGAACGAGAAATTCCCATCATTGCCAGCGCAATGGATGGCGTAGTAGACGTGGGCATGGCAGTAAGGCTATCGCAGTTGGGAGCGTTAGGAGTCCTCAACCTGGAAGGAATTCAGACGCGCTATAACGACCCGAATCCGATTCTGGACCAGATTGCGTCGGTTGGAAAAGAGGAGTTTGTCACGCTGATGCAGCGGCTCTACGCAGAACCCATTAAGCCAGAGCTAATTGAGCAGCGAATTCAGGAGATTAAGCAACAGGGCGGTATTGCGGCAGTCAGCGCGACGCCAGTGAGTGCTGCGAAATTTGGTTCCGTCATTGCGAAGGCAGGCGCAGACTTAGTGTTCGTGCAGGCAACGGTTGTGTCTACGGCACACCTGTCGCCTGAGTCGATCGCGCCGCTGGACCTGGCGCATTTCTGTCAGGAAATGCCGATTCCAGTCATTTTGGGCAATTGCGTTACCTATGACGTTGCCTTGAATCTAATGAAGGCGGGCGCGGCAGGTGTCTTGGTAGGAATTGGACCAGGAGCTGCCTGTACGTCTCGCGGCGTTCTGGGTGTTGGCGTACCGCAGGCAACCGCGATCGCCGACTGTGCCGCTGCCCGTGATGACTATCACCGCGAAACTGGAAACTACGTTGCCGTCATTGCGGATGGCGGCTTGATCACAGGGGGTGACATCTGCAAATGCATTGCCTGTGGTGCTGATGGCGTTATGATTGGCTCTCCGTTTGCTAGAGCGCAAGAAGCCCCCGGACGCGGCTTCCATTGGGGAATGGCAACACCCAGTCCAGTCCTACCACGTGGGACTCGAATCCGGGTAGGAACGACGGGCACATTGGAGCAGATTCTGCGCGGTCCGGCTCAGCTTGATGACGGCACACATAATCTATTAGGTGCGCTGCAAACCAGCATGGGCACCCTGGGCGCAAAGGACATCCGAGAGATGCAGCAGGTCGAAGTTGTAATTGCACCGTCGCTGCTGACTGAGGGCAAAGTTTACCAGAAAGCTCAACAGTTAGGCATGGGTAAATAGTCGTACGTTCGTGATCAAATTCTTAAAACTTTTTCAGTCTTCGTAAAAGAGCTGGAAAAGCAAAAAGCGTCGTCTACAATAGAAGAAGCGGAGACGCATGTTTCCGTTCACTCCTCACACCACACTCCGCCTGAACGTTCCGTTTAGGCGGTTCCTTGTTTTTAAAGATGTTTTAAGAATAGTTACTTAACAGCGGTTAGGTTAGTTCGATCGCGCCCTGATTCTGCTAGCTTCCTTGCTCTTCGCTCTCGTCTGCGCATTCCCCTAGGGTTGCTATGTCCAAATATCTAATTATTTCGGGACAGGGCGGCTCTTTTTGCCTATGGTAGAATCTTTAGAAAACGAATTGGCAAGGATTTCCAGCATGTCAGCAGCCGCACAAGTTACAGATACTACATTTAAGCAAGAGGTTCTTGAAAGCGAAGTTCCCGTTCTGGTAGATTTTTGGGCACCTTGGTGCGGCCCCTGTCGTATGGTAGCGCCGATCGTAGACGAAATCGCTACACAGTACGATGGACAAATTAAGGTCGTCAAAGTGAATACAGACGAGAATCCTAGTGTGGCAAGTCAGTACGGCATTCGCAGCATCCCCACGTTGATGATCTTTAAAGGTGGGCAGCGTGTAGATATGGTGGTTGGAGCCGTTCCCAAAACTACCCTATCGAACACGCTAGAGAAGTACCTCTAGCACTCTATCGCTTTGCCCGATTGTACTAGTTGTTATTGTCTTCTACTGGTGCCCCAGCAAGGTCTGGGGCATTTTTCTGGTCAGGAAATTTTGCTAGGACTTTATATAGAATGCCAATTCGAGTAGCGCTAAACTCTCGCGATACAATAGGATGCTCTCTGTTCGGAGGACTTCATGGCTTCGTCACCTTTGTCTGACCCATCTGAGTCGCTTTATGCAGATGTGATCCAATTGTTGAATCAACTGCCGAACAAAAAGCACGGTGAATTGATTCAGTTGGCGCTTGCCACGATCGTGCGAATGGCAGATGAAGACATCGATCGCCTCGACTGGAAAATTTGCAACGCTGCTCTGCGAGATATGGAGCAAGCCTTTCAGACGTTCTATCCCTACCGACACGTGCGGAAAATCGCCATATTTGGCTCGGCTCGCATCGTACCCAGTGCGCCAGAGTATGAGATGGCGGTGGAGTTCGCCCGTCGCGTTGTTGAGCAAGGATTTATGGTGATTACGGGCGCAGGGGGCGGCATCATGCAGGCAGGTAATGAAGGAGCCGGAGCCGGAAACTCGTTCGGGTTAAATATTCAACTACCGTTTGAGCAGGGTGCCAATCCGTTCATTGAGGGCGATCGTAAGCTAATTCCCTTCAAGTACTTCTTCACCCGCAAAGTGTTCTTTCTGCGCGAGAGCGACGCTCTGGCTCTATTTCCAGGCGGATTCGGAACGCAGGATGAAGCGTTTGAGTGCCTCACCCTCAGTCAAACAGGCAAATCGTCCCCCATGCCGCTCGTGCTAATCGACAAACCGGGCGGTGATTATTGGCACGACTGGGACGCCTACATTCACAAACAACTGCTTCAACGCGGCTTGATTAGCCCAGAAGATCCGCAGATTTACACGATTACTGACCGCATCGATGTGGCGTGCGAGGCGATCGCCAGTTTCTATCGCGTATTCCACTCCTGCCGCTATGTGGGAAATCGCTTAGTGATTCGATTGAACTCGGAGGTGCCAGACGAGGACGTGGAGCGGCTCAATACTCGCTTCAGCGACATTCTAGTGAAGGGGCGCATCGAAAAGAGCGCTCCGCTCCCTCAAGAAGCGCAAGACGCTACTATGGGCGCGTCTCGTCTAGTGCTGCATTTTAACCAACGCGATTTAGGACGGCTGTATCAGCTAATTGGCGAGATCAACCGCATGGGACTGCCAACCGAAGAAGCGCGACATCCAGAGCGGAAATGAGCCGTGTAACTAACGAGCAATTAGCCTATTAGACAGGCAAAATCATTCCCTCTTTTGCCATCACAGCATTGGGAAACACTGCCTGCACCTGCTTCGCGATCGTGTCTAAGAAATCGTCGCTGTGGTTGGGGTCATGGTGAAAGACGACGGGTTGCTTCACGCCTGCTGCTTCTGCCAGCCTTAGCGCCTCCTGCCAAGTCGAGTGCCCCCAGCCAACTTTGGGAGATTTAGGGTCGTGGTATTCCTCATCGGTGTAGCAGGCATCGTAGATCAAAACGTCAGCGTTGCGAGCAAGATGCAGCAGGTTTTCGTCCAGACGATCGGGATAGTGCTCGGTATCGGTGGCATAGACTACCGTGCGTCCTCGCCACGTTACTCGATAGCCCATTGCAGTGTTCGGGTGATTGAGTGGTCCAGTTTCGATCGTGATGTCGTCAAGCTGCATCACATCCCCAGGCAGCAAGTCGTAAAACTTGAGATCCGACTGCATTACCTGAATCGGTACTGGAAAGTTCGGGTGCAGCATCTGGTCGCTGAGCCGCTGTTTCATCGTGGCTCCATTCGGGGCGATCGAGCCGTAGATATGGAAGCAGTTGCCTTTAATGAACGCGGGGACAAAAAACGGAAACCCTTGGATATGGTCCCAGTGAGAATGGCTGAAGAAGAGGTACGCCTCAACGGGCAGATACTTCAGGAGATGTTTGCCTAACACCCGCAATCCAGTACCACCGTCAAAGATTAGCCGTTTGCCTCCAACACGCATTTCCACGCAGGACGTATTACCGCCGTAGCGGACGGTTTCTTGGCCAGGAGCAGGTATGCTGCCTCGTACACCCCAAAACTGCACAACGAACTCTGGAGCGTGGCTTGTTTCCTCTGCCTCTGCGTGATCAGACGGATGATTGGGTGCAGATGGATCAATAGACATTGTTGCTTGATTTCGCCTTTTCTAGCAGATTCGGTGGATTGACGGACTTTAGACGCTATGAAAATCAACGAGAACAACGGTCAGAGGCTGAAGCAGTCCATTACGGCAGGGATCGTTTACCGAGTCGTGGCTTCCATACAATGTCATACACGAATGCTGACGCAATTTCATGACTTCTGAATGCTCAAAAATCAAGAAGAGCCGCTAGCGACTTGGGGACAAAGTCCAAAAGCAGATCCTTGCTTCTAGGGTAGAGTTCCCGCTAGGTTCCGTAAAGTTACATCAAGCGTTGCAGTAATTTCTATGGTACCCACATCCTCTCGAACAGCAGCCGTTAGCCTACAGATCCAGGGAGACTAAATTAGAAGCCATACACACTGACGAATCACCAAAGTCAATTGGTAACAACTCCGTCCTTACTGGCTTCCTATCTTACTTCTACTAGCGCAACTTCAAGAGTCAGGAAGGCTTACAGATCAAGAAGAGAACTAAACAATTGCTTCGACATCTACTGATTTATTAATATTAATGCTGATTAGAGGGATAAGTAAGGGCGTGTAGCATACTACACGCCTGTTAGAGAAGGCTTACACCTCTAGATAGGGCAAGGTGAAGCATTCAGGGATGCATTCCAGAGTGCCAAAAATTTCTGCCCGTAGTTGCTTTCCACGGGCTATGCACAAGATTACGATGCTTAACCCTTCGCGTTGCCTGCTTGGATGCATTTTTCAACTAGCGGCATCACGTGATCGACATCTTTCCAGCCAAGAATCTCCGTCACTTTCTTCTCTAAATTCTTGTACGTCCTGAAGAACTCGGCAACTTCATCTAAACGGTGGGGTGCAACGTCTGTAAGCGACTTAACGTTGATATAGCGCGGGTCTTTATCAGGTACGCACAGGATCTTTTCGTCTCGATCGCCACCGTCAACCATCTCCAGCATTCCGATCGGGCGCGCTGCAATCACGCAGCCAGGGAAAGTTGGCTGATCCATAATTACCATGCCGTCGAGCGGGTCGCCATCGTCTGCGAGCGTGTTTGGCACAAAGCCATAGTCAAAGGGGTACTGCACCGAGGCATACAGCACGCGATCGAGCGCAAAGGCGTTCAGGTCTTTGTCAAATTCATACTTATTTTTGCTGCCTGCTGGAATTTCGATCAGCACGTTCAACAAACCGGGCTTTGGCTGGGGCGGAATACGCGAAAGATCCACAACAATTCTCCTAGTTCAAACGAGTTAGGGATAAAAGACATCAGTGATCACTTCCAGGAGTTGAGCGTTGCTCAGCCCTCAAGCTGGAAATTTTTATCGATGCTTTATAGAATCCCCGAATAGCATTTTAGGGGAAAGAGGGTGAGGGAGTATGAGAGTTGCGAGTGCCAAGTAAAGCTAGCTGTTTCTACATTCAGTGCTCTGCTTTCTGACCGATCGACGCTACAAGCGGTTGAAAGACCGGTTGCAGTTTGGGTTGGGCAACGATGAGCGTGGGAAACGATCGACGGCTGTAGTCGTAACCGGACTGTAGCGGAAAGATGGGATCAGGTTCCAACGATGTCCAAACGCCGCCTGCTGCTTGAACGATCGGCCACACTGCCGCAATGTCCCAGATTTTGGGCGTAGCTTCGACACCGCCGAGGGTGGCTCCAGCGGCAACGGTGAGCAAGTTGTAAGTAGCGACGCCCAGCATGCGAATTTTGCACGGAAAGGGATGGGCTAAGAGTGACGTGCTGCGAGTGCAGAGGTTGAAAAAGTGGTTTGAGGTTAAGGCATCGGGGCTAGTGTGGATCGAGCGCTGATTCAGAAAGGCTCCTGTAGGCAAATCCAGACCCGAATCACCAGACCAGTAGCCATGAAACGACTGTCTCAGCGGTGGCAAATGTACGTAGCCGAAAACAGGAGTACCGCGATACAGCAACCCCAGGGAAATTGCCCAGATTGGCAACCCCCTCGCAAAGTTGGTTGTGCCGTCTAGTGGATCGATAATCCAGCACCAGTCGGTCGCTGGGAAAATGTGCTCGACTTCCTCGCTAAGAACGCCGTGATCAGGAAACGCTTCCCGGATCGATCGCCGACACTCCTCATCCGACCAGCGATCGGCGTGTGTCACCAAGCTACCGTCTGCTTTTTCAGACGCTTGCACATGCCCAAAATCCTGCAGCAGCTTTTCACCCACTCGCTGCGTGGTGGTTTGAGCAAAATCAAGGAGGTGCGTCCAGTCCATGCGGTGATCGCAGAGCTAGTAGGCTTCTGAGGCAGGCGTTTTCAGCTTTGATTTGGCTTTAGCGGCGCTCTTCTTCAGGGCATCCAGCCGCGCTTCATAGCGCGATCTCAGCTTTTTCTTCGGCGACTGCTCAATCAGGGCTTTTAGTGCGCTACCAAGGCTCTTGTAAGCGTTAGGCAGGGTGTAGCCGAACCGGGTCGCTAGAGAAATTGCCTTTTCATCCGCCTCGACCAACTCTTTGACGACGCGATCGCCATTATTTTTTTGATACAGCCGCCAGCCAGAGACGCCACACAGCCCCAGCGCCAGCAGCAGCAGTAAGCCATCTTGTACCCATAGCTCGCCCACGGCACCGCCAAGACCGATCGCCAAGGCTGCCATCTCCCAGCCGTCTTTCGGGATCGTGTCGCTTTGAATCCGAGCGACCTCGTGCCAGAACAGCAAATTGCGCTGGTCCAGCGCCAACTGCTCCCACTTCACCATGTCAATCTGGACTTCCACTTCGTCTCTGCCAATTTCTTCGCAGGTAATGAGTGGAGGATTGACGGCAGTTGTTCCCTCCACAGACACCCAACTCTGAAGTTCTGGCGGCAGCAGCGTCCGTAAGCGGCGCAGTTCGCTCATTTCGGCTCTCGCCGTGGAGGATGCGTATGATGTCATGGTCCAGCCCCAAAATCCAAATAGACACTCTTCTAGGATCATAGCGATCCTAAGCTGAATGTGTGGAACCCATTGTCCCCGATTCTGCTTGCGATCGCAAGCTTCGCAGAAATATCACAAACAGCATATCGCGATTGCTGTAGTCACAGTGGTGTTGTCACTCACGGCTCGATTCTTGAAGCGCGTAAGGTGCCATAGACGGAGCATCTGCACGACTAGAGTAGTGAGCAATCATCGCTAAGGGTAAGGCAAGGGTCAGCACCGCAATCAAGATTCCTAAAAAATCAGCGAACTTGTTTGCCTGTCGTTCAGGGGAACTTGTAGACTGACTTGCAGGTTGCATATGTCTCAAAATTGAACCAACGCTGTTGCGTACGGTTGGCTTCATGTTGAACCAGCAAGCTACCGCACTTGGCGATTATTCTAGCGAGGTTTCTGCTTCGGCTTTGTTTTGGGTAAACAATCGCAATGTGAACCTTTGCGTTACGATCGCTCCCTCAAAGTTTGGTGAATACGCTGTAGCTCCTGCAAAATTGCGCTCAGCACCTCTTGCGTAGGGGTCGCCGGAGCGTCATGAACTTCAATTGTCACCTGCCTAATCTTCAGCACCTCTTTGGCGAATCGGGCTACCTCGTTCGGATGAAACAGCAGCCCGTCGTCTTTGTTCAAGCGCAGTTCAGGATTTAAGCGCTTGGGATTGTAGGGAGGGTTTAAGCAGATTGGGTCCGTGTTGGCGTAGCGATAAATTGATGCTCTGGAGCGATTCAACGCCTTTTGAACCGTTTCGATGTCCATTAACCCGTTTTGCTCAGTTTCAGCCTCCATAGCCATCCGTGTCGTAAGTTCCAAGTTTAGTCTCAGCGAATCCTAGCATGAGATTGGGCTTACAGTGACGCTAATGGATTTAACCAGCGCAGAATTGATCGCTCTAGCTGGTGCAGCTCTCGATACACTTCCTGCCGCATCCACTGCGCGATCGCATCAAATGGTGTAAACACCGCGCCCGCCTGCCAGTTGACGTCTGGACCCAGCGGCGTTAGGTGCGTCCCTGGAAGCGTTTCTGCCGTCACCATATTGGAACGCGATCGCAGCAGCGTCGCTAGGGGAGTACTCTGGTCCAGCGTATCGTTGGAAAACTTGATCAGCAGATTGCGCCGCACCTGGTACTCGCGCTCCACAAGCCGATTTGTCTCCAGCGGCGAAGGCGTAAACTCCAATGAGAAGCCCGATGGCATTTGCGAAAACACCGAGGACAGTTGCTCAACCAGCGGAACGGCGTCGCGGGCAGAAAAATTGTTGAAGGACATCAGCACGTTACCTGCCCGCTCGACGGTGAATAAACTGCCAATCAGCAAGTGCAGTTTGCAGCCCATGCTGTGTCCAATCCCGTAGATGGGCAGATACCGCTTTCGCAGTCGGGTGTCGTACAGCGTTTCAAGCGTGCGATCGAAGTTGCGAAGGACGGCTTGCGCGATCGCGCTGTGGTCAAACGTGTTGACAAACGGAGTAGCGACGACAGCGTATCCTTGCGCTGCCAAGCGCTCTAACAAGCGCCTGTACGTCACCTGCGGCGCAGTTGCGACGAACGCGCCACCTAAAAAATGCACGATCGCGGTGGGTCGATCTGGAAGTAGCACCCAGTTGCCCGAAATTTCTTGCCAATCCATAAGCAGTCGTCAAGGGAGAAACCAAAAACAGCCCAGTCCCTATTCTGCCGCAGGACTCACAGGTTTCGCCGACTAACTTTAGATGCTTGCTTGGCATTCACGTTGAAAGGGCTTGAATTAACTGGAAAGGTTTGCTATTTTGGATAAGCACTGAATTTCGATTCAGCCTGCCGGGATAGCTCAGTTGGTAGAGCAGAGGACTGAAAATCCTCGTGTCACCAGTTCAAGTCTGGTTCCTGGCATTCAAGCAAATCAACGAAAAAGCCTTGAGACAAAACGTCTCAGGGCTTTTTCATTTTCAATCTTGCTGAACATTTGTTCTATTTTTAGGCATTTTTGGGTTACGTTAGAGCGTCGATTGGGGGAGAATTGGGGGAAATCTATAGCAGTGTAGTGCCACCGCTCAACACCAACGTACTGCAGTAGGGTTTGAAGATGTCCTCCAAGAACCAGCCTAAAAAGGGAAGTAAAGGGTCAGTTCAAGACCACTAAAGGGCGCTTGCAAATCGTCTTCTCATACTCGGTCGAGGAGAACGGGGAAATCAGACGGAAACGCTTCTACATCTCTACGGGTTACGCCGATACCCCGCTAGATCAGCAGAGGGCGGGCACTGGAGCACTGAATTTACCATTGATAAAGTCTCCTAAGACGAGTTAACAATACTAAATGTAGGTTTTGAAGCAGTTTACCACCTCTACTTGTTTTCACAAATGATTTGGGATTGCTATAGCGTTTTCAGACATCACAGTATCTGTAGATGACCTGCTGAGCCAGTAGTTTCAATTTGGAACCGCTCGATTCAGTTGCTGGGTGAGTGAAGCGAGATCCCTTGGCTGAAGCAGTCTTTAAAGTTTATCGAGCGCTACGATCGCCGAATCTAGACACCGCAAAGGAGCGTATTCAGCTATCTCTGAAAGTCAAAATTTCTGAAGATGAATCGTGAGTTTATCAGGACTGCTTGCCGTTTGATCGCTCATTTAACATCTGCTTAAACAACTCAAACTGCTGCTGTTCTTCCTCA
>NZ_JACJPG010000591.1 GCF_014695955.1 Leptolyngbya sp. FACHB-36 | reverse complement strand
GTCCTGGTCAGGCAAACCAGGAGATTGGAATTGCCAGCACTGGACGCCAAATTGACGAAGTTTTTGATGTTGAGTACGAACCGGGCGATTTGCCGAAGGGAACCAAGCGGGTGCTGTTCCGGATTCAAATCAAGATTCTCAAATTGCCAACTCAGCCGACCTCAGTCACGATCAATCAAATCATCGACTGCATCGAAACATTCCTTAGTCCTGCTACAGAGCAAGACACCTGGCAACCCACTATCCAGGGACGCATTGCTAACATGCACTGGGACCAAAAAGCTAAACCAACGCCGCTTCTAGTGCTGGAACAAACGCAAGAAGGCAGCAACGTTACATTCCGCACAAATCGGATGGCGCACAGCTAGATAGCTGCTATTAAGTCACTAATAGCTGTTAACTTATCGTGCTAATGCGCTTCAAGAAACAACTGCGCCAAAAATGCGATTCGTAAGCTTAAAGTTTCAGCAATCAATCTCTACATAACATCTTTATCGCGCATCGATACTGTTCTGCTGTGGTCGATTCTATACGCTTGGTAGTTGAAGAATCGAAGCGAAGTATTGCTCACTTGAGTTGAGCATTCTCCATTCGTTAAGATGCGTTGATTGATAACTGAGACAGACTCAAATTCGTTCTTTTTTAGCCTAATTCTCTCAAGAGAATTGCTGGTAATCGCACCCGAGTGCGTCACCAAAACGATCGAATGTTTTCGCTACGATCGCCTGCACTTCTCCGGTGCCATACCCTTGAAATTGTGCACTTGCAATTCTGTCGATCGCTTCATCAACTGGGTTCAGTGTGTTGCCACTAGAACCGGAAATAATTGCTACATCGGATACCTACCCCTCGCCCTCGATCGGTGCAGTCACTCTGGCTAACCAGACGCCATATTACCTATCAGTTTGCTATCTTGTTCTATTATCTGAGAAATCATTGGTGCATTCTTCAGCTAAGTAATTGAGCGCTGCCCTTAGTCCTACTCATCACTGAACAGCCTACTGCAACGATCGCAGAGATTGCCTTGATCTTTCCGCTGCTTCAGCAGTTGGTCTACTCCTTCACTTTCTCCCTTAACTGTCATTTACGCTACCGCTGTCACCGCTCGATCACTAAATTGTGTAGATTGATGAATCGAGCGCTCATAGCAGAGTGCTAGCGAAAGCGTTGTGCATCTATCTGAACGAGATTGAGTTGAGCACTGTCTTAACCTCCAGAGGCTGAAGCTGGACACGTCACCGCTTAGTGAATTCGCTCTACATCTAGAGCCACTTTCTGTAAAAAAACATGCTGGAACTGGTTAAGAATCTGCTGTCGCCCAGTCAGTATATCCCTCATGGGCATTGCTATCTGTGGCAGACTCCGCTGGTGTGGCTGCACATCGTTAGCGATGGACTAATCGCTATTGCCTACTTCTCGATTCCAGCCATGCTGATTTACTTTGTGCGAAAGCGAGGGGATATTCCGTTTTCGCGGGTGTTTGTGCTGTTTGGGGCGTTCATTGTCCTTTGCGGCACGGGGCACCTACTCGACATTTGGACCCTCTGGCATCCTGCTTATTGGCTGTCTGGTGCAGAGCGGGCAGTTACCGGGTTGGTTTCTTGCTACACCGCCTTGCAACTGGTTGAACTGCTGCCCCAGTTTCTATCGCTCAAAAGCCCAAAGCACCTAGAGCAAATTAACCAGGAGTTACAAGCCGAAGTCGCTAAACGCAAGCAGGCTGAGGCGATGCTGGAGGTGCGGGTCGCCGAGCGAACAGCAGAGCTGGTTCAGACGAACGCTGTGCTGCAAACCGAAATTCAGGAGCGCATCGCGGCGGAAGCCAAACTCCAACTCGTGGCAGAGCGAGAACGAGCAACCTCACTTGTGATTGAGCGGATGCGCCAGAGTTTGGATTTGGATGCCATTTTTCGGGCGACTACAGAAGAGTTGCGGCAGGCAATTCGATGCGATCGCACCCTAATTTATCGGTTCAACTCCGATTGGAGCGGACAGGTGGTCGCCGAGTCAGTTGCTCAAGGCTGGAATGCTGCTATCTCAACCGTGGCTGAACCTGCGCACCCGACTAAGGTCGCAGTGGACCCGTCCAACTCTAGTGTTATGCCGCTCAATCACACAGAGGGTGCACCCCAGAATACTTACCTGGAAGAAAATGAGGGTGGGCTGTATCGCCACACGTCCAACCTCTGCTGTGTGACAGACACTTATCAGACAGAGTTGGATTCCTGCTATTTGAAATTGCTGGAATCGCTACAAGCGCGAGCCTATGTCACGATTCCTATTTTCTGCGGCAGCCAACTCTGGGGCTTGCTTGCGACCTACCAAAACAGCGGTTCCCGCGAATGGCAAACGGCTGAAATTCAAATGGTGACGCAAATCGGCAGTCAACTAGGCGTTGCTGTCCAGCAGGCAGAACTGTTTGCCCAGACTCAGGAGCAAGCGGAAGCCCTCAAGCACGCAAAAGAGGCGGCGGATGCTGCAAACCGGGCAAAAGGCGAATTTTTGGCGCGTATGAGTCATGAATTACGGACTCCGCTCAACGTGATTTTGGGACTCACTCAGCTACTCAACCGAGATCACACGCTCACCGTTGAGCATCAACACTTCTTGCAAACGATCGGTGACAGTGGCGAGCATCTGCTGAGCGTGATTAACGAAGTCTTAGAGATGTCCAAAATTGAAGCAGGAGGATTGACGTTTCAAGAAACGACGTTTAATCTGCACCATTTACTAGAGGGCTTGAGAGCGATGCTGCACTTTCGAGCCGCATCTAAAGGGCTTCAGTTAAGCCTTGAGTACAGCCCTCACTTACCGTCCATCATTAAAACGGATGAAGGAAAGCTACGCCAGATTTTGATTAATTTATTAGGAAATGCAATTAAGTTCACAAATCAGGGAAGTGTGACGCTGCGAGTCAAAGAAATTGAAAATTCAGAATTAAAAATTCGAGAAGACAATGCCCAATTGGGCATTGTCTTTGAGATTGAAGACACTGGACCTGGCATTGCGCCCGATGAGGTCAAGCAGTTGTTTAAACCGTTTCAGCAAACCCAAGCGGGGTTAAAAGCAAACGAAGGAACTGGTTTAGGTTTGGCAATTAGTCAGAACTATGCTCAGCTACTCGGTGGGGAAATTGGCGTTCACAGCCAACTTGGGCAGGGTTGCGTATTTTCCTTCTGTATTTCTGCTACCCTCGCTACCTCAGCCGAACTGAAGTCTCATTCGTCTCCTACGATCGTTGGCAAAGTGATTGGTCTTGCGCCTCAGCAGCCCAGCTATCGAATTTTGATTGCAGAAGATAGCCCATCAAACCGTTTGGTACTCATGAAACTATTGACGAAAATTGGGTTTGAGCCGAGAGAGGCAGTCAATGGTCAGGCAGCGATCGACCTCTGGCAGACCTGGAAGCCTCACCTAATTTTTATGGACCTTCAGATGCCAGTCATGAACGGCTACGAAGCAACGCAGCAAATTCGGACCTGGGAAGCTGAAACAACTTGCAGCGAGGCAATCCGCACAAAAATTTTGGCTCTGACGGCTAGCGCATTTGCTGAACAGCGTCAAGACATGTTAGCCGCGGGCTGCGATGACTTTATTCGCAAACCGTTCAAAGTTCAAGAAATTTTTGAGAAGATTGCTCACCATCTCGCCGTCAAATACCTCTACGAGACGGAATCGAATGCAGCAGTATAGCGTTTCCAATTCAGCGAGATACGCCGCCAGAACCTACCCCTCCTAGAAGGGAAAAACCTCGCTCTCTCTCCGAAACGGGGAGGGTTTGGGTAGGGGCGAATGTACCTCAACAGAGCGAGAATTGCTATTAGTCGATCGGGTGTTCAGTGTCGCCCCATCTGCACTAGGCTGAATCAATTATGGGACAGCCATACTGCTATTCCAGTATTCCAGCAAGCAAGATGCTTACCTTACGGGTCGGGTATTGATTTGTGTTCACTCTGATTAGCCATCTTATTAGCCGCTCGCTTGATTGGTTCGCTGTCTCCACATCAACGGATCGATCGTTTGATGCTTACTGCTGGCTAATAACGTCAGCCTTGCAGTGCCTCTAGCAGCACATCCCAAAACACTCCATTCTGCACAAATAGTCCAAAACGCACTAGCAACGGAGCGCGCGGATTCACGTTTAGCTTCTCAAACGAGATTGGAACGATAATGAGTGCAATTAGCGCCGCCAGCAGCAGTGTAGGCTGCACTTCCTGTCCCCGAATCATGCCGCTGCAATACACGCCCAGTAGCACCCCGACATACATCAGTAGTTGTTCGGCGATCGACTGGTCGCCCTCGTCATGACGGGTCAGCGCAGCCCAGCATCGCTCCATCAGATGCTCCAAGCGGGTATCCGACGAATTTGTGGTGTTCAGTCGCCAGCGCTGCTGCACGGCTCCTCGAATATCTCCGACTCGACGATCGTTCCCTCGTTTTGCCTGTGTCGTGCGTCGGTTCAGGTCAAAATGTTTCAGCAGATTCATCGTTTGTCCCTTGAGCGTAGTTGTACGATGCATCGTGACCGGAACTCCAAGCTCTAGGAAGGAGGGCGATCGAGTTAAGTTCCGTCAACCGGACGACTACGGGCAATTTGGACCAAAACTTTATCAATGTGAATATTTTGTTTTAGGAGCAAAGAGATAAGAGACTTTTCCTGCATTGTCTTCGTTGCTCATTCGCTGCCCGCCCCGTGATCTCCATTGCATAATCGGAGCAGTGAATCTGACGGACTCCTATGCCCGCTGATCTTCTGACTCGTAAGCAAACTCACTTCGTTCTTTGGCGTCCGGGTAGCGTGGATGCGCCGACGCTGTTCATCGGACCGCAACCGCAACCAACACCCGAAGCACCCAACAGTTTTAGCTTTGAACCGTTCCGAGAAATTCCGCTACGCCCCTCGCCAGAGTTCCCAGACCTGTGGGATGCTGCCGCGATCAACTGTGGACTGACAGACGGGACGGTGTATTTCTACTGGTTTAACATCCGCGATACTGATCCCTACACTCAAACAGGTCAGCGCCTCTACATCACCGACCCAATCGCGTGGACGGTCGATCGACGCTTTCTTGCCCCAACGCCGAAAGATGCCAACGCCGCTGCAAGTGGCGACCCGGCTAGTGTCGTGCTGTATCAAAACGGGCAGTTGGTGCCGTGCGATTCCACTGGACAGCGGGTGGACTGGCGAGGGGATGCATCTCCTGCTACGTTTGCTTCCAACAATCGACTGGTGATCTACGAACTGCCGCCTCGCTGGACGCGGATTCGCTCGACGGGTGCGATCGAATCGGGCATTGGCACCTTCCAAGATGTGCAGGCGTTAGTAGTACCAGGAAAAGCGTCTCCGAACTTTTCTACAGTGGCAGCCCTAAACGATCGAGCGCACCTGCTGGAGTTGGGCGTCAACGCCTTGGAACTGCTGCCCGTTTCCGATAGCGACGATATCCTCAACTGGGGCTATGGTACGGCAAACTATTTTGCAGCAGATTTTGATTTAGGATTCCCGGACAACCAAGCAGCGCCCACTGCGTCAACGGATCTCGCTACGCTGATCAAACTCTGCCATCAGCAAGGGCTGCGCTTTTTCTACGATGCCGTGATGGCATTCTCTCGCAACAATCCCTACCGCAATCTGAATTTTCTCGATTTTTATGTGCAGGCAACCAGCGGCGACCCGGAGCAAATCGCTCGTGAGGGATTTGGCGGCGACTTGTTCAAGTACAACTACCGCGTTGAGGGCTACCATCCCATTACAGGTAAGCTAGCGTCTCTTGTGCCAGCGCGAGAATACATGCAGCTAATGCTGACGCACTGGATGGAGTTCTATCGACTGGACGGCATCCGCCTCGACAGCGTGAACAACATTGGCAGCTATGACTTCGTGCAAGAGTTCAAAGACCGTGCCCGATCTCTGTGGCAAGAGCGGGCAGGAGGACTGGGCGATCGGTTTCTCGTCGTCGGCGAAGACCTGAGCGTGCCGCTGGCGCTGGTGCGACAGAACCGCGTCGATGGCTTATGGAACGAGACCTTTAAGCAGCTTGTCCGGCAGGTGATTCTGGGACGCGGTGGCGACAGCTTTGAGCAAACCGTCCGCAGGCTAATCGACTGTCGGCTGCTGGGATTTAGCGATGGAACGCAGGCAGTAAACTATCTCACCTCCCACGATGTCGGCGGCTTTGGCAACGAGCGGCTTTACAACTGGCTCGCCAACAACGGCGTCACGAACCTAGAGACCCGGATTAAGCTGGCATTTGTGTGCTTGCTGACAGCAGTAGGGATTCCGATGATTTTGGCGGGCGATGAGTTTGCCGACCAGCAAGACCTGGATATTGCCCAACTGCCCCAGGGTGACACCAACAAGCAAATTGACCCCGTGAACTACAGCCGTCTGTCTGACGATTGGCGGCGGCGCGTCTTCGACTATGTGGCGCGGCTGGTTCGATTTCGGATCGCCTCTCCAGCACTCGCCGTGAATGACACCCAATTTCTGCACAGCGACTTCTCAAATGGCAGACGGATTCTGGTTTGGCAGCGGGGAACTGGATCGGACATTGCGATCATTGTGGCTAACTTTTCGGACATAGGTGTTGCTGAATACAGCGTTCCGAATTGGGCACCAACTCCAGCGGGAAAGCGCTGGCGCGAAGTCACACAGGACCGGGAAGTCGCAGACGGTTTCGTCAATCGAGAGGCGATCGTCCCTTGGGAAGCCAAGGTGTACACCTTGGTTTAGCGCGTGTTTTTCTTGGTGATCGTGGACTGGGATCTGAGTAAATCGCACAAATTCTGCTGAGTGATAGAGGTAATGTCAAAGGTTTCTAAGACACACTCAGAATACAGATTAATCGCTACGTCCATTAAGGTTATGGCTAATCAACGACCCACAAAAACGCTCAGTTTATTACCCACTCGAGCACAGCTACAGGCGTTTCTACAGTCTAAGGGTATGGATCCCGATCGACTGAAGTCCATGTCTTCCTGGGAACAAGTCCAACTGACGAGAGAGTACCAGAAGACGCTTCAGCATTCCTAAGCTCAATGCCTACAGCAGACAGGCGACTGAGTAGGGAGCTATATCGATCGTGCAAAGATTTGTGATGCGTCTGGATGAGGAATGAGTTGCGATCGTCCTTTGGCTTGCTGAGGGGCGATCGCCATTTGTAATACCTACACCTTTTGTTCTGAAGCTGCTTGTGCCTTGCGCTTTCGCAGGATACCCAGACCTAACCCAACTAGCCCTGGCAGTAGGGCAGGCGTGGGAACCGCTGTGACTGGAGAGGGGTCAGAGAAAATGACTTCAGTGTAAGTCTGTCCATAAGCTAGGTAGGTGCTTGTGCTGGAGTCGAAGGACGAAGCTTCAGCGAAGAAGGTAGACTCCAGAGATCCGTCGTCGTACTGCACCAGAGATGTGCCGGCGAAAAAACGGTTTTCTCCTGAGTAGTCGTACGCAACGATGCGGCGGCTTTTTTCTTTGGTTTGCCCGTAAGCAGGATTTTGCCGAAATTCTCTCCAGATCAGCCTGTAATCATTTCCGGGAGTGCTGAAATCATACGTCAGACTAACTGGTCCAGAATTGAGCACGAGGCTGAGCAATGGCACCGAACTATACGAATAGAAGCTAAAGAACTCGCTGCTGCTGGTAGTGGTTGTGATGTTGTCGCTGTTGTAGGTGTAGTCGGCTCTGAAGCTCTCTCCCACACTGAAACCATCCTCCTCATCGTAGTCATACTGCCAAATTCCGGTGGCTTGTCCACCTAGAATGGGGGCTTGGGCGGCGGTTGAGATGCTAACAGTTACAGCAGCGGCGATCGTGGCGGCAGGAAGCAAAATCCACTTGAGATTGAACATGAGTTGGAAAACTCCAAAAAGGGTGAATGTGATGGTAGATTCCCTTGTTTGGAAGTAAACACTCGACCGATCTGCTAAGTCTTGCAAAAGACCCACTGGTCATTCTGGTTATTCACCATGATTTGTAGCTTAACTGCTATGTTTAGCGATCATCAGTCTAGAAGGGTCCGACTTGAAATTTGACCCTCTGAATGTGAGGATTTGCAGGAAATAAAGAGCAAACAACGGCTGAAACACCCGTTCCTACAACCCGCTTTTCAGCCTGAGCTAGTAGGCGATGCTTGAGGGCTTAGCCGGATTGGCAGACTGCTGCGATCGTGCGTGCTTTCTTAACCAGTCTTGACCGAGTTGAATGGTTACGTCCGAATCTAATTCGCCCGTACTCTCGACGCGAACTTCGCCAAATCCAAGAACGCGGCGAACGGCTTCAGCGCTTTCAGCGTTGCCCTGCTGAGCGATGATACGAGTGACAGCCAGTGGCTCTGTGTAGGGTTGAGCGTTTACGACGTTACCGTAGCCTGCGGTGCCAAGCTTGCTAACAAGGGTTTGCACCGCATTCGCCTGGCGAGTGCTGTCCTGAATTGCGACCCGGAGAGCACCAGAGGAGTTATCAGCAGGTACCACTGCGCCGACGTCGAAGTGCTGCGCCATTAGGGTGGTGATGCGATCGGCACTAGGCAACCAGTAGCTGGCATCGTACTCGCCTGGCTCGCTGAAGGTCCCTGGCACTGTGAGCATTTGAACATTCGATCGACTTGACTGCGACGCGAATCCGACCAGCGCCACCAGCTCCTCAACGCTGAGGTTCGTGTCTACATAGGACTGAATCACCGAAAGGATTTTAGGCAAGCGAGCGATCGTGGCTGGATTCAGCGTTTGCTCCATCAGCGATCGCATGACCATTTGCTGCCGCTGAATGCGGCCAATATCCCCGTACTCGTCGTGGCGGAAGCGCAACAGTTGCAGCGTCTGGTCGCCGTTGAGGTGTCGCTGTCCAGCTTTCAGGTTGATGTAGAGGTGCTGACTTTCATCGCGGTACTTCATGTCCTTAGGCACGTAGACCTTGACACCGCCAAGAGCATCAATTAGCGCTTGCACGCCCTGCACGTTGATGGTGACATAGCGATCAATGCCAATTCCACCTAGAAGGTCGCTCGTTGTTTTTGCCGCGAGTGCCGGACCGCCGTCTACGTTCGCCTCATTAATTTTCTTAACGCCGTAGCCCGGAATTAAGGCGCGCGTGTCTCTAGGAATCGACAGCACCGACAGCTTCTTGGTTTGCGGACTGAACCGGAGCAGCAGCATCGTGTCGGTTAGCCCATCAAATGAGTTAACGAGCGCATGGTACTTGAGATTAGCCATGCCTGCGGGCGGTTCTGCCAAGTCAGTTGTCAGAACTTTGACGCCCAAAATTAGAATGTTCACCGGACGAGTCAACTCCGGCAGCTGCAAATTGCCGCTCGTCGAGATGCGATCGCCCTTGGAAAACACAGACGACTCTGACGGACTTAGTTTGCGCTGCATCAACGGGGTGCTGGTCAGCGAAACGGCCAGCAATCCCCCTGCTGTCGCTGACACCAGCGCAATTCCTGCCAATCCGAATATGAACCAAAGCCAGCGCAGCTTCCCGTGCTTAGCGCGTTTCTTTAAAGCCGCTGGTGGCGTCTTAACGGGTTGTAGCTTGCGCGATCGCGACGACGGACGTTGATTTGGAACCACTGACTTCCTCTACCCACACAAAACGATGCCCAAAATCATATGCAGCCCTGCTTGGAGGCAGTATAGACCGTTTTTCCATTCAAGAAATATAGTCCTCTAGCAGTATTCACGGTCTTTCAGACTCTGCTAAACCTGAGCTGCATGTTAACAACAATTCTCCAAAGTGCCGCAAAAATTAGCCAGGATAGAAGTAATTAGAAATCGTTACTAGGTTTTTTGTGGCTCAATCGTCTCGACAACTTGCGTTTTGGGTGCTGCGGTCTGTACAAAAAGGCGCCTTTGCTGATGTTGCTCTGGACAAAGCGCTCCAGCAAGCAGATTTAAAGCCGAGCGATCGAGGCTTGCTCACCGAACTCGTCTACGGCTGTATTCGACGGCAGCGCACCCTCGATGCCCTAATCGACCAGTTTGCCCAGCGCAAAGCGCAACCGCCCGATCTCCGCCTGATTCTACAGGTGGGGCTGTACCAACTAATTTTTCTACAGCAAATTCCAGTCTCCGCAGCTGTCAACACCACTGTTGATCTAGCGAAGCAGGCTGGATTCCCTGGTTTATCAGGCTTTGTAAATGGGCTATTGCGGCAGGTTGTGCGGCGAGTTGAAGCAGAAGGCGGATGGGAACATCTGTTGCCATCTGTGGCAAATCCGGTAGAGCAGCTAGGCGTGCAGCACAGCTACCCAGATTGGATTGTTCAGGTTTGGCTGGAGCAGCTGGGATTAGACGAAACAGAGCGGCTAGGCGAGTGGATGAATCACCCACCGCACATTGACTTGCGGGTGAACGCGCTGCGATCGACGGTGGAGACAGTGGAATCTGCTTTCCAAGCGGCAGGCATCGAGGTGCACCGTGTGCCGCATTTACCCGACGCACTGCGGCTGTCCGGTCCTGTCGGGGCGCTTCAGGCACTACCCGGCTACGAAGACGGCTGGTGGATGGTGCAGGACAGCAGCGCTCAACTGGTTAGCTATCTGGTGGACCCGCCGCCGGGAAGCGTTGTCATCGATGCCTGCGCAGCTCCGGGCGGAAAAACGCTGCATTTGGCAGAGCGAATGCACGATCGCGGCACGGTCTGGGCGTGCGATCGGGCGGCATCTCGTCTAAAGCGACTTCAACAGAACGTGGAGCGGCTGGGGTTGCAGTCGATCAAGCCTTGCGTGGGCGATAGTCAGGACTTACCGCAGTTTGTCGGATTGGGCGATCGCGTGCTGCTAGATGTACCCTGCTCTGGATTGGGAACGCTGCATCGTCATGCGGATGCCCGTTGGCGACAAACGCCAAACTCTGTACAGGAACTCTGCGACCTTCAGAAAGCACTTTTAGATAATGCTGCAACGTGGGTGAAACCTGACGGTGCGCTGGTGTATTCTACCTGCACGCTGCATCCCGCCGAGAATGAGCAACAGATTGAGGCGTTTCTGGCTCGTCACCCGACTTGGCAAATCGAACCGCCCAATCCGCGATCGCCGCCTGCCGCATTTGTCACTTCGGAAGGCTGGGTGAAGGTGTGGTCGCATCGACACGACATGGATGGATTTTTTATGGTGCGGCTGCGGCGGAGTGAAGAAAGTGAGGAGGAAGCAGCGTAGCTCAGTACAATAAAGCTGATAATCTCTGTCTTAGATTTGCAAGACGCTTGTACTCTTTCACCCCGCACCTCTAGCGATGTCAAACACTAAATTGCTGATTAAGATCTTGATAGGGGCTGCCTGGATCGACGGCAAAGTTCAACCAGAGGAGCGGGACTATCTGCAACGTCTGGCAGCGCAGCACAAGGTCGCAGATGAGCCAGATATCTATCCGCTACTGCATGAGCTAAGAGCCATCAAGCCCGAGGAGTGCTATGGCTGGGTTCAAAATTATTTAGGCGAAGCTCCGAGCTTAGAGCATTATCAGCAGCTTGTAGAAGCAATCAGCGGATTGATTTACAGCGATGGCACAATCACAACTGAGGAAGCCCGCCTGTTAACAGATCTACAAAACCTTGACCCAGCGACGGGTTCGACGGAAGCTAGCTTGCCCCCTGTGCTGAAAGCAATTCGCACCGTCTACCAACGCTGGGTCTCTACGTTAAACGCTTAGCAGTTACAGACCAGGATTTTCCTCTTTTTTCACTTCTGGCACAACGTCGGGACGCTCTTTGTTTTCCCAACCGACTGGGCGCTTAGAGTTGTACCAAGCGATCGATCCAAACGTAACAGCTGCAATAAAACCAACAACATAAACAAGCGTAAACGATACAGGAAAGTGCATTCCAGTGTTAGTGGATACATCCAGTTCCATTAATAGATTCATTGATTAAACTCCTTTCGATGTCAATCCTAGGGCTAGAGTACAAGACTGAGCATAGCAGGACATCTCTCATGGGTTTGATCCCCATGAACAAGATCCCTGGGGTGTCGATCGTCTCAGACGCCCTGCTAATGTTCTACCGGAAGAATTTTGATGGGTCCAAGACCCTCAAATTTAACCCTAATCAACTTCCTAGCTCTTAAATACTTGTCCAATGTAGTTTGATAGACCACTAGTTGCCTGCAGGCGCTGCTGGTGCAGGCTCTGCAGCAGGTTCCGGAGCAGGAGCCGTATTCTCAGGAGGCGGAGCTACGGGTTCTGGATCGGCAGGAGCCGGTTCTGGATCGGCAGGAGCCGGTTCTGGAGCCGCCTCAGCCTCTACCGGGGGTTCCTCTTCTCTGGGCGAGTAGTCCTCGGATGGTGCAGCGGGTGCAGGCTCATCATAGCCGCGCTCCCAAGAGCGTTCTGAGCCACCAGAATACCCCTCGGACTCTGGTTCAGGTCCGCGCCCAACGCCGATGCGGGCATTGTTGATCTTCTTGGCTTTAATGCTGCCCTTGCGTCCCTCTAGTTTGGGAACGTCGGGGAATTGCTCAACAGGCAGCTTTTGAACAACGACCTTCATAAAATCATGCCAGACGGTTGCTGCCGTACTGCTGTAGCTATAGGTCGGACTGTTGTCATCATTGCCGAGCCAGACGCCCGTGACCACTTGTGGAATAAAGCCAACAAACCAAAGGTCGCGCGCTTTCTCAGAGGTGCCCGTTTTACCTGCTACTGGACGACCAAGCTGAGCGGCACGCCCGGTGCCGCTGTTGACAACGTTCTGCATCATCCACGTCATGATGGCGGCACTGACTTTATCGACTACGCGCTTGCGTTTGATGTCACCGTCGTAAAGCACTTGCCCCTTGCGATCGACAATCCGGCGAATCGCATGCGATTCTACGTGTTCTCCTTGAGCCGCTAGGGTTCCATAGGCGCCGGTTAGCTCTAACAGGTTCACCTCTGACGCCCCCAGCGCCAGCGAGTAGGTCGGCATCAGCTTCGACTTAATCCCCATGCCTTTCGCCATGTTGATCACTGGATCAAAGCCGACATCCAGAATCAGCCGCACGGAAATAATGTTAATTGAGCTGGTCAGCGCATCCCGCAGCGACATCCAACCGTTGTACTTACGGCTGTAGTTCTGTGGCTCGTATCCGTCTACCCGCAGCGGGGCGTCCTGGTAGCTATCCCAAGGCGACATGCCCGTGGCGATCGCCGTCGTATACAGGATGGTTTTAAACGACGATCCTGGCTGTCGCTGAGCCTGTACAACCCGATTGAACTGGCTCTTAGCAAAGTCCGTGCCCCCGACCATTGCGCGGATCTCGCCATTGCGCGGGTTAATTGCGACTAATGCTGCCTGTCCAAACCCTTCGCTGGGTCCTGCATTCTGCACCGCATTTCTGACAACTCGATCGGCTGCCTTCTGCCACTGAGGATGCAGCGTGGTTTCTACCGTCAATCCTCCAATCTCAAGTTGCTCTTTCGAGACATATTTGGGCAACTCCTGCTGCACAAAGCTGGTGAAGTATGGCGTATCGCTGTAGAGCTTCTTGGGCACCTTTGGATTCAGCGTGATTGGCTGCGCACGCGCTGCCTCTGCTTCAGCCGAAGAGATATAGCCTTGCTCGACCATGCGGTCCAGCACGATGCCGCGACGCTCCTCGGCAGATTTGCGGTTGACGATCGGTGAGTACTCGCTTGGTGCAGGAGGTAAGCCTGCGATCATCGCGGTTTCGGCAAGGGTCAGTTGATCAACTGTTTTACCAAAATAGACCCAGGCAGCATCCGCAACGCCATAAGCACCTGACCCTAGGTACACCAGGTTCAGGTACTTCTCTAAAATCTGCGGCTTGCTCAGTTCTCGCTCAATTTTCTGAGCCAGAAACGCTTCTTGCAGTTTGCGCCACATGCTGCGCTCTTGGTTTAGGTAGACAACCCGCGCGAGCTGCTGCGTGATTGTGCTGGCACCTTCTACCACGTCTCGTGCGACCAGGTTTGAGGCAAGCGCTCGAACGATCGATTGGTAATCTACGCCGTTATGTTGGTAAAACCGCCGATCTTCAGCGGCAACAAAGGCTTTGACGACGCGAGCGGGAAGTTTTGCATAGGTCAACTTGTCGCGAGTCGCGGGTCCTAGCTGCTGAAGCACGGAGCCATCGGCTGCCCGAATGGTAAGGGTGCGATCGCGAACAAAGCTAGAAATATCTGCGGTGTTGGGCAGGCTGCGCTCGATCGTCCAATAGCCCCATGCCAGCACACCTCCCCCACCTCCCAGCAGCAGCAGCAGCCAGAAGCGACGGTTGCGATACAGCGGTGTCCGCGGCAGCAGTTGACGCAGAGGCGTGAGGACTTGCTTTAGCTTGCCGGAACGCCGTTGATTGCGCGATCGCGCCGGAACTTGCGACTCAGATTCAGATAAATGACGAGACGAAATTTCGTTTCGCAGAGTATCGGATGGTAGTGAGCCTGAACCATTAAATCGAGTTGAGATGTTTTTTAGCTTTGAAAGAAAGTTTTCCACCTGCGCCTCACCACCACCCAGCAATTATTGGTCCTTATTGTACGGGATTTAGGTTAGATGCTTGTCCCAGAGCACCTGAAATCCTACCGTGTCCAATTTGTTAGCAGAAGCCCTTATCGATCCAGATCGAAATCACACGACCACGTTAAACTCCGAATCCCCTAAAGTTCAACCGTATCGCATCAATTCCTCCGTCACAGTGGCACAACCGTTGCCTGGAAGTGTGTAGCTTATTTAACTGAATTAGTGATTAAACACCTGCCTGTCCCAGCGCCAATGCCGTTACTAACATGCCAAGTACCAGAAAGGGTTGGGCACTGGCTTGGTATTTCACGTCGTTCTCTAGAGGATTGCGGAGGAAATACATATCCTGAAAGGTAATCTGCGGAATGATCAGCAGCAGCAGAATCGCCGCGTACCGATTCTCATGAATCCGAATCAAATAAGCCGCCACGCCTGCTTGAAAGATATCGATCATCAACACACAAAGCCAAGCGGCAGTCATGACTCCGAACATGACCGGCAGCGATTTTAGACCCAGTTGCTGATCGCCCTGAACGCTCTTGAAGTCGTTGACCACAGCAATTCCCAAGCCTGCCAAGCTGTAGAACAGCGTTAGCAAGACGATCGTCCAGTTCAAATCACCAAACAGGGCATGTCCCGTCCACCAGGGAATAGCGATGTAGCTAGCCCCTAAGGCATAGCCGCCCAACCAGCCGTTCCGCTTCAGTTTTAATGGTGGAGCCGAGTAGATATAGGCAAGAAAGGAGCCGCCGATCGCCATGACAGTAATGGTGGGGAACTCGTGTCCTGCCCAGCGATCCAACGTGAACGCTAGCCCAATGCCCGCAATCAGCAGCACCCACACCTGTGTCACCACTTGAGGCAGCGAAATCGCGCCAGAGGGAATCGGACGGTAAGGTTCGTTGATGGCGTCGATGTCGCGATCGTAAAGCTCATTGACGGTCTGGGTATAACCTGCCAGCAGCGGACCCGCCAGCAGCATACAGGCGGCAGAAATCAAGCCGTTTTCTAGCGTCCAAGTGTAGTTGCCAGAGGACGCTGCCCCGCAGATCACGCCCCACATCAGCGGAATCCAGGTAATCGGCTTCATCAATTGCAGCCGGATTTTCCAAATCGAGGTGTCGCCTGCTTTCGCACCGCGCATCCCTAAGATTTGCCGGACAGCCGATCCTTGAGTGGTTGATGCGTCGATGTCGGAGGGTTCGTCTGCCCCGGCTTCTACGATCGGTTCGGCTGGAGAAGAATTCAGGTCAGGCATCGCAGTTCACCAAGTTAGAACGAGATGATCAAAAAATTGTCTTGGAACTTAGCACCCGTCACGGCGCGTCCGCGAAGCTCATCGGGTAGAAACACATTGCGGCGCTGGTCGCCTGCCTCGATCGTAATTTCAGGTCCAGATTGGGTCAGCTTCACCTGCTTTTTGTCAAAGCCCGGCAGGAACAAGCTAACTTTGCGCTCTGCCACGTTAACCGCGATCGGGCGAGGAACCTGCGTCGCCTGATCAAAATCAGGTAGCGCGTCGATCAGCGGTTGCCAGTCGTTGACGGCTTGCGTTGGTACCGCGTGAACCGTCAGTGGCGCAAATGCCTCAGAGAGATTGTCGCTGCCGCTGGCACGGTTGAGAATCACGCCGCCCACGGTTAAACCGACTTGCTGCGCACTACCCCACAGGTATTTTGCTGTGGCAATCTCGGCTTCATCGCTCGTCGTTACCAAATAGGCAGCGATGCGGTTGGGGTCGGCGATCGCGGCGCGTCCCTGTTCTAGCAGATTGTTCGCTTGCTGCGCCACGGGCTGATTGAACATATCGCCCGACCAGTTAACGTTTAGCACGGCAGCCGCGATCGGCTGGATAAACGGCGACACCGTTTTGCCCAAGTCAGAGTCAGCGAACACGTTGCGGAATCGGCGCACGTACCAACTAGCGATTTCTGGCATTCCCAGCATTCGCAGTGTTGTCTGGTCACCTGATCCGTCATACACGATGACATCGTAGCTGCCGCTGCTGTCGTACTCCCGAATGGCATTCAGCGCCAGAGCACTGTCCATTCCCGGTAGCACACCGAGTTCCTGCCCATACACATCTTTAAAGAACGGCGTGCGGAGGTACTGCGCCTCTAGCTTTTTGACATCTTCCCAACTGCGCTCCAGCAGTGTCGTCGTCTGGAACTGCACCACCTGTAGATTGGGTTCAAGCTCCTGCGGATCAGCGCTGGGGGTTATCCCCAACAGCAGCCCCAACGCGGGTCCAGCATCCTGTCCTGCAAACAAAACCCGCTTGCCCTGACGTGCAAATCGCTTCGCGGCGGCGAGCGCAATCGTCGATCGCCCAACGCCGCCTTTTCCTAAAAACGTCAAAATTAAAGCCATATTTTTAGCGTCCCAAGCCAAACGGTGCAACAAGTCAGTGATTCGCAAAGCTCCTGACTGACGCAATACGCTCAGCGATGGATCACTGTCTCCTATGGTAGCGATCTCGTTTTAGTCGTTAACCAACTGATTGTGGTTTAGTTGCAGGAATGCTAACCGCTGAGTGACCAAATCACCATAAACCTAGCCCTTGAACGCCTACACTGACTCCACTTCGTCCTCAAAAAACCAGGTGGCGGACTGATCCTCAAACTGAATTAGGACGCCAACTCCGCTGCCATCGGTCATTCTAAAGTCGCGGATTGTGCCCACTTGACCGAGTTTTTTAATGATGACCGCTGAGACGCGATCGCGCAATCGACGCACGCGAACTTTCTGACCGACTTCCATCGTAATTCCAAGACTATAGACCAAACCCCAGTGTATCAGCGTCGTGTACCCGATTCAGCCGCTGACGAAACAGAACCTTAAAACTCCTGGGTTAGCCTGCAATGATTAGCAGTATTGAACGCTACAATCCAGTGTCTCAGCGGTTTTTTCCGGAGTTCCCATGTTAGCTAAGCGAATTCTGCCCTGTTTAGATGTCAAAGCCGGACGAGTCGTCAAGGGCGTGAATTTTGTTAATTTGCGCGACGCAGGCGATCCCGTCGAACTCGCGCAGGTTTACAACCAAGCCGGAGCAGACGAACTCGTGTTTCTGGACATTACAGCGACCCATGAGGACCGCGGCATTATTTTTGATGTGGTGTATCGCACCGCAGAGCAGGTGTTTATTCCGCTAACCGTCGGCGGCGGCATTCAAAACTTAGAAACCATTAAACAATTGTTAAGAGCCGGAGCCGATAAAGTCAGCATTAACTCGGCTGCTGTTCGCGATTCGAGCTTGATTAACCGCGCCAGCGATCGCTTCGGGCGGCAGTGTATTGTAGTCGCGATTGATGCGCGTCGGCGTCCTGACCCGCAGAATCCGGGCTGGGATGTTTATGTGCGCGGCGGACGAGAAAACACCGGACTGGACGCGATCGCTTGGGCACAGGAGGTCGAGCAGCGCGGTGCCGGAGAATTGCTGATCACTAGCATGGACGCCGATGGAACCCAAGCAGGCTATGACTTGGACCTAACTCGAACGATCGCTGAGCGAGTGCAAATCCCAGTCATCGCTTCTGGTGGCGCAGGCACCTGCCAGCACATTCATGCGGCGCTGACGCAGGGCAAAGCGGAAGCAGCGCTGCTAGCATCGCTGCTACATTACGGAACGTTAACGGTTGCTCAAATCAAATCTTACTTATCTGAGCATAATGTTCCCGTCCGAGCACACTCGTTCCGATAGCAAAATCTGCGTTGTGGCGTTTGCCACTGCGGCTCAGTAAAGGGATGCCATTTCTAGAGCAGATGTTACAATGTGTTAACTATGTTAATTTCCATCCTTGCTATCGTCATCGCTCTAGTCGCCTGGTCGCTGCATTTGATGCAGCAGGCAGTCGATCGTCGTGAATTTTCGCTGATGCTAGCTGGAACACTTGTTGCGTTCTCAGCCGCTGCAATGGTAGCTGTTTACTTTCTGATGGGAAATTACATTGGCTATGTCAGCAATCCAGCCCATGCAGCAACGCTGACATCCGATGCATCGGAGTCAATGGTGTGGGTGCTTCAACCAGAATTAGAGGAGTCAGCCGTCTCCTATTGGCAGGAGGCTATTGAGCCTGCCGATGTGCGGTAAGTGGCTCTGTTGTGGAACTTTTGGAGCGAGAGTTAGAAATAGGTCTAACGTGGCAAGACTAGGAATGCAACCGCGATCGCTCATAGCGCCCGGCGGTTCTGTCCAGTGATACCTGCTAGACTTGCCGTCAATTGCTTCGCTGCACGCTTTGGATTGCATATGCCCTATCTTGAGGCAAGCGATCGCCGTGTTTTCTCCTGAAGGATCTATTTATGACCTACGCTATTCCTGAGCTAGATACCGTCAATCGCCAATTGACCAGCCTGGAACGACCCAAAAAAGCCAAGATGCTGGTAGTGGATGATGAGCCAGATAATCTAGATCTGCTCTACCGCACCTTCCGCCGAGATTTTCAGGTTCTCAAGGCAGAGAGTGGCATCCACGCTCTAGAACTGCTAGCGACTGAGGGAGAAGTTGCCGTAATTATCTCTGATCAGCGGATGCCAGAGATGAAGGGAACGGAGTTCCTCAGCCGCACTGTTCCAGAATTTCCCGATACGATGCGGATCATTCTGACGGGCTTCACCGATGTGGAAGACCTCGTAGAAGCGATTAATTCTGGACAGGTCTACCGCTACATCACCAAGCCTTGGGACCCGAACGAACTTAAAGCTGTTGTGCAACGAGCCGCTGAGACTTACGAGTTGCTAAAACAGCGTACCGAAGAACTGCGGCGATCGCAGGCGCAGACCTCGTTGCTTTCGATTATTGTGCAGACTGCCCATGAAGCCGTCAATGGTGAAGACAGTCTTGCCCCAATTGCAGCCGCGTTTGGCTCAATCGTTCATGCTGATTGCTGCATCCTGCAACGTGTGAGCGACACAAAACTGACGGCGACACAAAGCATTTACAGCGCGAACGGCACCGCTCAAAATTGGCTGGCAGACGACCCCTTAGTTCAGTCCGCGATCGCGTCGGGGACCATGCAGGCATCGGTCAATATTCCAGCAGATAGCACGTTGAGCAGCGTCGAACATTACACGGCATCAGGGACGCAGGCGCACTTAGTCGTTCCCGTGAGCTACCGGAAGCAAGTACTAGCGGTGCTGTCGTTGCAGTGGAAGCAGCCCTGCACCCTGCGCGAGGACGAGTTGATGATGCTGCACCTTGCCGGACAACAACTTGCGCTTGTGCTCATCAGCGCCCGTTGATAACCCAAAACTATCCCAATCATGCAAGCAGTAGTCACTCATCTGGTTCGGACGATCGCCTTACGCTACGGAAAACTCCACGGGTTGTATGTCAAACTCTGCAAGCCGATGGGCGACGAGTACGCCGAGTACCTGCGGCGGCACGGAAATCTGTACGCGATCGGGGAACATTGCAGCATTCTCACCTCAACGGTGTTTACCGATCCGCAGTACGTCCGCATCGGCAACAACGTGCACTTCTCTAGCTGTACGCTGATCGGGCACGATGGGTCGATCGCGATGCTGAACCGAGCGTACAACGCAAAGCTGGATTCCGTTGGCAAAATCGACATTCGAGACAATGTGTTCATCGGCTTTAACGCGATTGTGCTGCCAAATGTCACCATTGGTCCCAACGCGATTGTGGCGGCAGGAGCCGTCGTCACAAAAGATGTGGCAGAGGGGGATATTGTCGCGGGAGTGCCTGCTAGACCGATCGGACGCGTCGAAAATCTGGTGAAAAAATTGCAGACCTCGACTCAAATTCTGCCGTGGGCAGACCTGATTCACCAGCGCGAGGGCGGGTTTGATGCTGAACTAGAGCCGCAATTGCTGAAGCAGCGCGTGGCGCACTTTTATGGACCGACAGGGTGAAGATAGAGACAGGCGCAGTTTGCGGCGTCTGTTATTGTCCATTTTTCAGTCGTTTAACCATGACTTCGTCTGATCAGGTTCGTCAGTTATTTGATCGCATCGCTCCCGTTTATGACCAGTTGAACACGTGGCTGAGTCTGGGACAGCACCGCATTTGGAAGCGGATGGCGGTCAAGTGGAGCCGTGCACAGGCGGGAGATACCTGCTTGGATGTGTGCTGCGGCAGTGGCGATTTGGCGCAGATGCTAGCGCAGCAGGTGGGACCCAGCGGACACGTGATTGGCGTTGATTTTTCTACAGCGCAACTGGCGATCGCGCGTGAGCGCACGCAGCATCGTCCCCTGGCAATTACCTGGTTAGAAGGCGATGCCTTAGAACTGCCATTTTCCGACAGCTACTTCGACGCGGTGACGATGGGCTACGGACTCCGCAACGTCACTGACATTCCGCGCAGTCTGAAGCAGATCTATCGTGTTCTCAAGCCTGCTGCCACCGCGGCTATTCTCGATTTCAATCATCCCAGCAGTCCTTTAGTGCAGACCTTTCAACAGTGGTATTTGGATACAATCGTTGTTCCGACTGCCAAACAGCTTGGGTTTACTCAAGAATACGCCTACATTGCTCCCAGCCTTGACAAATTCCCAACCGGAGCAGAACAGGTCAAACTCGCTCTGGACGCGGGCTTTTCTACGGCTACACATTACCCCATCGCGGGCGGTACGATGGGAGTATTGGTCCTCACCAAGTAGTTATTAGTCGGTAGTGATTAGTTGTTAGACGCAGCTAAAAGACTAATAACGAGTCACTAACAACTCAAAATTTGTTATTCCCTTGGAACTCCCTACCCTCTGGCTCTTTGTCGGTCCTCCTGTAGTTGGCGGTGTCATCGGCTACTTCACCAACGATATCGCCATCAAAATGCTGTTCCGTCCGTATCGTTCCCTCTATGTGGGTGGGCGGCAGTTACCCTTTACGCCGGGACTGATTCCGCGCAATCAAGAGCGACTGGCGAAGCGGATTTCTGACACGATTATGGGGTCGCTGCTGACGCCAGAGGAGCTGCAAAATCTGGCGCGGCGGCTGCTGCAAACCGATCGCGTCCAGGCAGCGATTCTGTGGCTGCTGAAGCTGGGTCTGGAACAGATTCAGACCGACAAGAATCCTAGAACTGCCAGGATTCTGGCGAACGTTCTACGAGATCTGCTGGGAGAGTCGTTGCCGCGCTTGCTGAAAGTGCTGGCTCGACGCGAAGATTTTTTAGAGGCGCAGCTCAACCAGATTTTTGACCAAGTGCTGTTGGAGTTTCAACTTAGCGATGAGCAGGCAACAAAGTTGGCAGATTGGCTGCTGGAGACCGTGCTGCCGCCGGATATGATTCGGCAAATTTTGGTCGATTTTCTCACCGATCGCAATATTCAAGTTATCGACGAGGGCTTTCGCGAGAAGACCAGTGGCACTTATTGGGTTGTGGCAAATTTGTTTGGCGTTCGCAATGCCCTGACGCGGCTGCGGACATTTTGCCTGGACGAGAAAGACGCCAGCAATACTCGGCTCAAGGAGTTGATCGCTTCGCTGAGCGTGCGCCAGCGCTTAAGAGAATGGCTACAAAATATATCGCTGCAAAATCTGCCAGTCTCGACGGTGCGGCAGCTGCGAAAAACCCTGCGCGACAGCGTACGGACTTATATTCAAGACCGAGGATCAGATTTTCTACAAGAATTAGGGAAATCGGTCGATTGGGAGAATTTAGCGGGCGTAATTTTGAGCCGCCTGCAATCGTCGGAAGCGGTGACTGCCTCACTTGAGAGCGTGAGCCTGGAACTGGCGCTAATTTTGGAGCGCTATTTAGAACGGGATTTAGAGACGATCGTCGCTCAAGTCATTCCCATTCTCAACATCGATCAGGTAATTATTGATCGCGTTAAGTCCACCTCACCACAGGAGCTAGAGCAAGCCATCAACGGCATTGTCAAGAGCGAATTGCAAGCGATCGTCAATTTGGGCGGCGTTCTGGGCTTTACGATCGGTCTGCTTCAGTCAGCGTCGCTGCTGCTTCGCTAGAGAATTTTGATCAGTGCAAGTTGTTAAACTGCTGGCACACAGATTACGACTACCTACTTGATGAACTGCAAAAGATCAAACTCTTGACGAATATCTAGCAGGGTTCGATCAAGTAGCGGTTCAAACTCTAAAAAAGGAACTCGTTTGCTGCGTTTACGGGTTTTCAACCAAATTGAAATTAGCTCCGGAATGAGTGGAGGAATCACTTTGATAAATTCGCTATAAAGCCAAAGCACTCCCTTTTCTTTGATCATGTCATCGTACATCACATCGACAGCGGGTGTATTTCTCATCTCACGGAAGCGTTGAAACGTACACTCACTCGTCCACCAGAATAGAGGCAAAATTTTTGCTTCGTCGTACATTCCTGTATCGCAGCCATAGATGACGTGACCTACATCATGAGCTAGCAGAATTTTTGCAAATTCAGACGGTTGGGTTTCGGGAGGAGTGAGATGAGGGTTAGAAGCATAGTATTCCTTAAGACCCTCTTGAAGGGTCTGCGTACTGGTTCTGTCCATGTAGCGAGGACGAGTAAGCTTGCCCATGATTTTCGATACGAAGTAGTTTCGTAATATCATATTAGCATTGATGAACGAGATCAATAAAAAATTACCGGGAAGACCTCGTAGCACTCAATCTCATCAAGCGATGCTGCAATCTACTCTAGAACTGCTAGCAGAGGTTGGTTTTGAGGCGATGAGCATTGATGCGATCGCCGCTCGTGCGGGTGTGGGCAAGACTACTATTTACCGTCGCTACAGTGGAAAAGCGGAATTGGTTGCGGATGCGATCGAAAGCCTCCGGCAAGATGTGGTTATTCCTGATACAGGTCGTTTTTGGGATGATCTGGATGTATTGATCGAGAATGCAGCACAGGTTACGCTCAGCCCTCTGGGTAGACAAACTGCTGCCATGATTATCAGCAGTGCTTCAAGTAATGCTCAATTTGCCGAGATCTATTGGACAAAATACATGCAACCTCGACGAGAAGCTTTTGCAGTTGTCTTGGAACGAGCAAAGGCGAGAAACGAACTTCAAGAAGATTTAGATCCTGGATTGGTCTTTGACTCCATGAGTGGCATTATGCTTTATGCACTCATCTTTCAACCAAACTCTGAATCATGGACAGCCCATGTCCGCCGCGCCCTCGATCTACTTTTTAGAGGTGTCTCAACGTAGCTTGTCTAAAATATCAACAGATAACCTTCAGCTTGCTATTACAAATAACACAAGCATGCTAACGCTTGCGGTCAGCGGCTGCCAAGAACTTCAACTCAGCACCAGCGGCTTCCTTCAATCCGTTGCCCTGCAATTGTTAGACAGAACTGAAAGTGTGCAAAACTTACAAAGGTAAAATAGTACTACATATCTGTTTATCGGCGTATTTTCGGTAGTAATGTCTTCTTCAGCTTTCCTGCAATTCGGAAGTATGCAATTAATGGGTTCCCCAGCCCAAAAGGTAATGCTTTGATGATATCTCGATCAATACGATAAACTCTAGAACCAAGTCGAAGGATAACATCTCCATCTTCACGAGCTTTTACACGCTCTCTTAGACGTCGAATTTCTTCACTGATAGCGCTTTTGACAACCTGCTCATCTATTAAAACCAATTCTCTATCTAGATTTTCGAGTTCAGCTAAAATTCTGACAGCATCACGCTCTAAGCTATCTATCCTATCCAAAGCTGCTTGTCGTCGCGATTCAATTTTTACAATTTCCGCAAGCCGTGAACGTTCTGCTTCGAGAACTTGGATCTTTTCCTCTTGTGTTTTAGCTTGCTCAATTAATCTTTCGATCTCTGGAACTTTGGAAAGTCGCTGTATGATTTCATCATCAGAACGGCTAATTGCATAACTAAATAAGGCTAGACCAATGGGAGCGGCGGTAGCAGAGGCAATACCAAACCAAACTACAAACCGATTATCTTTCCCAGATTGAATTCCAAGATAAACGGTTCCGGTAACAAGACCAGTTGCAATTAACGCTGAAATAATCTTCTTTATTAAAACCACTGAAGTAATTGGACGAATAAGAATGAAAGGAGATCTGTTTAACAACTTATTACACAGAAAAGAAGTCTAGGTAATACCCAAATAGGGATATTACGTAAACTTCTTTTCTGGATATTCGCCCGCTGAGAGTACAGCGTTTTCTAAGCCGATGAAGCGCATTAAATTCCCTGAACGACAAAGGTTCTGAGAGCCAGAACGTACCTCACCAGGTAGAAAAACGCTGTATTACCGCGAATTTTGCCTCACGATGTCGTGCCACAAGACATTATCGAGAAGACTTCTGTATTCAAACTCCTCTAGGGAAGGCTAGCTGCAATCAGCGCATGTGCTGCTAAGCGGTGACGAAACGGGTAGCAGCGTATGTGTCGCAAAAATGTCCTCGCCGCGATTAAGATGCGATCGCCCTGTCCTTTACCTAGCCTGCGGCTTCGATCGTTCTAGCTTCGTTACCCGTTGCTCTAGCGCATTCAGGCGGTCCTTGGCTTCGATCGCCAATATCGCTAAGCGATCGACAATGTCTGCGTCCGAAAGCTCCGGACTACGAGGGCGGGATGTGGGCGCACTGCCTCTAGGGGCAGTGCCGCCTCTGGGCGCAGAATAATTGGGTCGGCTCAGTTGGGAGACTTGTGCCTGAAGCTGGTTGACCTGCTGCCGCAGTTGGAATATGTCCGCTTGCAAGTTAATTGTGGATTGAGCCGCCGATCGACCTTGCAGTGCCAGAACCATCAGCACTGCGACGACCAGAACCAGCCCAACTCGTCTCAGGATGACTCTAGACATACTCTATTCCTGCTTCTGTGGATTGCGGCTAGAGAACAAACTGCCTACGACGATCGACACCATCCAGACCAGTAGACTCGCCGCGAGAAACAGCATCACGATCGCCAGCAGAGAAAATGGAGAGACAATCAGCAGCAAAAATATCCCCAGCAGGAATAGCGTCACGATTGGATTGTTCATGTGTCTTGAATTACCGTTGCTGTGCTTCGAGTCTAGACAATACGAGGAGCGATCGTCCTCTAGCAGCAGCTAGATCTCAAGGATTACTCAACAGTTCGGTCTGCCTCTGTAAAATCGCTCTCAAGTACCGTGACGCCGCTGTTAAACCCTGGGTAGGGAAGAAACGCTGCGGTTAGTCCGACCACGACGAGGCATAGCAGCGTTGGTAAAAGCTTCGGCTTTATCTCCTTCATAGTTCCATCGCTAACCCGTGCATTGGTTAACGATCGTAGCCAAGGATTTGGCAACCGAAATTTCCCGGTATACCAATTTGTAAATTGGCTACTCAGTGAGACCCAGGGATAAGCGCAATCTCTACTTCTGCAAGTTAATGACTAACGGGTAAGCAGACAATGAACTGGGTTTTGCCAGGCTGCGACTCTAGCGTAATGGTGCCTTGATGCCGATTTTCAACGATGCGGCGAACCATCTCTAGCCCCAGACCCGATCCCTTGCCAACGGGCTTTGTGGTGAAGAATGGCTCATAAATGCGCGATCGAATTTCCGGTGGAATACCCGGTCCAGAGTCGGTGACGTAAACCTGAATGTGATCACCATGATCGGTTGTGGCAAGCTCAATAACGCCGCTCTCATTCATTGCATCAATGGCGTTGTCGAGTAAATTTGTCCACACCTGATTCAACTCACTGCCGTATGCCCAAATTTTGGGCAGATTTGACGCATACGATCGCCGAATCTCGACACCGTGCTTTAGCTTGTACGAGAACAGGCGAATCGTATCCTCTAAGCCTTCATGTACGTCCACAAGCTGGCGAGCGCCCTGATCCAGATGAGAGTAAGACTTCATTGAATGCACCAGTTGCGCAATTCGCTCGGCACCTCGTAAGCCGCTCGTCACCATCGACATGACCTCAAACGACAGCGCCAGCCAGCGGACTCCCATATCCCGCAGTTCGGTTGGCTCATCCTGCCAGCGCGCCGTTAACTGCTCCAGGGTTTCCACGTCCATGCCTGCTTCCGCCAGCGGCTCTGCTATTTTCCAAGCATTCTCCACGCCGTACTCTTCTAGCCAGTCAAGCAGTTTATCTTCTTGATCGCCCAGCGTCATCGGGTCAATGCGCTTGTGGACGATCGTGTCATAGCCTTTGTCTCTAGCGCTGAGCCATTGCTTCGTATGCTCCTCGTCTACGTGGTGCTGTCCGTACACCAAGTTCATTCGCTGTAGCTCAAGTAGCGCGGGCGTAATGTCTTTAAGCGCGCGGACCAGCGCTGCCGCTGGATTATTGAGTTCGTGCGCTAATCCTGCTGCCAGCGTCCCCAACGCCGCCATTTTTTCCCGGCCTCGGATAAACGACTCCAAGCCGCGCATTCGTTTTTCGACGGTTTGAAAGATAATCCGCTCAAAGGTGCGGCAGTCGTGCAGAAGCGTCAGGAAATCATCAGCGGAAAGCTGATACAGCCGACAGTCGCTGAGGGCGCGCAGCGTTACGGGCACGGGCTGATCGGTCAGCACTTGGACCTCGCCAAAAAATGCTGGGGCGTCGTGCTGACCTAATGGCATTTCGATCCCTTCGCTTTTGCGGGTGATGCCTATGGAGCCGCACAGCAGCAAGAAAAATCCTAGGGAGGAATCGCCTTCGTGCACCAACACGTCGCCAGTCTTCACATCAATGGCTTTTGCTCGATCGCACATCCAGTCCAGGCGCTCTTGCGGTAGCGCCTGAAACAATTCCAGATTCAGCAACTCATCAACGCACAGCATCGTCCACCTCTTGGTCAGTTGAGCAGCTTTATTCAGTGTCACGAACGTTGACTCAAATCATACTCGTTCCAGAGAGAGAACGGTGGCAAGCCGTGGCTGGTCAAGCGCGATCGTGCCTGTGCGTTAAGCGTTTGAGCCGTCGCTCAATCTGCCAAACAGTCGTATACTCTCGATCTGGGTCCGAGCCGAACACCTCGCTACAGCGGGTTCTTCGAGAGCGTCCTTTGATTCACACTCTCTACATTGGTCAATGCAGTTCATTAGAACCCTGAAGGCGAAGTTTAATCTGCCCCTGAAATTTTGGATTGTGGCGCTGATTGCCTTTATCAATTCCGTCAGCTTTACCATCATTATTCCGGTTCTATATCCTTACGCTCAAAAATTTGGGCTGAATGATTTTCAAGCGAGTTTGCTAGTGTCGGGCTATGCCGTAGCGCAGTTCTTTGCAACGCCAGTTTTAGGGCGCTTGTCTGACGTGTTTGGACGCAAACCGCTGCTCGTGATTAGTCTGGTGGGAACGGTGGCGGCGAATCTGCTTGCTAGCTTCACCTCGATCGCCAGTCTGCTATTTATTGCCCGTATCCTTGACGGATTGACAGGCGGCAACACGTCGATCGCCACGGCAATTATCAGCGACACGACCACGGCAGAGCAGCGACCAAGAGCCTTTGGGCTGTTGGATGCCGCCTTTCGACTGGGATTTGTGATGGGTCCTGCTATTAGCTACGTGGCTCAACAGTTGCCACCTGTTCCGGGCGTTACCCCACTCGGTATGAGCTTTTTTGCAGGTGCAATCTTTGCGTCGATCGCGGTAGTGCTGACTGTGTGGCTGCTAGGGGAAACTCTGCCGCAGCGACAAACGTTTCATCTGAACTGGGACCTGTTTCGGCTGGGTAAAATTCTGGAAGCGACTCGGCGTCCTCGGCTTAGGCAGGCGTTTCTTCTAACATTTTTGAGCGGATTTACGTTTACGATTTTTGCGTTTGCCTTTCAACCGTTCTTCTTAAATACGCTGCATCAAACGCCAGAAATGCTGGCGATCGTGTTTACATTTATTGGAGTTGTAGGGGTAGTGACGCAAATTTTCGCGGTTGAACCCTTAACGCGACGGTTCAATCTTGCGGATATTCTTGCCGCGTCGATCGCCGGACGCGCAGCGGTTTTTTTTCTGATTCCGCTGTTTCCGATGCTGTCAGCGTTTGTGATATTGGCAGGCGTTCTCGGCATCACGAATTCCTTTCCGCTGCCGTTGCTGAATGCCATCCTATCAACCAACAGCGGCGATCGCGAACAGGGAGAAATTTTAGGCATCAATGCCTCGTTTCTCAGTATCTCAAACGCCTTGGGTCCTGCTGTAGCCGGGCTGCTTGTCAGCGTCAGCTACAGCACGCCGTTTTGGGTTTCTGGAGTGCTAACGCTGCTTACGGCTGCGTTCGCGCTGCGGTTGAAGTCGATCGTCAACTGTAGCCCCAGAGCCACTTAGTGATAGCGAATAGCTATTGCACAGCTATTCGCTGTTCGCTACCTTCCCCGTCGCTGTATGCAGTTCACGATCGCTACTTAGGATTCACTTTGCTGACCGTCTTCAGCTTGCCGCTGTCCTCAACCTGCCAAACGTCATACACGCCTGATACATCGCCATTCTCGTCAATGTCCACATTGCCGCTGGCTCCCTGGTAGTTAATGTCCTCGCCGTTTTGCAGCAGCTTCAGACCTTCGCACACATCCGACACGTCCTTACCGGGTCCGTTGGCAACGTCAAGGATCTTGCCCTTGATGGCTTCACCCGTGTTGGACTTCGCCGCCTGAGCCGCCAGAACCAGCAGTGCCGCTGCATCCCAGCCTTGAGCAGCGTATTCGGCTGGCGGCTTGTTGAACTTCGCCTGCCACAGTTTGGTCAGCGTTTCCAGCGCCTTGCCATCCGCGCCCGGAATCGTGCCGATCGCCCCCGTCAGAATGTACTTTCCATCACCCGACTTGCCGACTTGCTCCGGGAACTGGTCCGACTTAGAGCCATCGGTCAGCAACACCTGTACACCCTTGCTCAAGCCTTGCTGATAGGCGGTCTTCAGCAGCAGCGCTCCGGTTTCTGCATAGGCAACCGCAACCACTCCGTCCGGCTTGCCGCTAAACGCCGCTTGGGCTTCGGTTTCAAACGTGGTGGCTTTGGGGTCGTAGCGGGTTGGCTTGGCTTCGTTGGTCACGGTGCCGCCCAGCTTTTTGAACGCTTCGACGAACTGCCTCTCAAAGCCAACGCCGTAGTCGTTGTTAATCACGATCGTCGCGACCCGCTTCAAGCCGCGTTCGTTTGCCAGCGTCGCCAACGCCTGCGCCTGATAGGTGTCTGGTGGAGCGGTGCGTGCCCAATAGCCCTGGAATTCGCCTTTTTTAGCGCGATCGGTAAACACAGGACTCGTGCTTCCAGGAGATACCAGCATCACCTTGTTGCGAATGGCGATCGGCAGGGCTGCTGTAGACACGCTGCTGGCAAACGAGCCGACCACGCCTGCGACTTTATCCACTTCTGCCAGCTTGGTCATGCCTTCGGAGCCTGCGGTCGGGTCGGTCTGGTCATCCACAGAAACTAGCGACACCGGAGCACCGTTGACGCCGCCGCACTGGTTAACCGTTTCTACAAGCATGGGCACCGACGCCAACATCGCCTGCCCAACCGATGCCAAATCGCCAGTTGCAGGCAGCAGCGAGCCAATCTTCAAGCCTGCTGTGCTGCTAGAAGCCGGAGACGCACCCGGTGAGGCGGTACCGCCTTCCGTTGCAGCGGGGGGAGCCGATTCCTGGCAGGCAGACGCCAGGAACCCAGTGGTCAACGCTGCGAGTCCCAGGGCGATCGCCTTAGTTAGCCGAAAACGGGTTGCAGATACGCGATTCATGAGCACGCTAAACCTTCAATAGTCCACAGTATTTCAGATTATAGGGATAGGATGCCGTATGAAAAACAACGAAAGCGGCTGAAGGCTTGGAGTGTGGTCGCGCATATCGCTGAAACTTAATAAAGATTCAGCTTACGCAACGGCTGATGGCAGATTAATTATCAGGAACATCGATCGCTCAGCTTTTACACCGCGTCGATCGGCGTCAGAACTCGGAATTTCGAGCAAAAAAGTTCATCATTCCCCTTCAGAACTCCATGTGCCGCCTTCAGAACTAAAAACTTCGAGCAAAATGGTGGACCGTTTTGCTTCTAAGGTCGAAGACTCAGGCTCAAGGGCAAAACGGTCCAGGTGGAGCTTAATTCAGAAACAACTGATTTGGACCTGAACCTGATCGGCTCACGCTTCCGGTGGCTACAGTACTTAACCGCAGCACCTCGATCGGTACAGCAAACCAAACGATGATTGGAATGGGGCATCAGCAAGATGCTGGACGGAGAGAGAGGGATTCGAACCCTCGGTATGGAGTTACCTGCCATACAACAGATTAGCAATCTGCCGCTTTCGACCACTCAGCCATCTCTCCAGACGGTATTACATCATAGCAGATGTCACCGCATTCATCATAGATGCATCAGGAAGTCGATCGCCACTATTACGCACCCTCCACCATCGCAACAATGCCAAACAGGATAAACAGCCCGCCCCCCAGCGCCGTTAGCAGACGTTCCGACAGGTATCCTGCGATTAGCCGTCCTCCTAGCACCGCAATCGCGGCACAAATCGCATGTCCTAGGACCGCGCCTGCGGTTACTCCCCAGGGATTGTTGGAAGCGGCGAGGGCAGCTGTGGCAAACTGCGTTCGATCGCCCCACTCTGCCATAAAAGTCAGCGTAAATGACTGAAGCACAATACTGCGTTTCATCCCGCGCTTTGCTGCCGAGCGAAACGACTGGTCGATCGTCTCCTCTGCCTCATCCACCTCACAGGCGCTAGCAGTTGGCATCCGTCGCGCCTCTAGCAGCAGTTTGAATCCAAATCCAATAAACAGCACAATTTCCGCATAGTGTAGGACGGTCTGGGGCAGGAAACTTAGCATTTGCCCCAGCAGCACCGACAGCACCGTCATCGCTGCCAGTGCCGCTACAGCCCCTGCAAACACTAAACGCCGCGAGTGCCGCATCGCCAGAAGCATGGCGATGCAGAACGTCTTATCGCCCAGTTCAGAGACGGTAATTAGCAGCAAGCCAGCGGTAAATGCAGTCAACATATCTTCAGGCTCCTCAGGATCTCTAAACGCTACCTGAGTGAGCTTGATGACGGCGTACACCTCACCAAGCTCACTACAGAAGTGAACTCAGTGAAGGTCTCGCTTACAAATTTTAGTCCGCAACTAGCCAGAGGTCGTAACCGATACGTGGCGAACATCCGCCCTCAGGCAGTGATGACTCAAAGCCACGCCAGCAATACTACTGAAAGATACGGTTTGGACAGCTAAGTGCGCTATTTGTCACCTGAACCAGGCTCATCGCCAGCGTGTTGATTCAGGTGAGCTGGATTTTACCAGCAGCTACTCCCCTTCAAACTTAAATGATTATATTGGTTGCCGAAGCCTGACGCAATCGTCCCACCTTGTAACTCTGTATACCCGATTTGTGATTAGGATACATATCCCGATGCTGAACCTAACGAGTAAGGACTCGCTGTTGAAACCGGACGTAGAGGTAGACGCCTCTACTCAGGCCGAGCCTCTTAGCGTCCTCCCCGTGCTACTTGCAGAGGGCTTAATTCACCGCTTTAACTTCTGGTTTGGTGATGGGATGCGGCAGGGAATGCGCTACGGGGATGACCTGTATGAACTGGCATACGAATTCAATGCTCGATCGCGCTCGGAAGCCTTTCAGTCTGCCTGTGAACTGATGGAGCATGAGATCTCTACCGTGATCACGGGTTCATTAACCCGCTACACCGTTTGGGTGAGCTTACGATCGCCCGCTCACGCCAGGTGGAGAACCTTTAAAACGCAGTTTTCCAATAATGAGACGGTAAGCAAACCACAGCAGCGCAGAGGCGCAGAGATTGGAGTGCGATCACGCAGCCAGATGGCGCAGGTTCACTGACTCAAGCGCCAGACGTGGGCTTCGGGAAGAAATGGCGTCAGAGCATTGGGCTTTAAGGACTCCCGCAGTCGTTGAGACGGGCGAAAGACGATCGGTGTGGACCCTTTAATTTGCTCGCTGAATTCTGTAGTTTGAACCCAAGCCGCCTCCTTTAGCAGTAGCAGCCTTACATCCGGCTTCAGTAGATAGCTGAGCGAGATCAGGTCGCCTGTATTTGTGAAGTCGTTGCCGATATCGCTGACCACGATCGCGGATGGCACAGCGTTGATTCGGCGAGCCGTTTCGGCATTGAAGTAGCTCAGGTCCTTGTTCCACCAGGTGAACGACAGCGCGCTAACCGTGCAAGACACAACGCTAGCCGTTAGCAGCAGCGCCAAGGTGCCACGCCACAGAGGTGCAGCCGACTGAGGCGACGTCTCCTTTTCTGCCAGCTTCACAGAAAAGAAGGCGGCGATCGCCAGTTGCACACCGGGGTAGCACGAGATCAAATAGCGACTGACAGCAGAACGCTTGCCCCCCAGCAGCAAATCGGGCAGCGCCAGCACCAAAAACGGCACCAGAATCGAGGTCAACACACAAACCCAGACTGATCGCTCAGAGCGACGGCACAGCGTATAGAGAGCAGCACCAATTAGCAGCACGATCGGCACGCGCAGCAAATACGTGACGGGATTGTTGAAGCCAAAGTCCAAATCGAGAAACAGCGACGTAAAGCTGAGCGTCCACAGCTTGATCAGGTAGTCTAAACCGGGAGCATAGCGCGTCCAGTCCGTGGTAGCAGTAGCCCGATCGGCGTTGTTGACCAAAACGACGAGCCACGGTGCGTAGAGAACAATCGCCCCCAGCAGCGCCAGCCCAAAGCCGGTAAATCGCTGAAGAAATTTCTGCCG
>NZ_JACJPG010000590.1 GCF_014695955.1 Leptolyngbya sp. FACHB-36 | reverse complement strand
TGAAATAAACAAACGGTTTGAATCGCTTCGCTCTCTGTCAGGTCGATCAGCGATCGCAGGATCGCAATCAGTTGAGTTTGTTCTTGAGCTAGCATATTTGCAACATATATCTGGTTGGTTCTGCTCAATATTTAAGTAATATTCTGCTTTGATTCAATTATTCTCAATTGGTCAATAATGACCGAAATGTAAGCGGCACAATGATCGCGCTCACCGGACTCAGACAACTTTTGCAACACAGACGACTATCTTGGTAGTTCTGATGCAGCGCGATCGTTAGGCGTCAGAGGTGAACAAACTAACCCTTTCGCTATCATCAGATAGTTTAACTGTTCTCTCAAAACTAAACCCCAGCTTTTCTAGCAGCTTTGCTGAATCGTAATTATCTGGTGAGGTGATCGCTACAATACGATTTAAGCCGAAAGTTCTTCTCCCGTAGTCCATCACAGCAGAAGCAGATTCATAGGCGTAGCCTTTTCCTCGGAACTCAGGAAGGAAGGCAGATCCAATATCCACATCTTCCAAAGAATCTCTTTTTATCAAGCCGCAAATCCCGATCGGAACACCCCCGCTCTTTAGCTCAGCCAAATACAGCCCGAAGCCGAGTCGCTCATACATAGCAACTAGATTCTTCAAAATATAGTCATGAGCATCGTCAAGTGTCCTCACACCTTTATCACCGATAAATTTTAGCCACGCAGGGTCATTCAAAAGTTCAAGAATAAACTTGCTATCTTCGATCGTCAATCTACGAAGGATTAAACGTTCTGTTTCAAGAACCCTCATAGTCGAACACCTTATTTTTAACGTCTAACGCCCGGCATTACCCGCTCGCCAGCCCGATGGCAATTAATGACAGCCGTCGTGTTGCAGGTCGGGTGCATGCCGTTGTTGGCTGGCGGTCTTTGGCATTACGCACCTCGCATCCGGGAATGCCCGCAACTCTCGCGGCGGAGGGAATAGCCGCATGTAGCCGCCCTCGCGTTTTGTCGCTTCCCAATCGGTCGTGTAAGCCGCCATGAAATAGCTGTACCGAGCGAAATCAAATTCGACACCGGTTAAGTCACGGAAGAATGGCGCCTGCTCCTTTTCGATGGAGAAGCACTCGACCATCGGATCATTAGACGACGTGCCCCAAAGCTGCTGAAACTCTGTTAATTCGACTGGGGGCAGCACGGTCTCGCCCAGCAACTCGTCAGTTTCGTTCGAGAAGTATTCGATCACGCGGACAAGCCAACTCGGTTCAGGCATACATTTACTCTCGCAAGAGGTAGCCAGCTAACCATTATTAGGCGGAATTTTTCCGTCTAAAATTCCACAGAAGGTGGATAGGCAGAATGATTCCGCCTAAGATTCCAACTCAGCGTTTAGACTGAATCTTTCTGCATAATACGCTGCTGGGGGTGATTAGGTAGAAGCTTTCCACCTATCTTCCGACTTCACTACGGAGGTGAGCAGACGTACGATCGCTCACACAGCACGTTGAAACAAGTGCACGACGCTACGGTTTCTCCACCCACGCTCAAACTCTTCAGCCAAGGGATTGACGGAACACCCGAACTACAGCTATTCTCACAAACTAAGGTTGCGTGCGTGTTCTTTGACGCAGCCCGTACTCCCAAAAATTCAGTCAGCGCTACCCGATGCTGTTTGCACCAGCAGGGGGTAGCTAACCTCCGAGACTGTCAGTGTCAGTCACGGTGGCTAAAGGCGGATCTTAGCATCCTCTTCAGTCACCTTGCTTCCTTGTGTCGTGGGGTGGCTGAGTTTTTGGGATTTCCTCCCCAACAAATACAGGAGATCCCAATGCTACGAGCGTTTTTATCACAGACGCCGATCAATCCCGGTGCGCCTTTTCCAGACCGCCAACCTTCCGACTCATGGGAAGAAGTGCGCGTTCTCGTCATCAGCAGTCCTGATGGCGTACGCGAGACGGTTCATGAGCTACATCGACGCGGCTTTGCCCAAGTCGGCGCGTGGAGCAAACTGCTACCGGGACCCAATGCCGGAGAAGTCATGAGCATCCTGACGCGACGACGTGCACGCGATCGATCGAGCCTGAGTTAACGGAATGGCGCGATCATCCACTGCGCGATTAGAGCGGGGCGATCGCGGCTCATTTCACTGGCGAAGCGCCTGAAGGGAGTTCAGCACCAAGGCAGCAAGGATCAGCACCATGCCGATTGCCTCCGTCAACCCCGGCTGTTCTCCCAGTTGCAGCCACGCTGCCAGCACCCCCACCACGGGCGTCATCAGCATTCCTAGCCCCGCGGTTCCCGCAGAAAGGCGATTTAGCACAAACAGCCACAGCAGCATCGCGATCGCCGTTCCCGGAATCACGTTGTAGACCAATGCTCCAATAAACGGAGCCGACCAGACGATCGGCTGACTGGGCACCAGCAGCGCAATCACCACCAGCGGAATCGCCCCGAACACAGTCTGCCATGCCGTTAAAGACAGCAGATCCAGTTCCACCTTCTCGCGCAGCTTCTTAGCGACGATCGATCCCGCCGCCCAACTCACACCCGCCAGCATCGCCAGCAGCTTGCTAGCGATCGTGCCCTGCATGTTCAGCGGCTCCAAGATAAACAGCAATCCCACGACGCTTAAGCCGATCGCGAACCACTGCAACCCCCGAATCCGCTCCTGTAAGAACACCCAGGC
>NZ_JACJPG010000059.1 GCF_014695955.1 Leptolyngbya sp. FACHB-36 | reverse complement strand
GATGTGGTGCTGTGGCGCGGACAGAATCAAACGGTGCATGCGTGGGAGGATCGCTGTCCCCATCGCAGTGTGCGTCTGTCGAATGGCAGCGTGGCAGATAATACGCTGGTGTGTTCCTATCACGGGCTGGCGTACGATACGACGGGTCAGTGCGTCAAGGTTCCGGCGCATCCGGGCTACACGGCTCCCAAGCAAGCCTGCACTCGGACGTTTCAGGCTCAGGAGCGCTACGGCTTGATTTTTGTCTGCTTGGGTGAACCCGCGCAAGAGATTACGCCGTTTCCAGAGTGGGGCGATCGCGCTTACCGCTTTTACACGACGGGACCGTATCACATTCGATCGAATGGCTTTCGGGCGATCGAAAATTTTCTGGATGTGGCGCACTTTCCGTTTATCCACACGGGCATTCTGGGCGATCCGGAGAAGCCCGAAATCGACGACTATGAAGTCGTTCTGAACGAAGATGGCGTTTTTGCCCGCGACATTCGTGTTTGGCAACCGGACCCCTACGGCACTGGCGAAGGAGCCTACGTTAGCTACGACTACTGGGCGTTTCGTCCGCTGACGGCTTACCTGCGAAAGCTGAGTCCGACGGGGGATTGCCTGACGCTGCTGTACACGGTAACGCCGATTAGCGAGGTGGAATGCGTTGCCTGGATGAGTGGTGCGATCAACTATGGACATGAGATCAGCGAAGATGAAATTAAGGCGTTTCAGGATGAAATTGTGCTTCAGGACCTGAATAATCTGGAGTCGCACACGCCGCAGCAGATTCCTCTAGCGGGACAGACGGAATTTCATTTGCCGAGCGATCGTACGTCGCTGGTCTATCGCAAATGGCTGAAGCAGCTTGGTCTAAGGTATGGTGTGTTGAATTAACGATTCGCGATCGCTTTCTGAAACGTGGGCATGGTTGGAGCTGTGGATCGTCGGTTTGCTGCTGGAATTGAACCTGATTTGATCGTCCTTAACGATTGGCATGTGGTGGCACTATCGGACGATCTGCCAGTGGGCGGCGTGATCAGCGCTCGGCTGCTGGAAACGAATTTGGTGGTGTGGCGCGGGGATGATGGGCGCGTGCAGGTGTGGCACGATCGCTGTCCGCATCGCAGCGTGCGGCTGTCGGGTGGCAAAGTCGTCAACAATGCGCTGGTTTGCCCGTATCACGGATTGGCGTACAGCCCAGAAGGGCGCTGCGTCAATGTTCCGGCTCATCCGGGTTATGTGCCACCGCCGCAAGCCTGCGCTCAAACGTTCATGGCTCAGGACCGCTACGGGCTGATTTATGTGTGCTTGGGTGAACCCGCACACGAACTGCCGACACCTGGGGAATGGGACGATCGCAGCTTTCGCCGCTACATTAATGGTCCCTATGCAATCCCGACGAATGGGCTACGGGCGATCGAAAACTTTCTCGATGTTGCCCATCTGGCGTTTATTCATCCTGGAGTTCTGGGGGATGCGGCGCAGCCGGACATTCCGGACTATCGGGTGGACGTTTCTGATGATGGCGTACACGCTTACGATGTGAAAGTTTGGCAGCCTGACCCGTATGGCAACGGCGCGGGCGGCGCGTATATTGGCTACGACTACTGGGTGATGCGTCCGTTTACGGCGTATTTGCGGAAGGAAGACCCGGATGGCAAGTGTAAAACAATTCTGTTTCATGTGACGCCGCTGAGCGAAACGGAGGCGATCGGCTGGATGATTCTGTCGCTGAATTTTGCTCACGATACGCCTGCGACGGAGGTGAAGGCGCACCAAGACCGCATTTTTAGTCAGGATACTGATACGCTGGCGTCTCATGATCCGGTGCGGTTGCCGCTTGTTGGCTCAGCGGAGTTTCATTTGCCGAGCGATCGTACGTCGATGGTGTACCGAACGTGGTTGAAGCGGTTAGGGTTGACGTACGGCGTGCTCTGAGAACGGTAGGAGCGAGAAAGGGCTTGCTCTCTGAATCGTTTACAGGCAAGTTTTGAGCAAAAAGGTCGATCGTTCTGGTTCAGAACTGGAAATTCCGAGCAAAAAGGTCGCTCGTTCCCGTTTGGAACAGAAAACTTCGAGTAAAAAGTGCGATCGTTGCCGTTCAGAACTGGAAAAGTGCAGGTTAAAGGGCGATTGCTGGAATAAAAAGCGCGATCGTCCGTTTCTAGCTCTCAAAAATTGGTCATTTCATCGTCATCGTTCTTACCAGCAGGGTTGGTTGCGCCCATTAAGCCGAAAATTGCGCCCACTCCTAGTTTCCAGGTGTCGTTGCAGGTTTCAAAGATGCGGCTTTGCTGAGCCGAAGGGTTGGGTTGGTTGGCAAGGACGATCGCGCCTACACCACTTAAGACCGTAATTGCGCCTACGGTGCAGAAAATTTGCTGGAAGGCAGAAGGTTGTTTGGGCTGGCGCTTCATATTTAGTACTCCAATTCATGATCAGTGGATTCAAAGACCAGAGCGGACGATCAGACATAGGTGTTTTGACTCAACCCCCAGTTATTGTATGTGTTCCGTTGATTTATGTGTGAGATGCGATGTTTTGCCTTAGTATGTCTTTAAGGTATATGTGTGTCAAGAGCCATAGTTCCATTTATGTCACCTCGTTCACTTCAAGCATCTCAAGAGGGAATCAAACTGGCACGGCGAGCGCTCACCGTCGGTCATTGGACTCAGGAGTCTTTAGCGTCGCAAGTCGGCAAGACTCGCCAACCAATCAGTAAGTTCTTGAAGGGTGAGCCAATTGATCGAAGAATCTTCTTGGAGATCTGCACAGCACTTGATCTGAACTGGGAAGACATTGTTGAGCAGAAAGCAGAAGTTTTATCAGATGATCGCAGCTTAAGCGTTGATGCCCTCGTTCAGCAGATTCGAGCGGCGATCGCGCCCACAGTTCGCCAGCGATGCGGGACGATACGGGTGCTGGATATGGTGCAGCCGATCGAGCTAACCGGAGACGACGGAATTTACACCAACGTCAACATTTTGGAGCGGCTGACTGGACATCAACGGCTGGAAGTTGCTGAACTGCTGCGGATGTGTGACATAGAGGAGTTCGACCGCGCTGGACTCAGCCGCATTACCGAGGAACGAGTGCCGGGATTGGGCGCTGTGCAGCGCTACAACAAACTTTTGGCATTGGGCAAACCGGGAGCGGGCAAGACCACGTTCCTAAAATGGCTGGCGATGCAGTCGATCAAGGGCTTGGAGTTGGGCGACAAAGTGCCGTTCTTCATTACGCTGAAGGACTTTGCCGAAGCCAAGGACAAGCCGGATGTGTTGAGCTACCTGCATCAGGACGTGACCAGAAGTTTGGCTAGTGCCAACTCGAACCATCAAGAATTATTGACGCGGATGAAAGCAGCTGAGCCGGATGCTTCCCCACTACAGGAGATTTTGTCTGCGGGAAAGGCGTTGATTCTGCTAGACGGCTTGGATGAAGTGCGGGAAGAAGACACAAAGCGGGTGCTGCGGCAAATCCGCGAATTCTCCGAGCAGTTTCACGGCAATCAGTTTGTCATGACCTGTCGAATTGCGGCGAAAGATTACACGTTTGAGCAGTTTACTGAAGTCGAAGTTTCGGATTTTAGTTCAGAACAAATCGCGGATTTTGTCGAGAAGTGGTTTCGTCGCACGAATCCGCAGAAAGCCGAGAAATTTCTTCAGAAACTTGAGCAAAATAAGCCAATTCAAGAGCTTGCCAGCAGTCCACTCTTACTGACGCTGCTGTGCTTGATGTTTAGCGAGACGGCAGATTTCCCCTCAAATCGATCGGAGCTTTATAAAGAAGGCTTGGATGTGCTGCTGAAGAAGTGGGACGGCAAACGCAACATTGAGCGCCAGCAGGTTTACAAGAATTTGTCGGTGCAGCGCAAAGAGGATTTGCTCAGTTCGATTGCGCTTACGACTTTTGAGCAACGAGATTACTTTTTTAAGCAGAAAACTGTCGAGGCATATATCGCCGATTTTATTCGTAATCTGCACAATCAAGACCCCGATCCAGAAATGCTCACTCTTGATAGTGAATCAGTTCTCAAATCGATTGAGGCTCATCATGGACTGCTGGTTGAACGAGCGAAGAATATCTATTCTTTTTCTCATCTCACGTTTCACGAGTATTTCACTGCTAGAGAAATCGTTGCCAATTCCGCCTATGAGCGATTAGTCAAGCACATCACTGAAAAACGATGGCGCGAAGTCTTTTTGCTGACGGCAGGCATGATGCGAACTACGGATGCACTCGTGCAATTAATGAAGCAAATCATTGATAGATTGATTACCAATGATCAGACACTGCAACGTTACTTGATTTGGGTTACTGAGAAATCGCAGTCAGTTGAAACTTCTTACAAACCTGCCGCCGTTCGTGCCTTCTACTTTGCCGCTGCCCGCGACTATGCCCTTGCTCTTGCCCTTGACCGCGACCTCGACCGCGCTCTCGCCCTCAACCGTGACCTCAACCTTGACCGCGCCCTTCACCGCGCCCTCGACAGCGACCTTGCTCACGCCCACGCCCTCGCCCTCGCAGAAGAACCTGAGCTGCGAAACAAACTGCAAGAGCTCTACGAGCGTTTACCTGATACAGGCTATAAAAACCGCAAGAGCTTTGATCGATGGCGGGAAGCAAACGGTGAAACTTGGCGCGAGGAATTACGAGCCGTAATGATTGAACATCGCAATATCGGGCATGATTGGCAGTTCAGCAATGCCCAAAAATACCTGCTTCAGCAGTATTACGACGCCAACAAGCTGCTTGTCGATTGCCTCAACAGCGATTGCTATGTCAGCCGTGAAGTGCGGCAGGAAATTGAAGACACCTTGCTGTTGCCCATAGAAGAGATTCGGAAAAGAGGCGACGTGAAAGAATGAAGCCTTCACACCCTACGCACTGATTAACTGACCAACCCTACTGCTTAATCTCCACTCTCGCATTACTTCTAACTTGCGTTGCCAGCACTCGCCCCTGCACGATCGCAAACGTAACCGACTCAGTACCCACCGAAGAAAACGTGATGGGCTGATCCTTCAGCGTCGTTTCCTCCGTGATTTGATACGTCGCGATCGCCGTTCTGCCATTGGGTGCAACTTGAACCTTTAAGTCAGACATACGACTGCTAGAGGCTTTGATTAGCTGAAACCCCTCCTCCAGATAGCGGCGATACTCTTCCCGCGACAGCTTCAGCGTTTGAGGACCCGTCAGCGAAGACTGCGTTCTAATTTCAAGCGTCGCGTTGGGAGCCAGATAGCTCAGAATCGTTTTGATATCAGCTTTCTCGGTGGCTTGCTGAACAGCATCCAGAATTTGTTGCACCTGACCCGCGCTAATTCGCGTCACCGTCTGCCGCTGCGCGATCGTCGGTGTAGGCGGTGTGGGTGCCGCCGTCCCAGATCCCGCGATCGCAAGAATCGTCATAGCCGTCAGTGTCACTGTCGTCAGTCGTATCATTGTCAACTCCTACACGGAAATTCCCATTTCTGCCAGTCGATCGAGGCTCTGACGCACGCTTTGAGCAGAAGCATGCAGCGCTGATCGCTCATCCTCCGTCAGATTCAGTTCCAGCACGCTTTCCACACCCTGACAGCCCAGCCGCGAAGGCACTCCAATAAAAATATCCGTCAAGCCATATTCGCCTTGCAGATACGCAG
>NZ_JACJPG010000589.1 GCF_014695955.1 Leptolyngbya sp. FACHB-36 | reverse complement strand
GGCGAAAGCGGACGAGTGCAGTTGTGGGCAGCAACGTGGGATGGACTGCTGGCGATCGCCCGCGACCGTAGCCTGCGATCGCTTGAGCCGGACGAGTGCCTGCGCTATTTGGGCTTGACTCCCAACGCCTGCCCGATGCCAGACTCTAAGCAGAGAAACTAAACCGGATGGAAGTAGAACGCCGCTCCTAAAATCGCGTAAGTTGCGAGCAGCAGCGTGCCTTCGAGCCAGTTGGACCGACCGTCCAGGCTAATAACATTCGCGATCACCACTGCCAGCGTCATGGCAACGACTTCAAACAGGTTGAAATTGAGGTCCATCGGCTGCCCGATCACTTGCCCCACCAGCACTAGAATTGGAGCCACTAGCAGCGCTACCAGCAGGCTCGACCCCATTGCCACGGAGACGGACAAATCCATATTGTTTTTGATCGCAACCCGGACCGCGGTTACATACTCGGCAGCACCCCCGACCAGCGGCAGCAAAATTACGCCTGTAAATAGCGGCGTCAATCCTAGCCCTTTGGTGGCTTCTTCCACTGCCCCAACAAAGATTTCTGACTCAAAGGCAACGCCGATCGTCGCAATCAGCAGCACGCCAATCCACAGCTTTAAATTTGGTTTGTGCTCTGGGGCGTGTGCGCCTTCTAGCTCCGACGACTCCAAGTCCGATAGCCCGATTTCGTACAGGTAGCTGTGAGTCTTAAGGGAAAACAGCAGTGTCAGTGCGTACACCAGAATCAGTACGCCCGCCACGATCACCGAGAGTTGGCTGATGGCTTTGGGATCGACCACATTCGAGGTCGTAATGACCGTCGCAGGTAAGATAATCGCGATGACTGCCAGGGTCATGGACGAACCATTCATCCGCGCCACGACCGGCTGAAATACCTGCTCCTTATAGCGGAGTCCTCCCAGCAGCATTGACAGCCCCATTACCAGCAGCAAGTTACTGATGATCGTTCCAGTAATGCTGGCTTTAACGATGTCTACCAGTCCAGCTCTCAGCGCCACTAGAGCAATAATCAACTCGGTGGCGTTGCCAAACACCGCGTTCAGCAGTCCACCGATCGTCGGTCCTGCGACGATCGCCACTTCTTCCGTCGCCGTACTCAGCCAGATTGCCAGCGGCACAATGGCGACCGCCGAGGTGATGAACACGACGAGCGAATCCCATTCCAGCCGCTCTGCTGCGAAGGAAACGGGAATGAAGATCAGTAAACCCAGAGAAACGAGATTTTTGATTGACATAGACGAAGGGGAAACGCTTGGACGGAATCGGGGCTAGTTTACTGCCGCGCCAGCAAGGGAGCCGCCTGCAACAGAGTTTGGGTGTATGGATGCTGCGGATGGTTGAACACGTCCTGAGTCGGACCCAGTTCCACAATTTTGCCCGCTGTCATCACAGCAATGCGATCGCAGAACGATCGCGCGACCCACAAATCGTGAGTGATAAACAGATAGGTCAGGTTGAAGTCCTGCTTCAACTGCCGCATCAACTGCAACACCTGCGCCTGCACGCTAGCATCCAGCATACTCACAGGCTCATCGCAAATCACCAGTTGCGGACGAGTGATCAGGGCGCGGGCGATCGCCACACGCTGCTGTTGCCCTCCTGAGAGTTCCCTTGGAAACCGATCATAATACTCTTTAGCAGGAATTAATCCGACCCGCTCTAGCATGTCTAGCACCTGCGATTTGGCGGCTTTCGGCGTTGCCAACTGATGAATCCGCAGCGGATCGGCAATGCTCTCTCCCACGGTCATCATTGGATTTAAGCAGGCGTGCGGGTCTTGAAACACCATTTGCATCTGGCGTCGCTGCATCTGAAGCGCAGGGCGCGGTAGGGTGGTCAACTCCTGCCCCAGAAACTTCACGCTGCCGCTGGTTGGGCGCACAAGCTGCAAGATCGTCCGCGATAGAGTGCTTTTGCCACAGCCCGACTCGCCCACCAGTCCCAGCGTCTCTCCCTCGTAAAGTTCCAGGCTAATCCCATCCACTGCCCGAATCGTCTGATCCGTCTTGCCCAGCAGCCGCGCGACCGGATTGGACTCTAGCGTGTAGTGCTGCTGAAGCTCTTGAATCCGTAAAATTGGGTTTCCTTTTCTTCCGCCCTCAATTTTTCGCTCTCCACTTGCCTGTAAATGCAGGGCTGCTTGCAGCAGCGATCGCGTGTACGGGTGCTGCGGAGCTTGAAACACCATTGCCGTGGGTCCCGTTTCAACCAGCTTGCCGCTGTGCATCACCGCCATGCGATCGCAGTACTCGCCCACCATCGCCAAATCGTGGGAGATCAGCAGCAGCGCCATTTGCCGATCGGCGCACAGGCGAGTTAGCTCCTGCAAAATTTGAGCAGACACCGTCACATCCAGGCTGGTCGTTGGTTCATCTGCCACGATTAGCCGTGGGTTGAGCAGCAGCGCTAGCGCGATCGCCACGCGCTGGCGCATGCCGCCGCTAAACTCGTGCGGGTACTGAGACCAGCGGCTAGCGGGAATCTTCACGGCGTCTAGAGTCGCGATCGCCTGCTCTTTGGCTTGCCGTCTGGACAGGTTAGGCTGGTGGGAGTGGAGGGTTTCCACGCAGTGCGCGCCGATCGTCATCAGTGGATCGAGGCGCGTCATCGGGTCCTGAAATACGAGCGCAACCGCCTCTCCCCGAAATCGCCGCAGTTGAGCAGGCGACATCTCAAACACCGACTGTCCGGCAAACGTGACGCGCCCTTCAATTCGCGTCTCGGAAGGCATCAGCCGCATGACTGCTCGCCCTAGCGTGGATTTGCCGCAGCCCGACTCACCCACAAGTCCCAGCCGCTCTCCGGCTCGCAGGTTGAATGACACATCATCCACCGACCACGCGATCGCTTCAGTGCGTCTGGAGTACGCGACTCGCAATTGTTCCACACAGAGCAAGGGTTCCGTCATTATCCGCCGTTGGCGTGCAGCCGCTTTTGTTATCTAGTCAAATGTTGATTCAGCTTATCAGGTGTTGAGGGAGTCAGGCACGATCGCAGGGTTGTCTACACAGTAGACACTAGAGTAGACGCTTTTGCTGTCGCTTCAGTTCGGACGGTGGCTGTTAGCTATCCTCCAGATTCCAAATTCCTCCAGATTCTGAATACAGTTGTTCTACATGCCAACTCGGATACAGCGACCGGAGATCGGTTACAGTATCCGTTACACATGCTGGCTTGCTGCACTATGGTTTTTGCGGTGGTTCTTCGGCGGCTCCGTGTTCTGTGGACGCGATCGCTCACGATCGTTCTTTGCCTACTGCTGACGAGCTGCCAATTGTCGGACTATCGCACTCAAGCCGCGCAGGGGTCCCAGCTAGTCATTAGCACCATTACCGATCCCAACACGTTCAACTTCGCCAACAAAAATACGTTTCCGAATGTGTTTCTGTTCACCGCCGAAGGCTTAACGAGCGAAAACGGCGAAACAGGAGAAGTGGAGCCTGCGCTCGCAGAATCATGGGAGATTTCGCCAGACAAGAAGCGGATCGTGTTTAAGCTGCGATCGGGGTTGAAGTGGTCGGATGGGGAGCCGCTGACCGCCGACGATGTGGTGTTCACGTATCAAGATATTGTTGCCAATCCCGATGTTCCCACCGACGCCAAAGAAGGCATCCAGATTGGACCCAACAAATTGTTTCCCCAAGTCCGCAAACTCGATGATTTGCGGGTCGAATTCATTCTGCCAGAGCCATTTGCGCCGTTTCTGCGGGCTGCCTCGACTCCGGACGGCATCCTGATTCAGCCCAAACACGCGCTCGAAAAAGCTCTGCAAACGAAAGGCACGGATGGCAATCTCGCGTTTCTCTCCACTTGGGGCACCAATACCAATCCTGCCGAAATTGTGGTCAACGGTCCCTATCTAATCGACAGCTATATATCTGGGCAGCGGATGGTGTTTCGCCGCAATCCCTACTATTGGCGCAAGGACGCCGACGGTAAACCACTGCCGCATGTCGATCGCATTATCTGGCGAATTGTGGAGAGTCAGGACACGCAACTGCTGAAATTTCGCTCTGGCGATCTCGATGTCATCGGAGATATTCGTCCGCTGCGTCCAGAGTATTTCTCGCTGCTGAAGAAAGAAGAGAACCGGGGCGAGTTCCGCGTCTATGATGGCGGTCCGTGGTCGGGCACGCTGTATATGACGTTTAATCTAACCAAGGCAAAAAACAAAGACGGTAAGCCATTTGTCGATCCAATCAAGTCGCGCTGGTTTAATACGCTAGAGTTTCGGCAGGCGGTTGCCCATGCTATTAACCGCCAAAAAATCAACAACAACCTGTATCGCGGCTTAGGTGTGACCCAGAATTCGCCGATTTCGGTGCAGAGTCCGTACTACCTTGAGCAAGGGCTGAAGGCGTATGACTACAACCCGACGAAAGCGAAGGAACTACTGAGGCAGGCGGGTTTTCAGTACAACGCGCAGGGACAACTGCTCGACACTGAGGGCAATCGGGTTCGATTCACGCTGCTGACTAATTCCAACAATGTGGTGCGAGTGGGGATCGGCGCACAGGTGAAGCAAGACCTGGAAAAAATTGGCATCCAGGTTAACTACAACCCGATTAACTTTAACGTGCTAGTGGAGAAAACTTCGACCTCGCGGGATTGGGAAGCGCATCTAATCGGCTTCACGGGGGGAATTGAGCCGCACCAAGCCGCCAACCTGTGGATGAGCAGCGGTGCCTCGCACTCGTTTAACCTGAAGCCACAGCCCGGACAGCCACCAATCCAAGGCTGGGAAATCTTGCCGATGGAGCAAGAAATCGATCGCCTCTTCATCGCCGGAGCCCGCGAACTTGACGAAACCAAACGCAAAGCCATTTACGCCGACTTCCAGCGCTTGGTGCAGGATCAACTGCCCGTAATTCACTTAGTTAATGATCGAGCACTCATGGCAGTGCGCGATCGCGTGGATGGGCTTAAATATACTGGACTGCCAAGCTGGGGCTTGTGGAACGTCCAGGAACTCCGCGTAAAGAACGAGTGAAGGGATCAGGCACGCTCTCAAAATGAATCACTAGAACTGCTAGACCCCACTACTTGCAAAATCGATCTCTAGCGAACGATTCGACGTGCCCCTACACCTCTTGACTGCCGCGAACTGAAGGCGCGATCGCCAATGCCTCTGCCCCCTGCTGCATGGCAGCAATGTGCGAATCTGCCCAAACGAAATCAGATTGGCAATGATGGGCAACAAGCAAGCCCCATAGCCCTTGCGGAATCAGCACTGGCACGACCAAATTGGCGCGCACGTGTATAGCGCGGAGAAACTCGCGGTGACATTCCGCGATCGCTGCCGTTTTGATATCGGCGATCGCGCGCACCCGACCCGCTAAGTACAGGGCAGCATATTCGTCATTGAAGCATTCGTCCGGTCCGGTTGAACCGAGAATGGAAAACTGTGGATCGCTCAGAGCTTCAAAGGTAACCTGCCCTTTCCACTGGCGATAGAAGTAATACAGCAGCACTCGATCAACTTTAAGTTGCTGCTGTAGATTGTCCGTGACCTGCCTAACCAGTTGGTCTCGCTCAAGGGTTGTGGAGAGGCGCGAGATCACTCGCTGTAGTTTGGCGTCCCCACGTAGCGCTGAATCAGGATTAAGGTCTTCAGAAGAGGGAAATTGCACAGGTCAGACCGCTGTAACAGATAAAGCATAGGTGTCGATTTTAAATGCTCTCGACGAACAGTAGGTCTGCCAATTGACAGACCACAGACAGTAGGGTGACTGCATTTACCTTTTAGGTTGGTGTCTCTGATAAGGACGGCGAGCTTACCTGCTGAATCAAATTAACCCAGTTTAAAGGGAACATCCTATAGTGGAGGGTGAAATGCACGATCGCCTCCATCCGTCTACACCGATAAACCGTGACTCAACCCGAAGCATTGCGCTCTCTGCTGAATGCCGTCGCCCAAGGTGACGTTAACCCAGAAGCCGCACTGGACAAGCTAAAGTACTTGGGCTACGAACCTGTTGAAGACTTCGCCCGCGTCGATCATCATCGCGCTCTGCGAACTGGATTTCCTGAAGTGATTTGGGGACCAGGAAAGACACCGGATCAGATTGCTCAGATCATGCAGGTCATGCGCGATCGCTCAGACATCGTCATGGCGACGCGCATCGAGCCGGATGTATACACCCAGATCCAGGATAAGGTTCCAGATGTGCACTACTACCCAATGGCGCGCATCTGCGCGCTAGGAAGCCGCGCTGAGAATACAGACCTGGGAATCATTGGTCTGCTCTCGGCAGGCACAGCAGACTTACCCGTTGCCGAAGAAGCAGCGGTGACGGCAGAACTGTGCGGCTTCACCGTCAAACGCCTGTGGGATGTGGGTGTCGCAGGAATTCATCGCTTGCTGAATAATCGACAGGCGATCGCCGAAGCAGACGTGCTGATTGTCGTTGCAGGAATGGAAGGTGCGTTGCCGAGTGTGGTTGCGGGACTGGCAGACTGCCCCGTGATTGCCGTTCCTACCAGCATTGGCTACGGTGCCAGCTTCAACGGATTGGCAGCACTGCTGTCAATGCTAAACTCCTGTGCGGCAGGTGTCGGCGTCGTCAATATCGACAATGGTTTTGGAGCCGCAATTCTAGCCGGACAAATTCTAAGAACGGCGGGACGCCAACGATCGCGCACGTCCTGAGTTCATTCAACCCAGCGTACTTGAACGAAGTGCGCTGATCGCCCGAGTGAATCGCGAACGGGAGTAATGTTGGCGATCGCCAAATTAAACGGGACGGCTGTCGTCAGGTAGCGCTGTGCCAAGCTGCCCAAATCGGGCGTTAGGCGTGCCGCCATTGCGGTAGCAGCACCCAGCCCCAAAATTTGCTCGATCGGTCCACGCGGCAGCGCGATCGCCATACCAACTGCCAGTCCTGCCGTTAGCAGCATCCCCACCGAAAGATTCGTTCCGCAGCGGGGATGCACTGCCAAATCCCAATCTCCCGACGTTATCCGCCGTAGAGCAATCTGTACAGCCCGGCTCAAGTCATCAAACTTGACCTCACCATACAGGTAAAAACCGCGCTCTGTAGACATTCCGCCCAGGCGTTCGTTATCTGTCTGAGAAGCTCCCACGTAAGCGTGCCGACTGCTTTCGCTAAGCACCCAAACGGTAGCGTGCTCCAGAGCGTGCACCTGCCGCAGCATTAGAAGCTCTCTCAGCCCAGGAATAAATCCAAGCTGTTGAAGCAGATCAGCATCCTGGGTGGGCTGAGGAACAGATTGACCGATCGGCGAAAGCAGCCAATTGGTTAGATCAGCTTCCCAGAAGTTAGAGGACTGACGAAACGCTGAGTCGGTCATAGCAGGACAGTTCCGTTAACAGCAGAAAACAACTCTAAGGTGTTCCTACTCTAGCGTTTAGCGTCGGAATAGCGACTGCTCACGTTGCAAATCGTTGTCAGCAGCGTGTTAGGCGGGAGGCTGCGGAGTTTCGCCCGGTCGCTGCGGCTGCACCGCGCTGGCTCCAACTACTCTAGGCACTTCAACGCCATTTTGCTCCAGGATCACGATCGGGTCTGCACCGGCGTTTAGATCAATTCGCTTCACCAACACCTGCCCGTTTGATAGCCGCTGTCCAATTCCAACGTAGCGACTGGTTGGCTCATTGGGTGCCCGAACGATCGCCTGAACGGTATTGCCCACGCGCACGACTCCTGTCACTTCTACCCCGTTTGCCAGATCGGCTGAGGGCAGTGGCGGTAGGGTTGCAATCGCTGGGGGGCGGGGAGTTGTTCGAGCAGGCGTCTTAGGCGGTGTCAGAAGCGTGCCGGGTCTCAAGGCGCTTGTGGGTCGAGGACTGGCAGGCGGCAGTCGTCGAACCGAAGGAACGTTGGTAGGAGCGGGCGTTGGCAGTCTAGGAATCTCTGTGGGAAGGGCTTCAAACGGGTCTCCGCCGCGCTGAGCTGCAATGCTAGCTTGAACCTGGCGTGCCCGCTCATTTCCATTTGTAGACTGAATTAATCCAGGAATAGCAGCACTGGGAGTAGAAGGCTTCTGCGCAACGAGCGGCTTGGTGAAGGTCTGAGTCGCAGTGGGCTGCTGCGTAACGGCGGGTGACGGTAGCGGCGAGGGAGACACCGCTGTTGTAGTCGGCTCCTCGGACCCGCAGCCTGTAATTGCTAGCGCGATCGCTCCGGCAACTGCCATAACCCCAAGGTGACGCATAACAACTCCCTCTTACTCTGTGTCTCCAAGATACCCTTGATCTTCTTTAATCATGACAATATTTTTCGCAATTGCGGCAAAGATTTTATCGATAAGGGTTAGGAATTCAGTCAACTGACGCTCAAAATTCGCTAGTTGAAACCAGGAGGAGTGATAACTGAGGAGCTAGAGGCTAACTCGCTCCATCACTACAGATGTTGGGCTTTCTGCGTTAGACTTCGCTGCTCCACAGGCGTTCTAGCTGGTAGCGCCATGCTGCAAGCGTCTCTTGGCGGGCTTCAGAGCTGAGGTCTACATCGCCGAGCAGTCCCTCTTCATAAAAGCGATCGAGCGTTTGTAGCGTAGATTCTAGGGTTTGTCCCTGCTGTTTAGCCGCGCGAATAATCTGTCGAACTTGTACTTCAGCAAGGCGGCTGAAGCTGTCATCTAATCCGTTTTGACGCAGCAGTCTTAAACGCTGCACGGCGTTGGTAAAGTCCTCGCGAGTGAGGAAGCTGCGGCTGTGTTGGAACACGCCCCACAAAACATCTTGGTGCAGGGCATAGCGAGTTTCTTGAGTGTCGTCGAAGTTGGCTTCTAGAAGCTGCGCTAAAAACGGTTGGGCATCTTGTGCTGGGGCGATCGGCACTAAAATCCGCATCCACGAAGTATCGTCAGACAGCAGCACCAGCAGCCGTAGCTCTGAGGTTTCTACTTGCCAGGACGTGGGAGCGAGGGCAGTAACCGATTCACCAAATAGGTCTGCTAGCGTGCTGGAAATGTCGTCAGGAGTCATGGGGTCAAATAGGTAGAGGCTCACCAATGAAGAGTGGACGCTGAGTGAATCTAAGCGTCTATAAGGAAACCGTGGAAACGGGAACTTCAGTGAGCTGGGCGTTCACCGGACGATCGAGCAGGGGGTCTTCTAGGGTTGGTAGCGGCGACTCTTGATACACCGCCAGATCGAACCAGAAGGTGGTACCTACTCCAACTTGGCTCACTAGCTGAACCTTACTGTGGTGCTTCTCGACGATATTGCGGACGATCGACAGCCCCAGCCCGGTGCCCTCTAACGTGTGAACGCGATTCTCGACGCGGAAGAAGCGATCAAAGATTGCCTGCTGGTCTTCCGAGTCAATTCCAATGCCCATGTCAGCAATCTCTACACGGACCTTCTTCGTGTTCCCCGCCTCATCGCTATCGACGATCGGCGGTACCAGAAATTGATTCGCTGTTCTGCTGTGAGAGACGTGACTGCCGGGAATGTAAGCACGAATTGCCACTTTACCGCCAGCTGATGTGAACTTGAGCGCGTTCCCGACCAAATTCGTAAACACCTGAAGCAGCAAATCGTAATTTCCCAGCACGGGTGGCAACTCGGGTTCGATCTCCTGGATCAGTTCAATCCCTTTGTCGCGGGCATTTAGCTGATAGGTCCGCAGCGTTTGCTCGATCGGCTGCGCCAGCTCTACTGCCTCAAAGTGGTAAATTTTGCAGGATTCTAGCCGCGACAAATCCAACACATCGTTGACCAGCCGAGCGAGGCGATCGGTCTCGCGGTTTGCCGTTTCCAGAAACTCGCGCCGCTCCCCGTCGCTGAGGTCTTCGCCATACTCGTAGAGGGTTTCAATGAACGACTTGATGTTAAACAGCGGCGTTCGCAGTTCGTGAGACACATTGCTAATAAACTGGCTTTTCGCTTCGTTCAGTTCGGCTTCGCGGGTGATGTCCTGCACGGTCATGGCAATGCCTTTGATGTTGTCGCGGGCAAGGTCTAGCACCGTTGTCAGAAGAATGCGAACCGTGCGGTCGAGCGGTTCCTTTAGAGCAATGCGAAATTCTGCCCCTTCTCTCAGCTCCCCCTTGGCAAGTTGGTAGAGCGGGCGGGTAACCTCCGTCTGCACTGAGGCGGGCAGCAAATGCAGAATCGTTTTTCCTTCAACGGTCGCGCTTTCCCAGCCGAACAACCGTCGAGCCGTAGGATTCGCCAGCACCACCTGCATGTCGGTGTCCAGCAGTACCGCACCATCGGCGATCGTCGAGACCAGCGTTTCCAGCTTGGCTTTCTCTGCCGTCAGCTCTTCAATGTTTTGCTCTTCGTAGCGCTCTAGCCGCTCTGCCATGTCGTTGAAGCTGGTGATGAGTTCACCCAGTTCACCGCCCAGCGGCAAATCCACGCGCTGCTTGAAGTTGCCAGAGGCAATATTTTTCACGCCCACCAGCAGCTGCTTGATCGGCTCTGTGATGTAGAGCGCGTTAAACACGGCTCCCAGGATGACCATCACCCAAATCGAAATGAACACCGCGATCGTCACGTCCCGCGTCAGATGAGAAGAGGTGACCACGGTTGGGTTGGGGTTGGTACCGATCGCCAACACACCCCGGTATTGCCCATCGTAAATCAGCGGCACAAACACGTCTGTCACTTCGCCATTTGGAGTTAGGTGCTGCCGCACCATCGGCAGTTCGGCGTTTGCCGCAAAGTTGTCTGGCAGATGGATCTTGCGGCGTATCGTAAGCGAATTCTGCACTTCGGACTCTGAGAAGGGAATCCCGAAGAATATGCTGCCTTCCTCATCGGCATAGAGCATGTAGCGAATGCTGGAGGTGCTGCTGTAGAAGCGATGGGAAAAGCGTGCCAGTTCCGTGCGATTTTCTTCCCCCACTAGGGGCGCAACGTTCGCGGCTAGCAGCAGCCCCAAGTCCCGACCAAAGCGGGTATCGTTGAGGCGAGCATCTTGCTGAATCGTATTGACTGCCCAAAAGGTCAAGCCGCTCATGACCAGTGATACCACGAGCGTCGCCGCCGCCATCAGTTTAGTCTGGAGCGTAAACTCGGACCACCAGTTGGCGATGATTGCTCGAATTCTTGTCAAGAGGGCAAGCATGGTATTCCAGCTAATAGCTATCAGCTAACAGCTATTAGCTGTCTAAGCAACTAATAACTAACTTACTAATAACTCTAATGTTAATTCGATGTTGGCTCAACTGTGCGAGCGCGATGCCCGATGTCGCGGCGGTAGTACATGCCTTCAAACTGAAGGGCGTTAATAGCGGTGTAGGCTTGGGCGATCGCACGGTCAATGCTATCGCCGACTGCTGTTACGTTTAGCACTCTGCCGCCATCAGTCACGATCGCCTGCGGCTGGCGCTGCGTGCCTGCGTGAAACACGATCGCGTCGTCTACCTGATCCAGCCCGGTAATAGGGTAGCCTTTTTTGTACGTGCCGGGATAGCCTCCCGATGCCAGCACAACGCAGGCAGCCGCCCCAGATTTCCAGGCGATCGGCGGCAGGTCGGCAAGCTGCCGTTTGGCGCAGGCAAGCAGCAGCGTTTCCAGCGGCGTTTCCAGCAGCGGCAGCACGGCTTGGGTTTCCGGGTCGCCAAAGCGGCAGTTGAACTCGATTACTTTCGGGTCTCCGGCGGGTGTAATCATTAATCCCGCATAGAGGACGCCGCGATAATCGATCTGTCGCTGTTTCAGCGTGGCGATCGTCGGCTGCAAAATTTCGGTTTGAATCCGCTCCATCAGGGCAGGCGTCACGATCGCGGCGGGGGCGTAAGCTCCCATACCGCCCGTGTTGGGTCCCGTGTCACCTTCGCCAAGGCGCTTGTGGTCTTGTGCGGGCAGCAGCGGACGAATCGTAATGCCATCGGTTAACGCCAAAACGGACACTTCCTCTCCCGTCAGGTATTCCTCGATCACAACAATTTTGCCCGCTTCACCAAACTCGCCGCTGAACGCCGCCGCGATCGCGCCCTGCGCTTCTTCCACCGTCAACGCAACCGTGACGCCTTTGCCTGCGGCAAGTCCGTCTGCCTTAACGACGATCGGCGCACCCTGCGCTTTGACATATGACTGCGCGGCACCTGCGTCAGTAAAAACTGCCGATCGAGCCGTAGGAACCTTCGCCTCTTGCATCAGCGCTTTCGCCCAGGCTTTACTCGCTTCGATTTGGGCACCAAGCCGCGTCGGACCAAACACGAGCAGCTGCTGCTGCCTCAGGTAGTCAGTTATTCCCGCTGCCAGTGGGGCTTCTGGACCAACAACAATCAGAGAAATTCCGTTTACCAGCGCAAACCGCGCCATACCCTCAAAGTCCGTCATATTCAGCGCCAAATTTTGGCAGTGCGGCATTAAAGCGGTGCCGCCGTTTCCCGGCACACACGTCACCTGCTGCACCTTGCCCGATTGCAAGAGCTTCCAGGCTAGGGCGTGCTCACGACCGCCATTCCCAACAACCAAAACTTTCACGCTTGTCCCACCATGCTTCAATGCTGGCACCGTCGCCAAATGCAACTCATTATGTCATGCGGGTGAAGCTACATGGCGGCAGCACGCAAGGTTCGTTCAACCGCTAGAAAGCCAGCGTTGCTGGCTTAAAAGTATAGATTAAATAAGGGGCTAAACCTTGTGTAGTAGGCATCCAACCTGTATTCAGATAGCCGTCTCGGCTATTCCACTTTTGTTGAATCTATGCTCCTTAGAGCAGTGGATTGGTGACAACTTGATTGAGTCCTGCCGAGTTCAGTAAATTTGTCCACGCCGTTTTCAACGCGCGATCGTTCGGGTCAGTGCGACGCAGCTCCGCCAAAGTTGCTAGCGCATCGTACCAGAGCCCCGCGTTCTGGTAGAGCGTGACGCGATCGCGCCTTGAGGTCTGCTGGAGCTGCTGTGCCAGCGTTGGCGGCATCTCTACTCGCTTAATCCACCCTTGCACGAAGGGATTGCCCGATTGATCGGGTGCCTGAGCATTACAGACAAGCGAAAAGACCCAGCGGTAGTTTTTGCCAATTTTTAGTCCTGCCATTGATTTAGGCAGTTGGAAGCTGGTGATCCCCGCCTTGCCGCTCAGGTTCACCGTAGTTTTATACACGAGCTTGCGGCTCTCATCCTGTAGCGTGAAGATTGCAGACTTGGGCGCAGCAGACGGCACCGAGAGCAGAAACGTCGGATACTGGGCAGCAGTGCTACCAACCGTGGATAGCGGCACAAGCGCCATTAGAGACTGGTTTCCGAGACAGCCTGGATCGCGTGTTCCTCCGGGAACGCGCCCGCCCGGAGCACCGACAACGGGCGGTTTTACTGAAACTGGGTTCGCCGAGGCTGGCGTTAGTAGCCCAAAAGTCGCGATCGACGTAACACAGACTCCTACAATCGCGGTGCAGGTCTTCATTCGATGCATTGGGGTTAGCTTCCATTACTGAACGACGGCACAAAGCCATCAACGGGACACACGACTCATTCAGGTCTTCATGAAATATTTACAAACAGGAGCGCCACTATCCGGAACTGCAAGGGAAGTTGGACTGTTCAAGTTCGATC
>NZ_JACJPG010000588.1 GCF_014695955.1 Leptolyngbya sp. FACHB-36 | reverse complement strand
ATGCGGGAGAGGTTAGGGAACTTTTGAGTCATAACCTAACTATATCGTTATTGATATAATTCCTATGTTTAATATGCATTGGACACATTATGCACAGCGTGCCATGATCGACCTAGTTGCATTCGTGTTTGCCGTCAACTAAGGATTTCCTGCATTCGTCAGCGACGCTTTAAACTTCAGTGATGTTTTTTTACGGTAATGAGTCATGACTAATAGCAACCCGCAAGATGATGCAACACCCAATAACAATGCTTTCCGTCTAGCAATAAGGCGAAAGGTTTCCCGTCGGTCGGTACTTGGACTGTTAGGGTTTGGTGCCGCCACCGCTGCCTTAACACCCACTTTTCTTAAGACGGCACAGGCACAGAATCAAACTCAACCGTCGCAAACTGCTCCAAACCAATCCTCGCAGATCATCACGAAAGAGATCCCGCGCACAAAGGAGCAACTGCCTGCGATCGGGCTGGGAACGTTTATGACCTTTGATGCTTTGTCTAATCAGCCACGCGCTCATCTTCAGCAAGTGATGCGCCGCTTTTGGGATGCAGGCGGGCGAGTGGTTGATACCTCACTGCTCTACGGAATGTCGGAAGTGAACGTGGGCGAATTTGCTAGAACACTCGGCTTGACCAATGACTTGTTTATTACGAACAAAACCTGGGCAACTGGTGAGTATCTGGGCGATTCCAGTCAGGCGCAGCGTCAGTTAGAACAATCACTGAAGCGATTGTTCCGCGATCGTATTGATGTAATGCAAGTTCATAGCTTGGTGAATGTAGACGCGATTTTACCCCTACTAAAGGCATGGAAAGCAGAAGGTAGAATTCGCTACGTGGGCGTTACCCATCACGATCCGTTGTATTTTGCTGCGCTTGAAAGGTGGATCGAGAACGGCGATCTGGACTTTGTTCAACTTCGCTACTCAATTCGTCAGCGTGGAGTTGAAGACAGAATTCTTCCTGCGGCGGCGCGAGGAACAGCCGTCTTAGCTAACATGCCCTTCGAGAAAGCCCGTCTTTTTGAATTGGTAAAGGGGCAGCCACTACCCGATTTTGCCAGCGATTTTGGCTGCGAGAACTGGGCACAGTTTTTTCTCAAGTATGTGATTTCTCACCCGGCTCTAACCTGTGCGATTCCCGCGACCACAAACCCCGATCACGTTGCTGAGAATATGGGGGCACTAAGAGGATCGCTACCTGATGCTTCGATGCGCGCCCGGATGGTGAAACACATGGAAAGTCTTCCCGGTTTTGACAACCTTCTCCAAACGCCCTGGTATCCAGGCAAGCATTTTAGCGGGTTGGTTCGCCTGCCAAATCCACGTCCAATCGGTTGAGATGGAGTATAGATTATGCTACCTAGATATCTGCTTTCCCTGTTCGTTTTGACCTTTTCGGTTAGTGCGCTAGGGTCGCCCGTACTCAGTCAAGCGCAAAGCCAAATGCCCTATTGGACTGAAGCTGCGCCGCCCACGGTCGCTCGGCAAGAGCTTTATCCAGAAGTTTTGAACGGAAAAATTTACGTAGTCGGCGGTTTACTCAGCCCAAACACTGGGTTCTCGGCTCATTTCGAGTCTTATGATCCAGTCAATAATGCCTGGACAGTCTTGAGACCGCTACCCGAAGCCCGTCATCACATTACACTGTCGGCAGTCAAGGGCTTGCTCTATGGTATTGGCGGTTTCACAGGCGGCTTTCCAGACTGGCGGGCGCAGCCGACCATGTTCATCTACGATCCTGCCGCTAATACTTGGACTGGAGGGACTGACCTACCAGCGGCTCGTGCCGAGGGCGTAGCCGCAGTGGTCGATGACAAGATATACCTAATTGGTGGGCGCGTTCGAGCCACTGACAAGGCTCGGTTGTTCAATGACCACATTGATAGTGTGCGAAACGAAGTCTTTGATCCCACAACGAGGCGTTGGTCAGCGCGTGCCAATGCACCGACAGCGCGAAACAGTGCCGCGTCGGCTGTGATTGCTGGCAAGATCTATGTGGTGGGCGGTCGCAAGTTTGTCAAGCATGCGGATGGTACGACGCAGCAGGTGAATGTGCCCCACCTTGAGGTCTACGATCCAAAGCTCGATCACTGGGAGACGCGATCGCCAATGCCTCAAGCCCAAGGGGGTCTGGCTGCAACTGCACTCAACGGCAAGCTTTATGTGTTTGGCGGCGAACAATGGGTTCCAGAGCAAAAAGTTTTCGCCGAAAGTTGGGTATACGATCCGGCAACCGACGCTTGGGAAGCCTTGTTGCCTTTGCCGACCCCACGACATGGATTAGGAGCAGCCACAATTGGCAACCGCATCTTTGTGTTTGGTGGCGGCACGAAAACAGGCGGCAATGCCGCGACAACAATTCACGAGGTGCTGGTACTGCCTTAAGTCATCGTTTGCAGACGCTAT
>NZ_JACJPG010000587.1 GCF_014695955.1 Leptolyngbya sp. FACHB-36 | reverse complement strand
GTCAAAGCACACAGGATACGACGAGGCTTCGAGGCGTTGGAGGTCGAGCAAATCGTTGATTAGTTCAATTTCGCGGGTGCATTCCGCCTCCAGAATATTAATGTATCGCATCTGCCGATCGCGGCTTGTAACCTGTTGCAGCAGGTGGATCGCCATTTTCATATTGGACATCGGCGTCCGCAGTTCATGAGAGACAGTACTGAGAAAGTCGTCCTTCAGTTGATTTAGCTCTTCCAACGCCGCAACCTGCGCCTGCGCTGCCTGAAATAACCGTGCCTGCCGCATGGCGATCGCGCACTGGTTCGCAACCTGCTCCACCAGACGAATTTCCAACTCCGAGAACACAGACCTACAGGGCTTAAACAGCCAGAGATCCCCAACAACACCCTGATCGTCTACCAGAGGACAGGCAAGCACGGCGTAGCGATGAGCAATCGATCGCACGGCATCCTGGCTGGTGCGGCAGAACTGGAGACACTGCGCTTGTAGTAGTTGTCCATAGACTTCGGGAAGCCGTGTCATCTGAATCACAGTTCCTTTCGCCCCTGGTAAGTGAGGGGAGCGGATGTATTCGTAAGCGATTGTGGACAACCGGCGATCGGCGTCGTAGAGTTCTGCATCGCAGGCGTCTACTTCCAGTCCCAGCGCCAGTTCCTGCACCGCGGTTTGCAAAATTTGTCCTTCATCCAGGCTGTCGCGTACGGAGTCAGTGATTCGCTTCAGCATCGCCTCAAAATGCAGCGCTTTCTGAAGCTCAGCGGTACGCTCTTGCACTTGCGCTTCCAGTTCCGTGTTGAGCTGCTGCACTCGGCGGTACAGTTCTGACTGCTGAATTGCGATCGCCACCTGCGTTGCCAACTGCTCTAACAAATCAATCTCAAACGCCTCCCAATGCCGCGCTGTTTGGCACTGATGCACGCCCAAAACGCCCCACATATCTCTGCCGTGCAGAATGGGAACCGACACAGCTGCATTGATCTGCAGCTGGTTCAGGTAGTGTTGCAGGGTTGGACTGGACTCAAGCTGCTGTACGTCATCAATGACACGATTAAATCCCAAGCGGTAGCCAACCTGAGACTGCTTGAACCAATCATCTTGAACGCGATCGCCCAGCATTGAGGACCACGGTGGCATCGTTGCCTCAGCGGTAATGACGCCATCCCCGTTTGGCTCTACGCGGCACAGCACCACCCGATCTGCCTTCAACAACTGCCGCACCTCGCACACGGTGGTGTTAAGAATATCCCCTAAATTTAGCGAGTTGCGAATCCGCTGGGCGATCGCGCCCATTAACCGCTCCCGCTCTGCCTGCTGGCGCTGGGCTTCTTCGATCTGTTTGCGCTCTGTAATGTCTTTCGTAAAGCAGTGGTGTCCCACCCAGCGATCGTGCCAGTCATACGCCGCTACCAGAACGATCAATTTGTAGAAGACAGAGCCGTCCTTGCGCAGGCCCCGCACCTCTGCCTCGGCTTTTCCCTCTGCCAGCATGGTTTGGTAGGTAGCCATCGCAATCTCTAAGTCATCAGGATGAACGGTTCTGTCCCAGGTCATCCCGATCATCTCTTCTTGCTGGTACTCCAGTGATGCTGCATAAGCGCGATTCAGCGCTACATAGCGACCATTCACATCAAGGCGAGCAATGCCCTCGACCGCATTTCCCAACGCTGTACTCATCTCTAGCAGTTCGGCTTGAGCAAGCTTGCGATCGCTGACATCTAAGAAAAAAATTGAAATTCCGCTGACCGAGGGAAAGACTCGCACCTCAAACCAAGTGCTGAGCGACGGATAAAATTCCTCAAAGGTGACGGGAAGCTGGTAGTCTATCGCTCGGTGCGCTTCCAGATCCAGCGTCGAGCCAGCGATTTCAGGAAAGACGTCCCACAGCCGATGTCCGAGTAAGCGTTCAGGCGATCGTTGAAAAAGCTGCGCGGCTTGGGAGTTGAGATAGGTAAACCGCCAGTCCGAATCCAGCGAGACAAACGCATCAGTAATGCTCTCTAAAATATTGGCAATCTGGCGATTGGCGTCTCGCAGCGCTTCCTCGGCGCGGTTGCGCTCGGTGATGTCATGGCAGTTAATCACCACGCCGCGAATGGCTGGATCATCGATCAGACTTGTCGCAACAGCCTCAAAGCTGCACCACGAGCCGCTGTGATGCCGTACACGATACTCGATCACAGCCTGACTGGAGCGTGGATTGGCAATTGCCTCCTTCAGAACGTGAAAGATGATACCGACATCATCTGGATGCACAAACTCTGCGGCGCTGCGCCCAAAGACATGCGACAAGGTGTAGCCCAACACGCGCTCCGCCGATGGACTGCAATAGCGAAATACGCCGTTTTGATCCAGAATCACAATGATATCAGTGGCGTTCTCAATCAAAGAGCGAAAGCGCTGTTCGCTTTCCTGAAGCGCGCGTTCTGCCCACTGACGATCGCTCACCTCCTGCTCTAGCCGTTGATTCATCGTCAGCAATTCTGTTGTGCGCTCTATCACCAGGTTTTCCAGCACACCCAAGTATTTTCCCTGGTCAGCCGCAACGATCGCATGCCGAATCTGATCACCCAGGAGTGAAAGCGTATGAAGTTCCGTCTGTCGGCGCTCTGCCTCGGACCTTAAGAGGATCTTCTTCATTCGCTCATAGGCTGCCTCATTCTCACAGCACTCACGCAAGCCTCTGAGATCTTCAGGTTTCATACTGCTGACCTAGTAGAAACAATGACGAACATGGTTAGTTCCTCTTTTAAGATGGACGAATTTCCGTAATAAATCTCAGCCAATCTTAAGTTCAGTCTAGGTTGAGTCAGGAGGTAAGTACTAACACGGAGGATACGCAGAGCTAAGGTAGATGACCAAAACTCCCAGCTTCTTCAAGAAACTGGGAACTCCTTCCAGCTTGGCGCTCTAAGTTAGAGGTAGTGCTACGGCAACAGTGCAGCGGCAGCCGCTGACGACGATCGTGGTGCGGCAAACACATAATAAATATCGCCGTCTTCAGTCACCTCGAAGTTTGCTGAAAACTCTTTTGCCCAAGCGTCTAAGTGATGCCGAGCGATCGCAGGTTCCAGCCGGGTTGCCGCTGCAAAGTCTAGTACGGATAGCCGTCCTCGCTGAGTTTGAAGCAGCTGAAAAAATCGATCGCGCATCACCTGTCGGTCTGCCTTAATGCTCGTATACAGCAGCCAAGCACCCATTGACGTAGGAGCTAAGCCCAAAAATACCAGCAGCATCGACAACAGCACCAGCACACCACCCGCCGCATGACTCGCCTCAATCCCCAGCAGCAAGCCTGTAGACACAGTTCCCCCGCCCACCAAAAATAGACTACCAAACACCTTTCCGACCTTACTCCAGATCCAATTCATGGTTTCTACTCCGATCGCTCGAATTGACCCGTTCATTTCAGACTAGCGCCTTGCCGCTCGATCGTGGAGACGCAGCAGATTCGGGTTTCCGATTCGAGGTTCTGTCGTTTGTTGCAAATTAATACAGGGCGTTAGATCAGGAGCAACTTACGGCAGTCTGAAATCGGAGTTATCACACGCGAATTCCCATGCACGCCTTGAATCACACTTTGGAACGCATTTTGCTGCAAGCCGACGGACGCTACCTGAACATTCAGGAGCTAGAGGTGGTCGATCGCTATGTTCAAACTTATGCAACGCGCCTGCAAACCTACGAGCAGCTACGGGAGCACGGCGACAAACTCGTGGTCGCTGCTCTTCGCAAGCTGATGCAGGTTCAGCCCGAGTTGGTGCAGCAGCATGGACCCCGCTGCAAGTACGACCTAACCGAGGTGCTGCGCTACATCGCGCTGGCAGTTTTGCGGGATGACGAAACCTTTTTCAGAGAGCAACTGCTGTTTTGGTTAGATACAGTTCTGCTAGCGCATGGTCGCACCGAGAACTGCGTGATTGTGTATCGATCGCTCAAAGACGCCATTACTAAAGCACTACCCGCCGCCAATGCTCAATTGATCCACCCCTACCTCGACAGCGTGATTCAGTCACTTGGGTCCCACGCTCGTCCCTAAGCTTGGCTTAAGCAGCGCCGTTCATTAGGACGCCTGATGGGTAGGTGACTGACTACGATCACTAGACTGCTGTGGCAGAAAGTCGTGGGTTTTTAGGATCTCGTAGAGGTTGACATTGGCTTCTAGCAAGCACGCATGACCACTGTGAGGTAAAATAACGCGCCTAACGTTAGGTAAGAGTGCTGCCAGTCGCTCAGCTTCTGCAAGTGAGGGCAGCAGGCGATCGCTGCTACTTACCAGCAGCAGCACTGGCTGAGTTAACCGTTGAAATTGTTCATCAGGAATCTTAAACTCGCTCAGGAGCGACAGTCGCCAGACTGAAGTTCTCTGTGGTACCGATTTAACAGCAGTAAACAGCGCCTCACGGTCCTCTGGTGCAATCAGCCCCAAATTCGCCAGAATCGGCATAAGCGCCAGTGCCGAAAGCTGATACATCGACTCCGGTAGGTAACGTGACAGTTGCGATCCCCAGAGAATCCACGGACGCGATCGGAACGACGACGCTGGGTTGACCAGGATGATCCGATCAAATAACTCAGGCGCATAGAGGGCAACTTTCATTGCCAGACAGCCGCCAAATGACTCACCGCACAGGTAGATCGATCGCCGCGACTCCGGGTTCAGTTCTGCCCGAATGCTCTCTACCACTGCCTCAACCAGTCCATCCCAGCTGGTCAGGTCATCTGGTGGGATCGCTAAACAGCGAACATCAAATCCGGCTTCTAGCCCTTCTGTCTGAGCCCTTAGAAGCTGTCCAGTCCCGTCCATTGCTGGCAGGAAGACAAATAGAGGGTAGTCCGGCTGCAATCGCCGAGGTGTGAGAAAACAAGGTTTACTTTGAATGTCTGGCATGGGAACGTGAGCAGTAGTCAATAATTATCAGCGCGCGCATTTCAGTAGCAGCCTTGACGCAGCAGTGAGCAAACGTCATCGTGACACTGTTGAGTTAGCTCTGTAACTAACGCTTTTGCTCGCTTGCCCTGATACGCTTGCCGCTGAGATGGACTAATCCAGATAGGGCGACCGACGAGCAGATTGACTCGCCGATAAATCACCATAGGGTGCCAACCCCTTTGAGCAAATAGCGGTTCAGAGGGATCGAAAAAGCTAAGCAGTCGCAGTGGAACTGCTGAGTTGACGGCTTCTTCGGTCGCGGCGATCGCCACGGGTAAAATTGCTAGGTCGCGTACGGGTACCCGCAGCGCTAGATGAGCGAATCCGCGCTGGAATTCTCCCATCTGATGAGGCAGCGTCTGTTTAACCATTGGTTCAGCCCCTTCAGGAAACACCCCAACCGCCTGCTGGGTCTGCAATAGCTGGATTGTTTTCCGGAAAAAGCTTTGCTGCCGTTGATCTGACGCATCTAGCGGAAAACACCCCAATTGGTCAACAACTTCGCGCATGACGGGAACTTGACCCATGTAATGATGGCAAGCAAAGCGAATTGAGCGCTGAGTTGCTGCCATAAGCAGGGGCGCATCCATAAAACTGCGGTGATTACTAACAACTAGCAGGGACCCCGTTGCAGGAACGCGATCGCCATAATAGGTGTACATTCGGGTTCCCAAACCAAATAGCATTAGTTGGGAGATCTGGAGAGGACTGTCTGAAGGCATGAAAACGGGCAACGGGTAGAAAGCAGCAGATGGAAAGGACTATTAGTGTGTTAACATTCCTTCACGCATCCAACCAATACCATAGGGCAGAAAGGCGATCGTATTGCTTATGTACTGACCAAATTCAACTCAAAACCACTAGCACTCGGCAACGATAAAGAGAAGAGTTCAAGGTCTTTAGAATTCTCTTGGATTTTTTAATCGACTTTGTAGCTAGAATTAAGTGGTAGTTATACGTCTTGTTAGAAGGCTGGATTCTTATAGTTCACAAGAAAGCAGACAAGCGCAAACTACTAACACTTTCACATGGCTATGCCCATTATTTAAATTAGAAGCTGAAACCCCGCGTGAACCCTCACTTTTTGGGGATTTTATTTCATACGATTCATGGATCCTAAGACGGTAAGCAACCGATTTTCTCTCACCACCCCGCTATATTATGCAAACGCGCTACCGCATATCGGTAGCGCTTATACGACGATCGCTGCTGACGTCATGGCTCGGTATCAACGGCTTCAGGGAACACTGACCCTTTTGGTTACAGGCACTGACGAGCACGGGCAAAAAATTGAGCGTACGGCTCAAGAAGCCGGACACAGCCCACAAGAGCACTGCGACCTCATTGTGCCGGAGTTTGTTACGCTGTGGCAGCAGTTAGGGATTCGCTACGATCGCTTCATTCGCACTACTGATCCGCGTCACACCGCGATCGTGAGTGAGTTTGTTCAGCGCCTCTGGGACAGCGGTGATATTTACCTGGGACAGCAGCAGGGGTGGTACTGCGTCGCCTGCGAGGAATTTAAAGAAGAGCGCGACTTGCTTGAGGGACACCGCTGCTCGATCCACACCAACCGTCAGGTTGAATGGCGCGACGAAAAAAACTATTTTTTTCGTCTGTCCAAGTACCAGAGTCAGCTTGAGGCGCTATACGCCGATCGCCCTGGGTTCATTCAACCCGACTACCGCCGCAACGAAGTGCTCAGCTTCGTTAGCCAAGGGCTGCAAGATTTCTCAATGTCCCGCATTAGTCTAGACTGGGGCATTCCGATTCCAGCCGACCCGAAGCATACAATTTATGTGTGGGTTGATGCACTGTTAGGCTACGTAACGGCACTGTTAGAGCCCGATGATGAGCCGACGTTAGAAAACGCGCTGGCAAAGTGGTATCCCTTTAACTTGCATTTAATTGGCAAGGACATTCTGCGCTTTCACGCGGTTTATTGGCCT
>NZ_JACJPG010000586.1 GCF_014695955.1 Leptolyngbya sp. FACHB-36 | reverse complement strand
GATGGTAGTGAAACTACCTTTGAAGTGTATGCAGCGACGATTATCTGGGATGGCGGATATCGAACCATTCCTGTCAATGAAGCTGAAACCGATCCTCTGATCGGCATGAGTTTACTCTACGGCTACGATTTGCGGATTCAAGCAGTGGAAGGCGGCAATGTCACAATTGAAGCATTGAGTAGATGAAGTTGGCTGAGTGGGTTTAACAACTCGGTTGGAGTGGACTGCCGAAAACCACTGGCTTAGATGCAACCGTTTCTTGCAGCCGCTGAACACCCACGTAGCGAACTAGATGTTTTAGATGCGGTTGCCCTGGATCTACTGCTGAAGCAGTTTCTGCAAGTGTAAATAAGCCTCTTCGGGCGTCAGTGGTTCCGACTGCTCATTAGGAATGTAGAAAACCCAACTGTCTGGAAAGAAATGGACGACAAAGCTGGGAATCAAACCTGCCTCCATCGCTTGTTTTCCCAGAGTTTGCGCCGTTTCTTCCAGCGATCGTTGGTCGTGGTATGGGTTCTCACTCATAGCTTTCCTGCAAGGACTGGATGTCGTTAATTGATCAGCCTAAAAACCATCCTCGTGATTGACGGCGGCATTGAGTCTGAATCAGTCAATACCAATTGTCAGGCATGATGGCTCTCGTGAATGAATTTTAAGAACGCATAGGCGCGATCGGTCGGAAAGCGAAAGCGATCGCCCTTGTAGTCAATAATGTACGTTCCTGAAACCTCACCGCAGGCTGTACAGGTAATTGCTTCAGACTTCAGCGTCTCAACGCTCAGTTGGGCGATTTGCGCTTTCATCCACTCCTCAAACGCAGTGATAGTAGCCGGATCGGGGTTCGATAGCGTCATAGCTAATTCAGGCAATGTAGGGAGTGCGGGAATGAGATGGAGAGATTCGCTACAAATAACTCGCGCGAGGTCTAACCTTTAAGAGCAGTGACAGGACGCATGCAGCAAAAAGGATTCGGGGTGGTTGACTCATAGCACCTACGAAGGACGTGCCACAGTTTAACACTCAAGAACTTACGCAATCTGCTCTAATTCTGCATCTATCCAAATACTGAGTGCTAATGACATGGAAGTGCAGCGGCACCCTTCCTGTAGAGAGATAGCCACTCGTGCGTTCTCCAGCAACACTAACTGCATTGAGCGATCGAGCTGTACCTTTTAGCGGCGAGTGAGAAAGCCAATCCAGTCGATCACAATTGCCGACTCAGAAACAGAAAAAATATGGAACGGGAAGTCACGGACAGCGACGGAATCACTTGGACCTGCGTTCAAGCACTCAGCGGCATTTCCGATGAGGCGGCTCACGTCAAGGGCGAAGAGGATGCTTATTGGGTGGTGTGTACACCCAGCGGAGGCGCACAATCGGTGCGGGTCAAGCTGCCCGGAAATTGGGAAACGGACTGCTCCGATGAGGCTCTGTTAGATGCAATTGCTGCTCAAAATCAGTAGAGCGGCGAGGCTGACCGTTGGCTGTTAATGGTTAGCGGTTAGCGGTACTCAAGAAACTCCATTAGCGATCGCTCATGCCAAACATGCGTCGCACTAGTGGCTTCATCACCGCTGGAGCAACATGAAACGCGGTAGCCCAGAAGTTGGCGACTCCGACGAGTACATCGTCACGCCGATGCTGAACAGCTTGCTGTGAACTCTGCTGAAACGACTGCTGCAAATCGTACTGAATTCTGAGTCGCCCTCGTGCCCCACCAGATAGACCTGCACTACGCTTGCCGCTCCAAAGTGGCAGCGATCGCAGCAACGAGTGCATCTGGCTCGAAGGGTTTGGCTAGGTGCTGCTGATAGCCTGCTGCAAGGGCTTGCTGGCGATCGCTTTGGGTGGCATACGCAGTCAGCGCGATTGCGGGAATGGTTTGATTGAGGGATTTAGAACGCGATCGCAGCTGGTGCAGCAGCTTGTAGCCGTCTATCTCGTGCAGTCCAATATCGCTGACCAAGATATCAAACGGGTCATTCGCCAACGCTTTCAGGGCGGCTTTAGCGGACGTAACCGCCGTGACGATCGCGCCTGCCTGTTCCAGCACGTAAGTCGTGAACTGTAAGGTAGACCTATCATCCTCAACTAGCAGCACTCGAACGTCTTCAATGCTCGACAGGGAAGCACCTTGCTCTGGAGCAGACGTTAGGGCGGTGTCGGATAGAGGAAACTGCACCGTGAACGTTGATCCCTTGCCAATGCCCGCGCTGTCAGCGCGAATCATTCCGCCATGTGCTTCGACGAGTTGCCGCGAGAGCGACAGTCCCAACCCTAAGCCGCCAAAGCCGCGCGTAATTGAGCTATCTGCCTGTCGAAATCGATCAAACACAAACGGCAGAAAATCCGGGCTGATTCCATGTCCCGTATCGCGGATAGTTACTTGGGCAGAGCGACCCACGCGCTCTAGCGTCACCGTAATTTGCCCACCGTCCGGCGTGAATTTGATCGCGTTCGAGAGCAGATTCCAAAACACCTGTTGCAGCCTGCCCCCATCGCCCATAATCGGTGGAACTGTAGCGTCAAGCTGGGTATGAAGCTGAATTGATCGGGCTTCTGCCGAGAGCCACACGGTTTCGAGGGCAGCGGCGATCGCCTTAATCAGCGCGACGGCAGTGAGATCCAGCGTCAGCTTTCCCTGAACAATGCGAGAGAGATCGAGCAGGTCATCCACAAGCTGTGCCTGTCGTTTGGCGTGTTGCTCGATCGTTTCCAACGCCTCTCGCAGCTTTGTCTCAGGCAGCTTCTTGGTTTGCAGTATCTTAGACCAGCCCAAGATCGGCGTTAGGGGCGTCCTTAACTCGTGGGAGAGCGTTGCCAAAAATTCATCTTTGGTTCGATTGGCAGCTTCGGCTTCTGTGCGAGCGGCTTGCTCTTGATTGAGCAGGTGCTCTCGTTCGTCTTCTAAGCGTTTGCGCTCGGTGATGTTCCGCTGAATGGCGACGAAGTGGGTGACTGCTCCCTCAATGTTGCGAATGGGCGTAATGTTCCACTCAACGTAAAACTTCGTGCCGTCTTTGTGGTAGTTAATCGCCTCACCGTGAAACGGCTCGCCATCAATCAAATGCTGCCGCAAATCGTCGAGCAGCGATCGATCGGTATCGGGACCTTGCAGCAGGCGCGGCGTTTTGCCCAACACCTCGTCGGCGGTGTAGCCTGTCATCTCAGTGAAAGCTGGATTAACGTAAACGATTTCAGGTCCCGGTGGATTCAGATGCGCCGTGGTGATGATAATGGAATCCTTTGACTGCTGCACCGCCGACAGCAGCAGCCGAATGGCTTCTTCTGCAACCTGCAAATCTCTCAATGCCGCTGTCAATCGCTCTAAAGAGTCCGTCAATCGGCTTTTCTGGGGCAGTGGCAATTGCTCGGCATTCTGTTGCAGTTCGGCGACTTGTTTCTGCACATCCTGAATCTGTTCAACGAACTCGTCTCCGTTCACGTCGTACTTTACCGCGATGACTTCAGCTTCTATTTTGCCGAGTTACGTTGATTGAAGCACGGATACAGAGAAGGATTTGGCGCGGATGCGCTGGCGTGCAATGCCAAATACAATAGCCCTGAAATCCGTCAGCAACTATTCCTGTGCGAATCCTTCACCTACTGAACCATGTTCAAGAGATTGGCAACGGCATTGTCAACGTGGCGATCGACCTTGCCTGCCTTCAGGCAAAATCGGGCTGCGAGGTGTGGGTTGCCTCAGCGGGTGGTGAGTACGAGGCGCTGCTAGCACAGTACGGCGCACAGCACGTTTTGCTGGAGCAGCGACGACAGCCGATCGCGCTGATCCGGGCGGCTCACAGCTACCGGCATCTGATTCAAACAGTGCAGCCAGACATTGTTCATGCGCACATGATGACGGGAGTAATGCTGGCATGGGCGCTGCGAGCCGGGACAGCTTACGCGCTTGTCTCAACCATTCATAACGAATTTCAGCGCAGTGCCATTCTAATGGGGCTTGCCGATCGCGCGATCGCGGTCAGTCAGGCGGTGGCGGACTCGATGCAGCGCCGCGGAATTTCATCCAGTAAACTGCGCGTGATTCGCAATGGCACGTTGGGCAGTCCGCGCCAGCCTGCCGAAGGCAGTCCTGCGGTGTTGTCGCGTCCCGCGATCGCAACCGTAGCAGGCATGTACCAGCGCAAAGGCATTGCGGATCTGATTGCTGCCTTTGCCCAAATTGCGCCTCAATTTCCAGATGCTCAGCTCTATCTAATTGGCAACGGACCCGATCGAGCGCAGTTTGAGCAGCAAGCGCAGCAAACGCAGGTGAGCGATCGCATTCACTTCGAGGGCTTTCAGCCCGATCCAGCC
>NZ_JACJPG010000585.1 GCF_014695955.1 Leptolyngbya sp. FACHB-36 | reverse complement strand
TTTGTTACCGACAGCCAAGGGTTCTGCATCTACAGCAATCCGCGCTGCCAAGAAAAATGGGGACTGCAACCGGGCGAGCCGCTGAGCAGTCAGTGGGAACGGACCATTCACTCGGAGGATCAGTCACGCATCCTGGCTGACTGGACCGCGTATCTTCAGGGAAACAACGGGTTTTCGGCAGAATTTCGCACCCATACCGGGAATGAAAACACGTATTGGGTGCAGATGTATGCAGCGCCGATGTTCTCGGAGCAAGGAACCCCGCTAGGGCACGTTGGCACGTGCGAGGACATTACAGAGCGGAAACTAGCAGAAGCCGCTCAGAGCCAAATTATTCAAGAGCAAGCTGCCCGTCGTGAAGCCGAAGCTGCTAACCGGATGAAGGATGAATTTTTGGCGGTCCTGTCGCATGAGCTTCGCACACCGCTGAACTCGATGCTGGGCTGGTCTCGACTGTTGCGCAGCAAAAAATTTGACGAAGCAACGACTGCCCGCGCTCTAGAGACGATCGAGCGCAACGCCGCAACTCAGGCGCAACTGATTGAAGACATTTTAGATGTGTCACAAATTATTCGAGGCAAGCTGCGACTTAATCTCTGCCCCATTAGCCTAGCGTCGGTTGTTGAAGCGGCCATTACCTCCATGCGTCCAACCGCAGACGCCAAAGCAATTAATTTAAAGTTTGAGGTTGACGGCTCAGAAACAGAGATCGATCACCAGCAGTGGATGGTTTACGGCGATCCAGTTCGGTTGCAGCAGGTGGTTTGGAATTTGCTCTCAAATGCAATTAAGTTTACGTCAGACGGAGGACAAGTCCAGGTAAGGCTGTCGCATGTGCAAGGTGGACATCCGGATGACTATTCATCCTTCAAACTTCAATCTTCAGATTCTCGCTGCGCTCAGGTTACTGTAACTGACACCGGAAAAGGTATCAGTCCGGAATTTCTGCCGTACGTGTTCGATCGGTTTCGGCAGGCAGACAGCACGACCACGCGAGCGCACAGCGGTTTGGGGTTGGGACTGGCGATCGTTCGACATCTTGTAGAACTTCAGGGCGGAAGGGTGCAGGCAGACAGCCCAGGCGACGACCAAGGAGCCACGTTTACAATCAGGCTGCCGCTGGTAAACGGAGATAGAACTCGGGCGACCGAAGAAATCGTCCTGCCGTCTTCGCACGCCCTTACGTCCTCGCTCCTCACGCCATCAACTACGGAGACACTCCGTGAGCATCCTGCACTGTTGACGAGCCGAAAAATTCTCATTGTCGATGACGAACCTGACACGCGTGATTTTCTAGCGTTTTTGCTGCGGCAGTACGGTGCGATCGCGGTGGTAGTTAGCTCCGCTAGTGAAGCGCTTGCCGTATTTGAGAGCGTCAGGCCGGATCTGGTGATCAGCGACATCAGTATGCCAGAACAGGATGGCTACTCGCTGATTCAGCAACTGCGATCGCTCGAATCCGGTGCAGACATTCCTGCCATTGCTTTGACGGCTAACTCGCGGGAGCACGATCGCGATCAGGCACTCGCCGCCGGATTTCACGTTTACCTTGCTAAACCCGTGCAGGAGGCTGAGTTAGTCAGCGCGATCGTGCAGATGCTAGAGCGGAGGGGAGTAGAAGCAAGGGGCTAGAAATTTTGAAT
>NZ_JACJPG010000584.1 GCF_014695955.1 Leptolyngbya sp. FACHB-36 | reverse complement strand
GGTATTTGCTGAAGCATTCCCAGCATCGCTTCAAGCTGACAATGGCGTATCTAATTAATCCAATTTTACTGAATGAGTATGTTGCCAATGCTCATGTTGATGTCTTTCTTTGTACCACGCTAATTGGCTTAATTGGCTGTCTTCAACATCGCCGCTATGTTGGAGCAATTCTTGCAGGGGTGGCAGGGGTTTTAACTAAAACGCTGCCGCTAATTTGGTTGCCGCTGGTCGTCGGATTTCTAATTAAGCATCGCCGCTGGAAAGCCCTGACGATCGCAGCGGGCATCACGCTCCTTGTTATCGCTGGTCTGAGTGTTACCGTGTTGCCCACGCTAGACGCGTGGAAAAGTCTGCTGAATCCTGCCACGGCTCAAACGACCGCACGATCTCTGCATCATGTTCTCTATGTATCCCTGCGATCGTTGACGCCCGTGTCGTCCGCAACCCGCGAGACGATCGTCGCGATGGCGGCACGCCTCTCGTTCTACGGATTCATTCTCTACGCTGGTTGCATTTATCTTCGCCTATTCTTCAAGCGCCAGTACGCCGAGAATGACCTCGTGATGGACATGGGCTGGATCACGCTGGTGCTGTTTTTGTTTGCGACACCCTGGCTGATGCCGTGGTATCCGACGGTGCTGCTGTCGATCGCCGTGCTCGCGCCCAACGCTTCCCGATTCGCCTTGGTTAGCCTCACATTTTGCCTATCAGCAGGCGCGATCGTTGGACCCGGAAGCGGAATGCAGCTTGTCAGCTTGGTCTCCTGCCTGCTCAGTGTTGGCGTGCCGATCGGAGTGCTGCTGAACTATTCGCGCCTCCGGTTTCTTGTGCAGCATCTGCACCGCTGGCACCGTGGGCGGGCGATCGTGTAGGGTTCGGGAAAACTGGAGAAGCTGACGTTACAGGACAAAGTCGATAGCTCAAACTCCAAAATGGGATAAGATCAACCCCAGGGAGAGGTGGCAGAGTGGTCGAATGCACTCGACTTGAAATCGAGCGTCCCAAAAGGACCGAGGGTTCGAATCCCTCCCTCTCCGTTGATTGAGCGAGTTGCGCGGGTTGAGTAACAGTTGCTTACATTCAGCAACACCAAATTTTGCAATTTGTAACGAAGCGACGCCAGGTGCACCTGCGAGACTAGAGACAGCGATCGCAGACCAGGCTGACCACGGTGAGAGACGGGCGACAACTCTGCTTATTCGATAACGCGGACACCGCAACGCAGTTAGACACCCGCCTGTGGTGCAACTCATTTGATCGGCAAAACAGCACGCTACAGTCGTTAGCGCCCTATGCCAGCAAGCTACGATCGACCACGGTGCAGGCGCTAATCGACCTCTACTCCAACCCAGGTGACACCGTGCTAGACCCGTTTGCGGGGTCTGGAGCCGTGCCCTTCACCGCTGCCTGTGCAGACCGCTGCGCCTGGGCAACCGAGTTGAACCCCTACGCCTACGCCATTACGCGGGGCAAGCTGGAGGCTCCCCGCAGTGAGCGAGTGGCTCTCCAGCAAGCTGCCCAGCTTTTGGATGCAGTCGAACAACAGGCGTCTATGATCGACTTGGAAACCGTGCCTGCATGGGTGAGCGAGCTTTTCCACCCAGACACGCTGCAAGAAACCCTTGCCGCCTTTACTCTGTTGCAGCAGTCGCCTAACTACTTTTTGCTGGCGTGTCTGCTGGGAATTCTGCATCACGTGCTGCCCGGATACCTCTCTTACCCGACGAACCCAAACGCACCCTATTTGCGGTGCGTCACCTACTCGCCCGATCGCTATCCTCATCTGTACACGTATCGCGATGGGCGATCGCGCCTGCTTGCCAAGCTGCGTCGCGCCTATCGACGTCACAGGCTGCCCGGAACCTGGGAGCAGCGACGATACCGCGTTTGGCAGGGCAATTGTGCAGAATTGCCGATCGCCGATGCCAGCGTTGATGCAATTATTTCGAGTCCGCCGCATCAAAATGCCTTTGACTACATTCGTGCTCATCGGTTGCGGCTGTGGTTTTTGGGCTACTCGGACTGGAAGAACTTGGATGCGGCATTAATCTCTAGCCGATCGCGCTACTTAGCTCAGATGCCCGTTTGCCTACAGGAAATGGCACGGGTGCTGAAACCCAATGGCTACTGTGTCCTAGTGGTGCAAGACGTCGCGCGGAACGGTAAAACGCAGGGAGCGGCGGAACAGTTGGCAGAATTTGCCACCAGCCTGACCGGATCTCCGTTTAGCGTTGAGACAGTTTATGATCAGCCGCTAACGTCGGAGCGGCGATCGTCCAAACGTCCACAAGCCATTCAGCTAGAGCGAATTCTGGTGCTGCGGAGACGCTAGCGCTTAAGCGAGTGCAGCGGACCTCAAACGGGGGTTGCCGTCAGCGAAGACAACCGCCCATCCTCCATGTGAATCAGGCGATCGGCAACGTCCAAAATGCGATTGTCGTGCGTTACCAGCAAAATTGCGGACCCTTGCTGCTTCGCTAGCCGTTGCATAATGTCCACAACATCGCGACCCGATTTTTTGTCCAGCGCAGCAGTGGGTTCGTCTGCCAGCACGATTTTCGGTTGACCAACGAGGGCGCGAGCGATCGCAACGCGCTGTTTCTGTCCACCGGATAGCTCCTGCGGGTAGTAATTGATCCAGTCGCTCAATCCTACGGCTGCCAGCATCGCTTCTGCTTGCTGGCGGCGATCGCGCTCCGACAGATGGTCGTGTAGCTCGATCGACATTTGGACGTTCTGCCGCGCCGTGAGGGAGTTCAGCAAATTGTGCGCCTGAAAAATATAGCCGATGCTCCGCCGCACCTGCACCAGCTTGTTCTTAGGCGCGTCTCGCAGTTCTTCCCCTAGCACCCGCATGCTGCCTTCCTGAGTCGATCGCAGCGCGCCAATCAGCGTCAGCAGCGTTGTCTTGCCGGAGCCAGACGGTCCTGTCATGATCAGAATCTCGCCCGGTTGAATCTCTGCCGAAATATCAAACAGCACTTGCTTTCGCAACCGTCCGCTGCCGAAGTAGTGGTTGACGTGGCTAATAGCGATGACAGGTTGTTGGGGCATGGTGGTTAGTAGCCAGTGGTCGGTTCGTAGTTCTCGACGTAGAGAGTGTTGGAGTAGAACAAGCTAACTAATGCTTAAAAAATATCGGCTGGATCGGCATCCTGGACTTTGCGAACGGCGATCGCGCCGGAAATAACGCACATCACGACGGCTAAGCAGAAGACGGTAATGGCGCGATCGAGCGTCATGGCAATGGGTAGCGAGGTGGCATTGCGCGTCAGGTTGTACAGCCCAACGCAGAGAATAAAGCCAGGAATATAGCCCAAGACGGATAGAATCATGGCTTCCTGAAAGACCACCGAGAGCAGGTACCAACTGCGGTAGCCCATTGCTTTTAGCGTGGCATATTCTGCTAGATGATCCGTGACATCGGTGTAGAGAATTTGGTAGACGATCACCGTGCCAACGACAAAGCCGATCGCCGTCCCCAGCGTGAAGATAAAGCCGATCGCCGTGCTGCTGCGCCAGTAGTTCTGCTCGTATTCAATGAACTCCTGCTTCGAGAAGACGCGAACGTCATTGGTCACGTCTTGCAGGTTGGTTCGCAGCGTGGTTAACACAGTTTGCAGATCGGCTCCTGGTTTTAGCGTGATTAGTCCAACATCAATCAGTCCTTTGCGTCGGCGATCGAAAATGCGCAAAAAGTTAAGATCGCTAGTAATCAGATTGCCATCTGCGCCAAAGGAAGCGCCCATATTAAACAAGCCACCGACCGTGACTCGGCGTCCAGCAATCTCCGTCCTGACCGTTTCGCCACGATTGACCCGATCGGAAACGGACCCAAATTCTGCCCGCGACGCTGCATCGAACAGCACCACGTCCGGCAAGCGAATCTTGTCAAGATTCTGCATCACGCCGGACAGGTCAAACACTGAATCTTCTGGGTTAAACCCGATTACCAAAATGCCGCGAGTCCCGCGATTATCTGGATTCTTCCACAGTCCAAAATCGAGATAAATTGGGCTAATTGACTCGACTCCTTCAACGCCCAACGCCTGATAAAGACGGCGTTCGGAGAAGCTCCGCATCGCAATTAGCGCCGTAGACTGCGGACTGACCAGAAACACATCGCCCTGCAAATTCTGATGCATGCGCACCGCGCTGTCGAATAAGGCATCGCGGAATCCCAGTTGGATAAACATCAAAATCACCGCAAAGCCAATTCCTGCAAGAGCGATCACTAGCCTCATGCGCTCTCGCTTCAGCTGCAACCACGCAAGCGGAATCGCGAAGATCATGGTGCAATCTCCACCCGCACCTGCAAGTTCGTTAAGCCTGCCACACGGCGACTGTCCGCTAAGCGAATTTTCACTTCAATGACTCTGGCATCCGTATCCGCAGCGGGATCGGTGTTCAGGACATCATTCTTGCGAATTTGCAGCCCAATCTGCTCGACCGTGCCGGAAATCGAACCCGGAAAGGCGGAACTGGTAATCGTTGCTTGTTGTCCCTTGCGAATTCGAGCCACGTCGGTTTCGTACACTTCCGCCACCGCAAACATTTGATCGGTTTTGCCTAACTCCGCAATGCAGTTGCAGCTGTCGGACTGGGAACTGCCGCCGCCAAACTGCCCGATCACCTGTTCCCCTTCGCGGGTATGAATTTTGATCACCTGTCCGTTGATGGGCGATCGCACCGTCGCGGTTTCTAAATCGGCTTTGGCGCGCTGGAGATTAGCGATCGCCACTTGCAGTTGCGCTTCTGCCTGCTGAATATCGGTCGGGCGCACTTCAGCAATGCTGTTTAACTGTTTGCGTGCCTGCTCCAGTTCACGCACGGTTGTCTCTAAGGTCAGTCGCCGGTTGTCGAGTTCTGAGGCAGAAATCGCTCCGCTGCGGTACAGCGCTTGGTAGCGCTGGTATTCTCGATCGGCGTTTTGCAACTGCGCTTGCAGTCGGGCAACCGTCGCTTGCTGTGCCTCAATATCGCCCTGCTTCGCGCCTACCCGAACTTGATTGACGCGGGTCTGCGCTTCTCGGACTTGCGCATCGGCTTGCACCGCGGCGGCGTAAAGGCGCTCATACACGTCCATCACCGCAATCACCTGTCCCGCCTGCACGCGTCCGCCTTCCTGCATCAGCAGCCGCAGCACTCGCGACGTTCCCCCAGTTGAGGAGGGCGGTGCAACTCGAATTACCTCCCCCGCAGGCTCTAAACGTCCCAACGCGGCGATCGCTCCAGTTGATGGGCTCTTCGTAGGGCTGGGCGCTGCGGTCGGGGTTTCTGGACGAGTGGGCGGACGCAGCGCCGTATAGATTCCCAGCCCCGCCAGACCCAATCCCAGAACAATCAGCCCTGCAACCCAGCGTCCTGGATGTTTGAACAACGGTTTTACACTCACGACGGCCACCACTACGCACGAATCGACCCGTATGCTTTACGATTCTAAGCAATTCCGATCCGCACGATCGGGCACTGACCGAGAAATTCATCGATCGACGGCTAAGTGTTCACGAATCGCAAACAACTGATCATTTGCTGGCTGAGGGAAATCGAGGACAGCGAACGGAAGCGCTCTCTTGGGCGGTAACCCGTCTCCGGAAATCAGCTACGGCGTGTTTTAAACCAGCTTATCGAGGACCCTTGAAGGACTGATGGATTTGCCGAATCAGCGGCACCGCGTTGGAATTACTCGCGGTGTAGTAGCTAGCAAGAACTGCCGTTTGGCGATCGCTATAGCGAATGTAAGTCACAACGACATCGGGGAAGTCGAATCCAGACTCCTTTATCCAGCGACGAACTGCCTGCCGTCCCCCGATCGTGAGCCGCTCTGTTCTCACGCGGCGACTGGTCTCTCCTCGATCGCCAGACATCACCTGTTCCATGCTTCCAGGCTGTAAGCTAATATCCGTTTTAATGGCGCTGGCGAATCCAGTTCGGTTGTTAATCTGCGATCGATAGCTGGTGAGAATAAAATAAGGAGGCTCAGAAGAGTTTTTCTCTAGCCGCCAGTTGGCGGGATACTGAAACGAAAACCCTTTCTCAGTCTGCGTTTTGAAGCGAGTTGTGGACTGAGCGATCGTGAGTCGGTCGTGGGTCCGTTGGCGGTTTTGCTGAAGCGGCTCCTGAGCGATCGATGCTGTACTACTAAAGACCGCTGCACCTACTGCGATCGCAATCATAAGCCGCTTTTTCATAGCCTGAATTCCTTTAGGGTTCTCAGGAAGATGACGCGATTGTGCCAACTCTTGTTTCAGGTTACGGCGCTAGAAATCGATCGGCTGACGCGGCTTCAAGTCTAGTCGGCAACCAATCTATTCGCGATTCGCTTGGCGCAGGTAGCCCTCGACTAGTAAATCGGGACCGATCGATCGCCATGCCATCTGGGTCAGTTCTAGGGCATCGCTCATTCGCGTCAAGCCTAAATCGCTCACAGGAGACGGAGCCGAAGTACCACCGATGAGTTTGGGTGCAATAAAGGCAAGAATTTTCTGAACAGAACCATCCGCGATCGCCGCTGCTGCCAGCGTGCCGCCACACTCCCACAGCGCACTGAGACAACCGCGATCGTACAAATGTGTCATCACTGCCGCAGGCGTTAGCGATGGAACCTCGTGCACTTCGACCCCGCGCTGAATTAACTGTGCTTGTACCTCAGGTTGCGTCCCAGTTTCAGTAAACACTAGCGTTGGGGCGATCGTTGTGTCCCACAGTTGCGCCTCTGAAGGCAAATCGAGCGATCGGCTCATGACCACGCGCAAGGGAGTAGTTTCTTGCCGACTGGTGAGTAGTGGATTGTCGCGCCGCACCGTGTTGCCACCGACGATAATGGCATCGCAGGCAACTCGGAGTTGATGAACTTCAGCGCGGGCAGTAGGACTCGTCACCCAAGCGCTATGTCCACTCGTCGCGGCAATTTTGCCGTCTAGGGTCATCGCGTACTTGAGAATTCCGAACAGGCGATGGTGTACAACCCGATGCACAAAGGCTTCGTTGAGTTGTTGGCAGACGGCTTCTTCCACGCCTACGAGCACGTTAATTCCTGCCGATCGCAGCCGAGCAATGCCGCCACCAGACACTCTGGGGTCCGGGTCCACCATGCCCACCACCACCTTTGCCACGCCTGCCGCAATTACGGCTTCTGAACACGGAGGCGTCCGTCCGTGGTGGTTGCACGGCTCCAAGTTAACGTAGAGGGTTCCCCCACGGGCACGCTTCCCCGCCTGTCTCAGCGCAAACACTTCCGCGTGGGGCTGTCCTGCCGCTGGATGAAAGCCTTCCCCCACGACTTCTCCATCCTGCACAATCACGCAGCCAACTAGCGGATTGGGAGCCGTTTGCCCTAGTGCCTGACGCGCCAAGTCCAGGCAGCGACGCATATGAATGCGATCGATCGCGCTAAACGCATCTGGTTTTGCGGCTGGGTTCGGTGAATGAGTCATCGCAATTGCAGAGGACGCTACTTGTCGAGACAGCATACCGCACCTGTGTCGCTTGTCACCAAGATTCGCCTCCTCCAAGCAACACGTCACTCCCTAAAGGTTCTGGGATGGCTTCTGGTGTTGCTGAGCAATGGACGCTAGTTTTGCGTAGGCTTTCCAGTTCTGAGCTTTACGATGCAGTTGAGACTTCAGCGCTTTTGCTGCCAGCGCATAGCCTCCATCGGCACCGTCAATTAAATGGAAGTGCTGATTACGACGGTCTAGAATCAGGCAGGTCATGAGTGCTCGATCGGATACATGAATGCCATAGGCAAGCTGTCCGGCACGGAAGCGCTGGTCTAAATACTGGGTAAGCTGCTCGGTTTGGGCAGGTTTGCTTGAGATGACCATGCGCAAAACGTCATCAATCTTTTGGTAATCTGAAGCGGCACAGACATCGCTTTTGTAGCGTCCCCAATTGACCTCTCCTATCTTTAGTTGAAGTTTCATAAAGACAGCCCCCAGAAAATTCCCAATCAGAATCTGAATCAGGTATTTAATCCGGCTCCAGAAACGAGTTGAGAGCGATCGAGCGTTTGTTTCTGCACGCAGTTTTATAGGGTTAAAGCTCAATTTCAACGCAGACGTGATCACGGGATGATAGTTCTTTGCGTCCCCATAAATGTGCTGAATTTTCTCTAGTACGTCCCGGTATACATGATCGTTGGACTGCTGAGAGCTAGGCGGTGCTGCCACAATCAACGTTAGGGTCTGACCATAGCGGCTGGGAATGTCTTGCCAGCGGCACTCTAGCCCGGTCAGATTTGCCTCAACGGAGGGGCGATCGACGTCTAGTCGGTAGGCCGCATCCGCTTTGATCAAATCCGTCGCATACGTAATTCCCCCTCCGGTGAAACTAGCCTGACAATAGGAAGGCGTGACTCTAAACTTAGCGACTTTCAGCGAACAGTTTGCTTGCACGATCGCCACTGGCACTGCTCCTATCCGTAGTTCCATCCCAAAGGTTGTCTGAGCTAGATGACGAACTCCCAATAGTGCCTGCCGCGCCACGTATAAATACGCTGGAGGAACCAGCAGAGACATTCCATCTCCCCCAAATACAAAGGGGATTTCCAGCGGTTTAACCGCATTGAGTACGGCAATGAGGGAACTAGCTCCCAGTAAATTGACTTCTTTGTACTGACCTCTAGAAATTGCTTGAGTTGACTTAACAATGTCTGCAATCAATATGTACCAATCGTCTGGAGCATCCACATAGTGGTCTGGATTGGCTAGGTCAAGAAATTTTGTCAGCGTGGGCAGAGCTTTATAGAAGTCGTCTGTGGACATGTCAGGAGAACTCTTCAGTGATCGAGCCTAGCACAGAGCTAATTTATACCTGAGCACCCTAACTCGTAGCATCGTTCTAACGTCTCTATTCTGCCCGTTGAACAGAAGAGTTAACGCTGTTTACCCAATTACATGTCATTAACACAAAGAATTGGTAGAAGTTTCTAGTGTTGAAAAGGCAATCGATTAGAGCGCCGTCCCACCTTAATTAATTGTTAAGTACGGTGGATAGTGAACGAATCAAATTTGCTAACGATCGAGCTAGCTCGCTCCTGCAAGGAGAGGAAACTGAGAAAGTCGTCTGACTCCCTGTTCCGCGCCGGAGAGGGGTTGGAGGAGAGGTCTTCCGAAGTTTTATCAGTCAACGAGGTACTTTACTTCGCTACTGCCGTAGATTCAGCAATTCTTTTGGCGATGCCAGCAGCTTGATCTTAAGCAGCAAGATTTCTGATTCAGCATTCAGAATAAAGCGCCACGCCACATTGACTGAAAAGAACGGCGTCTGAACTCGACCGCCAACCTGAACTTCGCGAGTGCCGTCTTCAAGCGATCCGATCGTTCCTTGCCGGGGTTGCAGGATGAATCCTTGTGCTTCTGCCTGAAAGTAGGTTGCGATCGCCTCTGGTCCCACAATCGGTGACTCAAACGGCGGATGCAACGCTCCATCCAGAGCAAACAGCAATCCTGCGGCGGCAAAATCGCCCGCATTCAGCAGGGTGAAGTAGTTCAAAATCGTTGGCTCGGTGATGCCGTCGATCGCGATCACCTCTGGGGCGATCGTTTCTTCGATCGCATCTTGTTCAACTGAATCGACAGCAGCTTGCGAAGCAGAATCCATAGCGCGAAAGGGTAGAAAACAAGACTACGCGAGATGAGTCAAGATAAACGTAAACCGAAACGTCAAAGAACACCTGCTTCCGCAGGAGGATTTTCATACAGTTGTATGCAGTTGAGTCTTCAGATCAAGCAAAAAGCGTTGGAGTTAGGCTTTCACAAAGTCGGTATTGCCCGCGTCGAAGAGGTCGATCGCGCGTCGATCGAGCGGCTACAGCACTGGCTAGATAAGGGCTATCAGGCAGACATGGCGTGGATGCAAAATCCCAAACGCCAAAACATTCATGACGTGATGCCAGAGGTGAAGTCGATCGTCTGTGTTGCTCTGAATTACTACGCCGATGTCGATCGTCCCGATGGTCCAGAGTACGCCAAAATCTCGCGCTACGGCTGGGGACGCGACTATCACAAAGTGCTGCACAAAAAGCTGAAAGCCCTGTCCACGTGGCTAGAGGCACAAGGCGACGACATTCGGGCGCGCTACTACGCCGATACAGGTCCCGTGCAGGACAAAGCATGGGCGCAGCAGGCAGGCATTGGCTGGCTCGCTAAAAATGGCAACGTAATCACGCGGGAATACGGCTCCTGGGTGTTTCTGGGAGAAGTGCTGACAAACGTAGATCTGACACCCGATCGCCCGCATACTGCCCACTGCGGTACCTGTACGCGCTGCTTGGATGCTTGCCCAACGGGTGCGATTCCCCAGCCGCACGTCGTAGACGCTAACCGCTGCATTGCCTATCACACGATTGAGAATCGCGCTGACGCTTTACCCGATGCGATCGTGCCGCATTTAAACGGATGGGTAGCGGGCTGCGACATTTGCCAGGATGTGTGTCCCTGGAATCAGCGCTTTGCTCAGCAAACTGATGTGGCAGAGTTCCAGCCCAATTCCTGGACGGTCGCTTCAACGCTGACAGAGCTAGCGCACCTATCGGAGGAGGAGTACGATCGCCGCGTCACTGGGTCTACTCTGCGACGAATTAAATCCTGGATGCTGCGGCGTAACGCCCGCGCCAGCCTGAAGCAATAAGCTTGCTGTTTGTTCGCCTGTACTGTCCTCACCCCACCTCTACAGAGCTATACCAGTTCTCTAAACTCCAGCTACCGATCAACCCGCTAAAACGTAAGCGGAGCCGAGCTACTGCAATTTCGTAGCTTGCTTCTCGCGCAGCGAGTATTCCGAATTCCGAATTGCTATTCATCGATCGCGCTTTTATCCAGTCTGACTTAATACAGTTGGGTAAAAATTTTTACCTTAGAATACTTCCGACTGATTCTGATAATTCAGGCAGAAATCAGCAAGGTTTCCGTTTATGCAATGGCTCGGGCGGCTCAGTATTAAGTCAAAACTGATTGTGATGCTGCTAACCGTTAGCAGTTGCTCCATTTTAGTGACTGCTTACTTGGGCTACCGCAGTGGTCAATCGAACCTAACCGATCGCGTCTTTAGCCAGCTCACCAGTTTGCGATCGTCGAAAGCCTATCAGATCGAATCCTATTTCAAGACCGTTCGCAATCACATCCAAACATTGAGTGAAGATCCGACTATTGTTGACGCAACTAATGAATTTAGCGGAGCCTATCGCCAGCTTGAGACGGTACAGGTATCTACCGTATTTAATCAGAAGCTGACGGCGTATTACCGGGATGAATTCTTGCCCAAATTAGCCACAGCAGAGCAGGGTTCACCGCTGCTGAACTCGTTTTTGCCGGATAATCCAGCTAGTGACTATCTTCAGTATCACTACATTGCGGCAAATCCAAATTCGATCGGCAAAAAAGATGCATTGAATGCGGCTTCCGATGGTAGTCAGTACAGCCGCACTCATGCCCGCTACCATCCAATTTTTCGCAACATCATCAAGAAATTTGGCTACTACGATATGTTCCTGATTAATCCTCAGGGCACGATCGTTTATACCGTTTACAAAGAAACAGACTTTACCAGCAACTTGACCACCGGACCTTACAGCGAAACTAATTTAGCGCGATTGGTGGCTCAGGTGCGACGGGCAAACGAAACCAACTACGCCAGAATGATTGATTTTGAAGGCTATACCCCTTCCTATGGCGCACCCGCCACCTTTATCGCCGCTCCTATTTTTGATCAATCGAAATTCATTGGCGTTTTAGCGGTGCAGTTGCCCGTCGATGAGATTAACAACGTGATGACGGGGAACCGCAATTGGGAGAGCGACGGTTTGGGAAAAACAGGAGAAACCTACCTCGTGGGGCAGGATTATTTGATGCGATCGGTGTCTCGGTTTTTAGTTGAAACGCCGGAAGAGTATCTGGAAACGCTGCGATCGTTGGGAGTCAAAGAACCAACTATCACTCGGATTGGTCAGTACAAAACCTCAATTTTGGAGCAAAAAGTTCGCACTCAAGGGGTTGAAGAGGCACTGACGGGCAAACAAGGAACTCAAATTATCCGAGACTACCGTAATGTTCCCGTGTTGAGTTCCTACGCACCGTTGAAGATCGGTGAATTAGATTGGGTGATTCTATCAGAAATTGATCTGGCAGAAGCCTACGCTCCGATTCAGTCGTTTCAGCGACAGCTGTTGATTTCGGCAACGCTGCTGATGCTGCTTGTAACACTGTTGGCAATGGGACTGGCTTATCTGTTTGTGAAACCGATTAATCAGTTAATTCAGAATGCCCGCAAGGTAGAAGCGGGGCAGTTGGATGCGATCGCGCCTCTAGATACGGACGACGAATTTGGCGAACTCGCCCGCTCATTTAATGCGATGGTTCGCAGCCTGCGGGCACAAACGAGCTTGGTTGAGGAAAAGAATCAGGAGAACGAGCAACTGCTGTTGAGTATTTTTCCAGCCGCGATCGCCAAACGCCTCAAACGCGGCGAGAAAAACATTGCTGAAAGCGTATCTAACGTCGCCGTTCTATTCTCCGATCTGACAGGTTTTTCCAAACTTTCTGACTCACTATCCGCTTATGAAACGGTTGGTATTCTAAATGATTTGGTCAGCGCATTTGACGAAGCGGCTGAACGCTACGGCATGGAAAAAATCAAAACGATCGGAGATAGCTACATGGCAGTATGTGGGCTGTCGGTGCCTTACCTGGATTACGACAAGCGCGCGATAGATTTTGCCCTAGAGATGCTGACAATTGTGCGTCGGTTCAATCACGAACGCGGATTTCACTTAAATGTCAGCGTTGGCATTAACTCTGGTGATACGGTTGCTGGAATTGTGGGCAGAAACAAATTCATCTATGACGTGTGGGGCAACACGATCAATGTCGCTAGCGCCTTGAAGTCCGTCTGCCCACCGGGAGCAATTCTAGTGTCTGAAGAGGTGCATAACCATTTGTATGACCTCTATGAGTTTGAGCCTGTGGAGGCGGCAATGCTAGAAAACGGCAAAGGACCGCTCAAGGCATGGCGCTTGAGAAGCATTCAATCACCCAATCGGACTGAGGCTTAGTTTCATGCTCCAGGATTCTAGTCAGTTGTTTCTTTGGGCGATCGCCTTGATCGTTGGCTTTCCACTGCTCGTGATTGGGCTAGGAGAGCAGATCTATCGCCTGCAACGGCAAGCCAAACCATTAGCAGAGACGCTACGGGTGATTCGTAATCTGGTCTTGCCTGTCTTTGTCTTCATGCTGTTTGTGCAGTACGTCCTCAATCGT
>NZ_JACJPG010000583.1 GCF_014695955.1 Leptolyngbya sp. FACHB-36 | reverse complement strand
CTCATCCTCCGTCAGATTCAGTTCCAGCACGCTTTCCACACCCTGACAGCCCAGCCGCGAAGGCACTCCAATAAAAATATCCGTCAAGCCATATTCGCCTTGCAGATACGCAGCCGTAGACAGCAGCCGCGACTGATTCAACAAAATCGATTCCACCATCACACAGGCGGATGAGGCTGGAGCGAAGTAGGCACTGCCCGTTTGCATCAGCTCAACAATTTCTGCACCCCCCTTGCGCGTGCGATCGACGAGGCGATCGATCGTCGCTGACTCCATTAAATCCGTGATCGGAATACCGTTGACGGTCGAGTAGCGTGGCAGCGGCACCATCAAGTCGCCGTGGCTTCCCAACACCGTCGCGTTAATATCGCTTACCGAAACGCCCAACTCCATTGCAATAAACGTCTGAAAGCGGGCGGAGTCGAGCACGCCTGCCATGCCCATAACCCGACGCGGCGGCAGTTCGCTTGCCTTCCACGCCACATACGTCATCACATCGAGGGGATTGGTGACGACGATCAGACTAGCGTTTGGAGAGTGAACGATCGCCTGCTGTGCGGCAGTGCGCACAATTTCGGCGTTGGTTTTCAGCAAATCGTCGCGGCTCATTCCTGGCTGACGCGGCAATCCTGCCGTAATCACGACCACATCTGAGCTAGCGGTGTCGGCGTAGTCGTTCGTGCCAGTGATTTGGCGATCGTGCCGCTCAATGCCTCGCGCCTCCATGAGGTCCAGGGCTAATCCTTGCGGGCGTCCTTCAAGAATGTCGAGCAGCACCACATCAGCAATGTTTTTCTCGGCAATTCGCTGAGCCAGCGTGCTGCCCACGTTACCAGAGCCAACGATCGCCACGCGAGCGGTAGGACACGAAATCGACGAAGGACGTAGAACCATACAACTGCTAAGAACTAAGGGCGTTCGTGCTCACTTTAGCGTAGGTCGCTAGCTGGGCAGAATTTTCTCATGCTTTTTATAACAGTTTTCGCTCCGGCTGAACCAGAGTCGAATTGAGCACGATTGCGAGAGCCGAGTCGTAGCAGATCCGTCGATCGCCGATCGAGCCATACCGATTCTCCAAATTCCAACTACAGCAAGTATTGCGAATTCCGAATTCCGAACTCCGAATTCGTATCAGACCCCTTCCAGCACCTCATCAGTCTGTTCATAAAGCTGTCGCAGGCGCTCTAATTTGCTGGTGTCGGGTTGCCAGAAGCCGCGACCGTTCGCTTCCAGCAGTCTGCCGACAATGTTGCGGAAGGCTTCCGGGTTGGCGGCTTGGAGGTGGCGCGATCGCTCCGCATCCAGCGCGTAAGTATCAGCGGCTTGGTCGTAGACCCAGGCGTCCTGAAAATCAACCGTGCCGCTCCAGCCCATCAGCGCCGTCATTCGCTGTGAGATCTCATACGCGCCGCCGGAGCCTTGGGCAGTCATGGCGTCTGCCCATTTTGGATTCAGCAGCTTCGTGCGGTACTCCAGTCGCAGCAGGTCTTCTAGCTGGCGCGGTGTCGTGTCGTTGGAAAAGCTTTCGACAAAGCTGGCGGTGACTTTTTTGCCGCGCTGCTGCTCTGCGGCTCGTTTTAAGCCACCCGTGTTGGCGTAGTATTCCTGAATGTCGGTGAGTCCGTATTCAACCGAATCGATTTGCTGCACAATGCGATCGCAGCTTTGCAGCAGCGTCTTCAGCACCTCGGGTCGTGCCTGTCCCTTGTCGCCTCTGCCATAGCTAAACGCATTCCGCCCCTGCCAGGTTTGACCGAGTTCCTCACCGGATTCCCAGTTTGCGGCAGTCACTTGATCGTTAACCAATGAGCCAAAATCGCCTGCTGGATTCGAGAACAGTCGCGCGGTTGCGTTCTCGACGCCTTGAGCTTGCAGAGCCAGCGCGTGTTTGCGGATAAAATTCTGCTCCGTTGGCTCATCGATCTGGGCAGCCCGCTGAAATAAGTCGTCCAGCAGTTCCAGAATATTGACGAAGCTATCGCGGAAAATGCCGGACAGATTTGCCAGCACATCAATGCGAGGATGGTCTAACTCTGCCAGAGACCTCAACTCGTAGCGGACAATTCGCCCGGTGCCTTCCTTGACGGGTTCTGCTCCGACCAATTCCAGCAAAATTCCCAGAGATTCGCCTTTTGTTTTGATCGCGTCTAAGCCCCAGAGCATCACCGCGACGGTTTCCGGGTGCGTGCCGTGTTCGTCTACGTGCTGAGCAATGATTTGGCGGGCGATCGCCCGACCGCGCTCGTAAGCAGCCGGGGACGGCATCCGGTAGGGGTCGAGCGCGTGGATGTTGCGTCCGGTGGGTAAGACGCCGGGACCGTCGCGCAGCAAGTCGCCGCCGGGAGCGGGCAGAATGTATTCGCCGTTGAGTCCGCGCAAGAGGTTGGTGAGTTCGTCGGT
>NZ_JACJPG010000582.1 GCF_014695955.1 Leptolyngbya sp. FACHB-36 | reverse complement strand
GCAGAGCATGTAGCGATCGACTGCGGCGAACTGATTAGCCGCGAGCAGGCAGAGGCAATTTTCGGCAACCCGATTTATCAAACTGAACTGGCAGACTTGAACCATTGCTTGAATTTGTTTGAGATCAACACGCCCGCAAGAATGCGGCATTTTCTAGCCCAGATTGCCCACGAGTCAGGTGGACTGCGCTGGCTGAAAGAGCTGGCGGACGGCTGGGATTACGAAGGGCGCGGCGATTTGGGCAACACCCAAGCAGGGGACGGTCCCCGCTTTAAAGGGGCGGGAGCAATTCAACTCACCGGACGCGCCAACTATCAAGCGTTCAGCGATTCTATTCAGGACCTGCGAGTCATGGAAGGAGTGGATTACGTTGCCAGCACCTATCCCTTCTGCAGCGCTGGATTTTTCTGGCAGCAGAACAGCATTAATGCCGTGATTGATGCCGGAGGCGACATTTACGCCGTGACACGCATCGTCAACGGAGGTTTAAACGGCATTGACGATCGCATCCACTACTACGAGGCGGCCTGCGAGGTTATTCGGTAACGCCGTTCCCTTGAAACTCTCTTGTCGGAGGAAGCGAAATTGCTTCCTCCGCGCTCCATCCAGAGTTCAGCCTAGTTTTAAGTGATTCTCGTCCAATTTTGCACCTTTGATCTTTTAGCCACATTGCAAGAGTTTTTGTTTCTCCCCATGCGGTTACATGCCTAGAACTCCTCCTGTTGTTTTGCTGTGTAATCCAATCAACAAAACGGCAATTGTCGGGGCAGTAGTTGCCGTTTGTATCTCTGCGATCGATGGTTAGCCCTGGCTTGTAGCCATTTTGCAACGCCCAATCTCTAAAAACCTCGTAACTATTCTCCCATTCCATACAAACTTGTATTCCTCGCCCACAGTAGCGCTCATTCTTCGTACTGGGTCTGCTGCATCTGTCCTTCATGCCATGCCAAATTCCATAAAGCAGGGTTTTAGATTCTCCATGAGTCTTGCTCGGGTGAGATTCTTTCAACCTTTTAGCTCTTAAGCAGCCACAAGATTTTGTAGGACGGGTCTTGCTTAGAAGTTTTGATTGCCTCACAAGAGATGATTTTCCACATTCACAGAGACACTTCCAAATCACATCTTTTTGACCTCCAGGACTTACGTACAGTCCGTTAGCCGCAACGACCTGAAGACTTCCGATTTTTTTATTGGCAAGGTTTCTCACAGAAAAATCTATCAATACGTTCTGCTTACCCCTTTATTTTATCGTCTTCTGGTGGCGAAATAACAACATGAACGCGCCGTGGGAACGCCAAGGCGTACTCTTCGGCGGGATGCCCCATGAATTTCAAGTTTCAATCCTCTGGCTACGGGATGTTTCCAGAGAATTTCCAGTCTCGGTCTCGGTTTGCTCCGATCGTCGCTTTTGAGCCTGACAACGGCGCTGGCAGCGGCACTCAACCCACGCCGGACCCTGCCCCCGCACCGCCTGAAGATGTAACGGGACTGAAGTCAGCATTACAGAAGGAGCGCGACGGACGATCGACCCTGGAAAAGCAATTTAAACAGCTTCAGGAATCGGTAAAAGGAATCGACCCGGAGAAATACAAGCAGTTTGAGCAGCTGCAAGCTGAGGCGGAAAAGTGGAACCAGCGCGAAGCCGAGATGAAAACCACGCTGGAAACCCAGTATCAGACACAGATTCAGGCTGAGCAACAGAAGGTCAAAGACTGGGAAGGCAAATATCAGGAGCTGCTCAAGCGTGGCGAGGCAGAGAAAGCGTTCCAGGCAGCGAACGGGCGCTCCGGCGGTGGTGAGGACGGCGTGACCTTTTTTGAAATGTTCTACAGCTCGATCGGCAAAGCCCTGAAGCTCAACGACCAGGGCCAGCTTGAGGTGGTTGATGGCAACGGCGTGCGGCTGTTTTCCAAAAAGGACGCCAGCAAGCCAATGGGCGCGGCGGAATATTTCAGCGGCCTGGTTGCTCACCCTGTCTACGCGCACCACTTTGGCCCCAACGAGAAAGCGAAAGGCAGCGGCACCCAACCCGGATCGACCAACAGCGGCACCAATCCGCACCGCGACCTTAGCGGCATGAACCGCGCAGCACGCCTGACCGCCCTCCGCGAAGGACGCTAGCTCGACGTGGGAACACCACAGCAACAAGCCTCGATCGGGCGGGATGCCCAGAGGCAACAACTTTCTTCTTACTCAATTCCCTACGGCGGGAAACCCGCCTTCAGGATTGAGCGCTGACTGTGACGGCGGGATGCCAACGCAGCGACCCTAACCCCCTTACAGCACTTAGGACTACCCTCTCATGGCTTTAACGCTGATCGAGGCGGCTAAACTCGCACCTGACGCGGATGCGGTTTATATCGAAGAATTTGCCGCCAGCTCCGATATTTTGCGCGTGATTCCGTTCCAAGACGTGCAGGGCGGTGCTCTGCCCTACAACCGTGAAGAAGAACTGCCGGGAATCGGCTTTCGCGGCGTAAACGAGGCTTACGACGAATCGACGGGAATTATCAACCCGCAGGTTGAGGTCTGCAAAATTGCAGGCGGCGACCTGGACGTGGATCGCTTTATTGTCGATACGCAGGGACCAGGAAGCCGATCGGCGCACGAATTGATGAAGGTCAAATCGCTGGCGCAAGGCTGGACGCGCACGTTTCTGAAAGGCGACTCCAGCACCAACCCGCGCGTGTTCGACGGTTTGCAAGTCCGTTTGACTGGCTCCCAGCTAATCAACAACAACGCCGCAGGTGGGCCGCTCAGCCTCAACAAGCTGGATGAGCTGATCGACGCCGTTCGCAATCCGACCCACCTGGTGATGAGCCGATCGACGCGCCGCCGCCTGACTGCAGCCGGACGCAACACCGGAATCGGCGGGCACATCAACTTTACCCAAGACGAATTCGGTCGACGCGTAGACACCTACTGCGATCTACCAGTTTTGATTGCCGACACCAACTACGAAGACATCCTCAGCTTCACGGAATCCAGTGCCGACGGCACCAACGTTCAGTGCGGCTCGATCTACTGCGTGTCATTTGACGAAATGGCTGTAACTGGCATCCAGGGCGCTCACGCTGGGCAGTTTGGCATCTCCGTGCGCGATTTGGGCGAGATGGAAACCAAGCCCGTGTTCCGCACCCGGATTGACTGGTACTGCGCGATCGCGGTTCTATCTGGTCGCAGCGCAGCTCGGCTGCGCGGCATCACCAACGCGCCTGTTACGGTCTAGACCGCAATCTAGAACCCCCACCCCCAACTCACTTCACTGGAGGCTTTATGCCAATTTCTCCTGGATTTGCCGATCGTCGCGCCAAACAGTTCGACAAGGCGCTAGAGGTGCGCGACGGCACCCTCCCCGCTCTCACGGGCAGCGCTGTTGAAAACCCGATCGTTGTTCCTGGACTAACCAAACAGCACAACTTTTGTGCTGTTGTGGGCTTCGAGAACTACACGGGCTGGACCGCAGGCTCTGCTGAGTGGATCGTTGCAATCGAAGCAGCTGCCACGATTAACAGCACGTTTGTCGAAGTTGGTCGGATCACCCTCAATGGTGACCCGCTCAAGGGCGCAACCAAAACTACCGAAATCGCTCTATCTGGATTGGCGATCGAAAGCCTGGTTCCTGACGCTCAAGCAGTTCGCGCTCGCGCGATCAAAGTTGGCGGCGCAGGCAGCCTCAAATACAGCGCGTTTTTGTCGAGCTAGCGGTTAGTGGCTAGCCTTTTAGCCACTCCTCATTCCTCATTCCTTACTCTTCACTCATGAACCACCTCAACCCCAACGCAGCAGCAGTACAGCGGCTTACCAACGCTGCCAAAGCGCCCAAACTGCCGGACCCAACCCGGATTTACAAGGCCGGAGAGGAATCGCGCATGGTGCATCGCGTCGATCTGGCTGCATGGCTGCGGCATGGCTGGAGCGAAGATCCGGCGGCTGAAATCGTCACTGCAGCAGAACCCATTCCACCTGCCAATCCGCCAGCACCCCCTACTCCCTCGCCCTACCAGACCCGCAAAGCTGAACTAGAAGCAATGCTCAAACAGCCTAACGGCTGGCGCAAGCTGGAGGCGATCGGCAAGCCTCTCGGCATTGTCAAGCCGGAGGGCGGCTGGGATGAATCGATCAATTTAATTCTGGCAGCAGAGGGACTGGAAAATGCCTAGCACGGGCTATCCGGCCTTTCACATGATTGATATCATCAACACGGTTGGCGGTAATGGCGAGGCAGTGGTGCGACTCCGCGACATTGCGGACAGCAAGGATCAAATTGTGGCAACGATGGACGGAGCAGAGCGATCTGCAATTGCTCGTGACGCTGGGTAAGAGAAAATTAGTACAACTTTAGTCCAATTGCAATTAAGCGCGTTTGAAAGTAATGTCGCAAAATGGGTTTACCCTTCTTTCAATTCGTTGCCAATACGAAGTTGGATAGACACGCTCCTACTCTCCTAAGGAATCGATTCCAGCCTACAGCAACTTGACCGTTCGTGTTCAGCGATTAATTTTTAGCCTGCTAGTGATGGATTCATGAAGTTCAGCGGCAGCAAGAATGACCTTTACCAACGATGAATGGAAAACAATTAACGACTTTTTTAGTAAGTCTTGAACGGACAATCCGCTTTTTGGTAAGATCTCAGCAACGGTAGTATTAAATACTCACCAGGAGGGGCTAGGTTCCACGACTGGCTATGATCCGGTTGCGGCTTTGGTGGACTCCAGTTCGCGTGCTGTGTCAGAGCCAGAGGTAAAGCGTGCGGAGTTCGATTGCGTGATTCTGCGCAGCAGACTCTATTAGTGATCGCATCGTCAGCCAAACAGCCCGCAGACCGAACACTCAACGTGCACAACACCCAATTAGTCCATATCTTTTGTTGTTTAGAGGAGACCTATGACCAGTAAGCCAGACCGCGTGGTTCTGATTGGCGTTGCCGGGGACTCCGGATGCGGCAAATCCACCTTTCTGCGCCGAATCACAGATCTGTTCGGGGAAGATTTCGTCACGGTTATCTGCCTCGATGATTACCACAGTCTGGACCGGAAGCAGCGTAAAGAAACCGGTATCACCGCGCTTGACCCACGCGCCAATAACTTTGATCTGATGTACGAACAGATCAAGGCGCTTAAGAGCGGTGAAACCATCGACAAGCCAATCTACAATCACGAAACCGGAAAGCTCGACCCGCCTGAGAAAGTTTATCCGAACCACATTGTGGTGATTGAAGGGTTGCATCCGCTGTACGACGAGCGCGTGCGCGGACTGCTTGACTTTAGCGTCTACCTCGACATTAGTGATGAGGTGAAGATCGCTTGGAAGATTCAGCGCGACATGGCAGAGCGCGGTCACACCTACGAAGACGTTCTAGCAGCAATTAATGCCCGTCGTCCTGACTTCAAAGCGTACATTGACCCGCAGAAAGAGCACGCCGATGTGGTGCTGCAAGTGCTACCGACTCGGCTGATCAAAGACGATAAAGAGCGCAAAGTGCTACGCGTGCAGATGATCCAGCGCGATGGCGTAGAAGGGTTTGACCCCGCCTACCTGTTCGATGAAGGCTCGACGATCGACTGGATTCCCTGCGGACGCAAACTCACTTGCTCTTACCCTGGCATCCGCATGTTCTACGGACCCGACACGTTCTATAAGCACAGCGTCTCTGTGCTGGAAGTGGATGGTCAGTTCGACAAGTTAGAAGAAGTGATCTACATCGAACAGCACCTCAGCAAAACGTCCACGAAGTACACGGGCGAACTGACGGAACTGCTGCTTCAGCACCGCGAATATCCTGGCTCCACCAATGGTACCGGGCTGTTCCAAGTACTGACAGGTCTGAAGATGCGGGCAACCTACGAGCGCCTGACCTCCAAGAGCGCCAAGATTGCGGCAAGCGTATAATCAGCGCTTGGGCTAATGCCGTTGGGGCTTTCACAAAAGCCCGTGCAAACGGCATCTTAGCTTTTGTACTAGGCAATTTTGCACAGAAGGGATGCTCTTGAGCGTCCCTTCTGTGTTCCGGCGGATCAGCCCATTTGATTAGGTTGTCAAATTTCTGCCATAAGTTCTACCGCTCAGTTTCTAGCGTCGATCGCCCCCGTTTCGGCTTATAATATTTCCTTAAGATTTCAATTCTGATAAGAAACTTGGATAGCGGCGCTACCTGTAGCCCGAAACGCGGTTGACACGCTTACGAATTCTTGAGGGCGATCGTCATGGCAGCAAATCGCACTGACAGTGCTGAAAAGGTTAGTAGCCGTCGGAGCAAGGCAGCTCCCAAGCCTACTCCAGATGCAACGAATACAGACACAATTGAGGCAAATGCAATGAGTGGTGAAAAAACAAGTAAGGCATCTGAGGCACCGAAGGAAGACGCTATGAGTTCGGATAACGTTGTTCAGATTACCGCTCGTCCGGTACAGTCCGACGCGCCTCAAAAAGGACACGGTCTTCAACTGCATCGGCCCGTTGCCATGATCTCAAATCGCCCGGTGATGCCTGACGAGTTAGAAGTTGTGGAAACGATCACGGTGGCTGGGGTTCGCCCGATCGCGGCTAGCCATTTACAGCTATTCGACTCGTTTCTGAATGGTCGCCCGATCTCGGCAAGCAACCTGAGGGTGCAGGAGATGCTTCCTGGCAATCGCCCAATTTTTGCCAGCGACTTCCATTCGGTCGAGAGCTTAGCGCTCGTGGGCAATCGTCCAGTCATGGCGAGCAGCCCAGAGCTGATGGAGGGCAGTACGCTTCCCGGTGGTCGCCCGATCGCCTCAAACGACAACGTTGATCCGGAGCCCGATGCGCTCATGGG
>NZ_JACJPG010000581.1 GCF_014695955.1 Leptolyngbya sp. FACHB-36 | reverse complement strand
ATGCACAAGGCAACGAGTTCGCAGGGATTTGGCTGGGAGCGACACAACACGATCGGCTCCACTCCACAAATGAACTTGTGGACTTCGGATTGGAGCCAGTTTTGGGCTGAGCAACGGATTGGCTATCAGTTGAAGCTTGCCGATCGACGCGGCGGACACTTCCCTAAAGGGGCGCAACTGCTGAGCGCCATTCCCGCGCTGCTGGAGGGACACACGCCGCAGCCGTCGCTGGTGCATGGCGATCTGTGGTCGGGCAATGCGGCGGTGACAAGCGCGGGCGAACCTGTGATTTTTGATCCGGCGACGTATTTTGGCGATCGCGAAGTCGATATTGCCATGACGGAACTATTTGGCGGCTTTCCTGCCGACTTTTACCGGGGCTACAGCGCGGTGTATCCACTCGACGCGGGCTACCAGCAGCGCAAACCGCTCTACAACCTGTATCACATCCTGAATCACTTCAATTTGTTTGGCGGTGGCTATGCCTCGCAGGCAAACCGCATAATCGAGCAGCTTTTGTCTGGTGTGTGATTATTCCGTAAGGGTCTTTGTAATGTTGCGGGGACGATCGACATCCAATCCGCGCAGCACTGCAAGATGATATGCCAGCAGCTGCAGCGGAATCACGCTCAGGAAAGGCGAAAGCGATTCGTCGATCGATGGCAGGACGATCGCTCGATCGAAGTCTGCTTCGCCGCCTGCGGTCACGATGCCCAATACGGACGCACCGTTCGCTTTGATCTTGCGGACGTTCGCGAGGGTGTCCGGGTAGACGCTGCCCGCAGGCGCGAGAACGATGACGGGAATGCGAGCATCTAGAAGGGCGATCGGTCCGTGCATAAATTCGCCTGCGGCATAGCCTTCGGCGTGGAGATACGTGGTTTCTTTGAGCTTGAGGGCACCTTCTAGAGCGATCGGGCGCTGGATGCCACGTCCGAGAACAATGCAGTGCTCTGCGGTTGCAAACGACTGAGCGAGAGTTTGAATGGCGCTGTCTTGCTGAAGGAGAGTTGTAATGTGGTCGGGGAGGGCGTGGAGCTTGGCGATCGCATCCTGCATCTGCGCCCCGCTGAGTTGTTGACGCTGGTGCGCGAAGTCGAGCGTCAGGCAGTAAAACACGAGTAGCTGGGTCAGGAAGGTTTTGGTGGCGGCGACGCCAATTTCTCTGCCTGCATGGGTAAGCAGGGTGCGATCGACGATCTGGCTGAGTGAGCTTTCGGGCTGGTTGGTAATGCCGAACAGGTGAGTTTGGGAGTGTCGCGCAAGCTGGACGGCAGCGAGGGTGTCAGCGGTTTCTCCGGACTGGGTGGCGGCGATCGTCAGGATATTGGAGGTGGGGGGAAAGGGTGCGGCGACGAATTCGGATGCGGCTCGGACTCTAGTGGGAATGCCCGCAATTTGCTCTAGCCAGTGCTGGGCAATGAGGCAGGCGTGCCAACTGGTGCCACAGGCGAGGAGGTGGATTTGGTTGGGAATGGGACGATCGGGAAGGTTGAAGGGGCGATCGGGGTTAGAGTTCAGGTAGTGCGCTAAACAGGTCCGCACGACTTCAGGCTGCTGATAAATCTCTTTCAGCATGAAATGGGGAAATCCCTGTTTATCGAAATGGTCTTCGCCTGAGTTGGGTTGAACAGTTTTAGGTAGCAATGGCATCCTTAGTAACTTTGACTAGCCCAGATAAACACCTAAGAAAGATTTTATAAAGTTATCGGTGCGCGATCGTGATCTCATCGATTCTTCGAGAATGATCGAAGGGAATTTGTAGCGCTGTTGCGGTAACGCTTTGAGACGCTGAGCTTTCTGTATTACAGAATTTTTTAATCTATAGCCAGAACAGTTGCCAGTGCCTCGGAGATGGCTTGCATTGTGGTGTCATCTAAGTCGCGCAACCGCTTGACTAATCGGGTTTCGGATACAGAGCGAACCTGAAACGTATCTGCTCCTGAAAGCTTACTCAGTCCGCTGTTTGGACTTGCTTCTAAACGAACCATCCAGGGTCTTGAAGCAAATGTCTCTTTCCAGTCAGTGATTGGAACGATCACTTTGAGTGGCAAAATTCCGATCGCATTGTCGTTAACAATAACGGCTGGGCGGGTTTTACTGATTTCAGTTCCGATCGTTGGATCTAATCTGACCAACCACACTTCACCTCTTAACATTAGGACTTACTGAGGAATTTAATGGGTAGTTTCGTCGTAGAAATCTTCACCATCAAGCTCGGTGAAAACGGTCAGTTCACTATTAGGTGAATAATCGGAAATGGCAGTGATAGCAGCCAGCGCCATCTGTTGTCGGCGCTGCTCTCTCGTCAGGCTTTGCTGATCTTGTTGAACTAGACGCAAGGCAGCTTCAGCGATTTTTAGACGATCGCTGATGGCTAGACGGGGAAGCACCTGCAAAATATCTGCGGTTTCCATGATGGTGAAGTGGGCTGAAATCATTCCATTATCTCTGAATCTGCTGGTATGTGCTTCTTGCTTGACGATCGCGATCGGGGTATCGCCCTTGCAGAAATTCAAGAGGCTCATTCTGTTTTGGCAAGTTCAAATAAAGTTTCGGCGGTGGCGGAGAAGTTTATTCTGATGAATTGCTACGATCCAGCGGCTACAAAGGTGCAGCGAGAGAAAAACGAGGGGTGCCAAGTATCGAATTTCTGGAATCCCGATTCTTTGTAGAGTGTGAGCATCGAAATGAATCTTGAGAAACGCCCCAAAGCCTTACAGCTTATAATCTACAAGTCTGGACGCGAGAGAAGAAACCCCACCACCCCCTTACCACACCACCCAACTCAACCACACCACCCAACCCAACCAAAACCCCAACCCAAACAGGTAGGTGTGCTTTTGGGGAGGAAGTATCAAAAATAACATCTTTAGGGTAGTCAATCCATTCTCCGTTGACTCGCCAACCGACGCGATCTCCAAATCGCTCCCAGTCAGCATTGTACTGGGTAGGACTATTGCACTCCTGCCAAATTTTCTTTTGCACATTGAATCCGAAGTGCCCGTTGCTGTAGCGCACCCAGAGTTGGTCTAGCGTGCGGAGATCTTCGCAAGGAAAGTTCCGCAAATCATCCTCTTCAAACCACTGCCCTTCTTCCTTGCCCATTGTGGTAATCATCAGACGGTAGGTTTCTTCATCTGCCTCTCGCCACTGCCGATCTCTCAAGAAGTTTTCTAAGTTTTGATAGCGCAGATCTTGTACACCCGATCGCAGCACGTCTATTTCAGCCACACAAGTCACCTTACATGAAGCCACAATCTCCCTAGGTGATCGCAGCACCTCTACCTCAGCCGCAATAGCGGAATCAATTTGTTTCGTTGTCTCCCGTAAACAGGCATAAGCAAGATCTACAGCTTCCTGTTGGCAAGCTTGCTGAATTAAGTTAGTTGGATTCGCTAAAGAGGCATAGAGCAGAATGGTAGAGCGCCACCAAGCATCGTTGAAATGCGAGTACAGCAAACTTTCCTGCTTTAATCGCTTGATCTCAGCCGCCGCCAGATATTCCTGAAAACTCAGGTGAGCAAATTCGTATTCTTCTTCCTGTTCCACCAGCAACTCGCTGACTTGTACAATCTGGTCGAGAAACTGTCGGGGCTGCACGGGTGGATTTTGATTAGTAAGATGGGTCTGCAGCAGTGTCAGTAACTCTTCCTGACTAATTCGTTCCAGATGTCGCTGCATCATTTCCAATGCCACCACTTGCAGCGCTTCCTGTCGCTCGGCGAGTTCCAGCAGCAATTCAATATTCTTAGCGCTGGGACGATTTCGCAATTGCAGCGTGCAGATGTCTTGATATAGCTCACCGCGGCGTTTCGGCAGTTCCGCACCAGGATACGTGCGATGAAACGTCGCAATCATGTTCAGCAGCAGCGGATTCTTCGCCATGTCCCGCAGTTCTGATCGCTCCTCAATCTGCTGAAGCAGTTCGGCAGCGTTGCGCTGCGCCTCTTGCTGCACATCCGGCGTGTTGCGTCCGCCTCTGGCATATCGCTCTTGACACTGATACCACTGCTGCACAAACCGCTGGCGCTGCTCTACGTTAAACTCTTTGACAAACAGCGGCGTTCTCATCTTGTCGCCGGAATACTGCTTGTATCCGCCGGGACGCGACGTGAGAATGAACACCGACTTATCGTACTGCCGCATCTGAGCGCTAATCCAACGACTCACCGCAACTCGCTGTCCCTCTGCAACTTCATCAAACCCATCCAGCATCACCAGCATTCGCCCCGATTTCAGCGCTTCCTTTGCCCAATAAGGCGGCACGCTCAAATCTTCGCCTCCCGGCAGGCTGGGAATGTGATGCTTCGTGATCAGGTCCGGCAGACTCGGCGGCTCGTTCTGGCTAATGACATCGCGCCATTTCCGCAAATACAGCAGCACGGGAACCAACTTAGGAGCGCGGTAGCGACGGTACGTTCCCTCTGCATAGGAAAAGGCAATGTGCTTCATCAAGGTGGTTTTGCCATAGCCGCCCCATGCCAAAATTGCCATCTGACGATACACTGGCTCCCGCGTCACCCGCACTAGAAGATCCCATATCAGCAGTCCGTCGCGCTGTTGCAGAATCTCCAAATCTCGCGCCTGCAATCCGGGTCTAATGATCGCGCTACTGCTTAACTCCAGCGGCACAAACACTTCTCGCAGCATCGGGGTAAAAATGCCGCTGCGCTGCTCAACGCCTTCGGGCTTGTAGTCCTGACAATCGAGCGACTGCCACTTGAGATACTTTGTCTCAAAGCCTGATAGCTGCCAACGAATCGCCTTGTCCAGACTGTCCATTCCGGCGATCAGCGCATCGGCATCTTTCTTGCCTCGATCGCTATAAACCTCCTCCAGTCGCCCCACAAAATTCTTCGAGTACGCTGCCCAAACTCCAGTTACAGCCGTAACTGGAAACATGAGCAACGCCATCGTCCACTCCTGCTTTAACAGGAACGACGCAAACGCCCAACTGCTTCCGCCCACAGGCATCCACTGCACAAACGTTTGCACCGATCGCTGCACAAATCGCCGTTCAGCACTGTTCGATTTTTCCGGCTTGGTTTGTTCAGAAGGCTTTTCGGCTGCGTCAGATGGCTCAGGCATACAGCGTCCTATCTGGGTTGTTTCTCAGTCTATCGACTTCAGGTAAAGAATCAGTGATTTCACCCACACTTCCAGAAGCTTCAGGACTTACGCACTCAGCCTAAACCTCGAAGGTTTAAGAAAACCTCCGAGGTTTGCGTAAGGCTTTAAAGAGGTTTGATCAAGGCGACTAGCGATCGCTGCATCACTCTTCGTCCTCTACAGCTTTACCCCAGTAGAGGCGAGTGAATTCTTCAGCAGCGGTTGGATCAATCTTTTCCAGCCCATCGCGGATCTCAAGCACAGCCTCAGCCAGCGGATCAGCCAATCCATTTACCCAACGGTGAACGCTAGACCGCTTAATCCCCATCACACCTGCCAGCCTGTTTTGGGTAATTCCGTAGGATTCCAAAACTTGCTTGAGGGCTATGCTTGCTCTTCCCATGCCTCAAACCGTGTCAGAGATTCATCGTCTGCTGAGTTCTCCATAACAGGTAAATTGATGTGTGCCGAATGTCCCTAATTAGGGACATTCGGCACACCAAATAAAGTCATGAGCCAGTGCAGAGGAGTTGGCGCTGCAACGCACTGGGTCTGGCTCCAACTTGCAATGGAGACAAATTAGATTATGACCTACAGTGAGCGCTTGCATCACTGGGCAGTCGTGCGACTATTGCCCAACATGCAGCGCGTTGTCATCGCCCGCTTCCGCGATCGCTCCGATGCCGACGGACACCAGCAATTCCTCCAGCGGCACATTCCCAACGCCACCTTTATCGTTCTCTTCGATCCGCCGATCGAGCCATAATTTCGTTCAAGCCCCGAACGCGACTTCTCTGTCTCCCAGTTCTGTCTCCTAGTACCGCAGTGCGAGAAAATTGACAGATAGTATTCATCGGGTGGCAAGCGTCTCAATGGCAACCGTTCTGCAAAACTACATCAATGGCGAGTGGTGTAATGCCGCTGCTGCCGACTATCTTGACGTCATCAATCCGGCAACAACCGAAGTGCTGGCAAGCGTGCCGCTATCCTCTGCCAGCGACCTCGATCGTGCTGCCGAAGCCGCTGCTACCGCCTTCAAAACGTGGCGACGCACGCCTGCTACCGATCGCATCCAGTACCTCTTCAAGCTCAAAGCGCTACTAGACGAGCACTTCGAGGACTTAGCGCAGACGATTACTCAAGAATGCGGCAAAACCCTGGCAGAGTCGAAAGGCGAAATGCGCCGCGCGATCGAAAACGTCGAAGTCGCCTGCGGCATTCCAATTTTGATGCAGGGCTACAACTCCGAAGACATCGCCAGAGGCATCGACGAAATCATGATTCGGCAGCCGATCGGCGTTGCTGCCGTAATTGCGCCGTTCAACTTTCCGGGCATGATTCCGTTCTGGTTTTTGCCCTACGCGATCGCCTGCGGCAATACCTATATTATTAAGCCATCGGAGAAAGTGCCGCTGACGATGCAAAAAGTCATGCACCTGATCGCCCAGACCGGACTGCCAAACGGCGTTGTCAACTTAGTCAACGGCGCAAAAGACGTAGTCGATGCGATTTTAGATCATCCCGCAATCCGCGCTGTCAGCTTCGTCGGCTCCACGCCCGTTGCCCGCTACGTCTACAGCCGCGCCGCCGCCAACGGCAAACGCGCCCAGTGTCAGGGCGGCGCAAAGAATCCCGTCATTGTCCTGCCCGACGCCGATATTGCCATGACCACGCGAATTCTGGCAGACAGCGCCTTTGGCTGTGCCGGACAGCGCTGCCTCGCCGCCTCGATCGCCGTCACCGTCGGAGACGCCCGCAAAACGTTCACCGAGGCGATCGCCGACGCCGCTCAATCCCGCAAAGTTGGCTACGGGCTAGAGGACGGCGTCCAGATGGGTCCGGTGATTACGGCGCAGAGCCGCGATCGCATCGTCAGCGCGATCCAGAAAGGCACCGACGAAGGCGCAACCGTGCTAGTCGATGGTCGCGAACCTGCCGTTCCGGGTTACGAGCAGGGCTACTTTGTCCGTCCCACAATTTTGCAAAATATCGATCCCGCAGGCGAAATTGCACGCACTGAAATTTTTGGTCCGGTGCTGAGCCTGATTCACCTAGAGACGATCGACGATGCGATCGCGCTGGTCAATCAGGGACAGTACGGCAACATGGCGTGCTTGTTTACCTCTAGCGGTGCCGCCGCCCGCAAGTTCCGCTACGAAGCTGAGGCGGGCAACATCGGGATCAACATCGGTGTCGCGGCTCCAATGGCGTTCTTCCCGTTCAGCGGTTGGAAAGACAGCTTCTTCGGCGACTTACACGGACAGGGGCACCAGGCAATTGAGTTCTTCACTCAAACGAAAGTTGTGGTGGAGCGCTGGCAAGATTGGTCGCGGCAGTTTTAAGTCGCGACAGTTTTAATCAGTGGTTAGCTGTCAGTGGTGATTCCTGATTGATTCTACGGACCACAAACCACGGGCCACAGCCTACTGGAACACCAGCCATCTCGATTGCCCGATCGCCCTTGGGCACACTGAACCTGAACCTTCGCATGGTCAGGTCTTTATGCTCAGCTTCGCCGTTTTCAAGGACCGTCGTTACTACCTCTGGATTGCCCTTGTGGCGCTGCTGCTGCGCGTGGCGTGGGCGATCGCAGTTCCCGTCATTCCCGTCTCCGACAGCAACGCTTACGACACCTTTGCGCAAAATTTGGCACAGTGCGGCAACTACGGCTGGGATTGCACTACGCCCAGCGCCTACTGGCCCGTCGGCACATCGTTCGTGTACTCGCTGCTGTATCGGGCGTTTGGGCATCACTACCTGCCGATCGTGCTGCTCAATCTGCTGCTGGCGATCGCGACGATTTGGCTGGCGATGCATCTGGCGGAAACGTGGTTTGGGCGACGATCGGCGGCAATGACCGGAATTCTGCTGGCGTGCTGGGTAAGTCAGATTCAGTTCACCACGGTTCTTGCTAGTGAGCAACCCTTCATGCTGCTGACGGTAGCGGCATTGGCGCTGTGGCTGAATCAGCACATGAATCTGTGGGTAAAGGCTGCGATCGTCGGGGTAATTCTGGCAGGAGCCAGCTACGTTCGTCCGACTGCATTGATGATTCCGGCACTGCTGCTGTTTCTGCACTACGTCCGCACACGAGAAATTGTTCGCAGCCTTGGGGCAGCGCTGGTGATGATTGCAGTAATAGGGCTGCTGATTGCGCCGTGGGCGATTCGGAATACGCAGGCGTTCGGGCAGTTTGTCACAATTTCGACCAATGGTGGCGCGAACTTGTGGATGGGCAATAATCCCACCTCGACGGGCGGCTACATGGACCTACCGCCCGCAGTCGAGAAGCTCAACGAGGCGCAGCGCGACAAGTACCTAAAAGAGCAGGCAGTCTCTCACATCAAACAGCAGCCGCTTCTGTTCGCGACCCGCTCCATAAAGCGCGTGGTTGAAACCTACAGCCGCGAGAGTATCGGCGTGGTTTGGAACGAAGAAGGGCTGGTATCGCGCTACGGCAAGTGGATTCTGACTCCGCTGAAAGTTCTCAATCAGCTTTACTGGCTGCCGATGTTAGGGTTGGGCGTGGCGGGTATCGTGCTTTTGGGTAAGCAGTCAGGTTGGTTGATGGCGTTAACTCATCCGGCGGTGCTGCTATGGGGCTACTTTACCGCTGTGCATGCGATTATCGTTGCCCAAGACCGCTACCACTTTCCCAGCATTCCACTGATCGCCATCTTCGCAGGTTCGATGCTGATTCACCTGCTAGATCTGCGGCTGAAGAAGCGGGACGTGAATCAGCCGATCGCGTAGGTGACTAGCGATCGGCTGAGGCATCGCTGTCGCGGATCACCTGCAAGAAAATCTCCGTCAGATTCGCTCGGTCTTTTTCCACGCGAATCAGCGGCAGCGGTGCGAGAAGATTCAGCGCCAGGTACAGCAGGTCTGGGTCGGCAATGTGGAGGACACGATCGCTCTCCATCTCAACGCCAAGCTGTTGCAGTTTACTGAGGCGCTGCGCGTCGATCGCAGATTCTGTCTCGACTCGGTAAGCGCTGCCGGAGAACTGGCGAATTAAGTGGTCCGTTGAGTCTTCTGCCACAATTTCGCCGCTGTTGATAATGGCAACGCGATCGGATAGTTCTTCGGCAATGCCGAGTTGGTGAGTGGTCAGCAGAATGGCGCGACCTTCTTGGGCAATCTCGCGCACCAGCCGTTTTACATCCTCAGTGGCTTCTACGTCCAGTCCCAGTGTTGGCTCGTCGAGCAGCAGCAGTTGTGGGTTGTGCAGTAGAGACACTGCGATCGCCAGCTTCTGCTGCATGCCTCGCGATAGCGACTGAACGAGGGTCTGGCGCTTGTGGGTGAGACCAAACCGCTCCAGTAGATCCTTGCCGCGCTGTTGGGCAATGCGCTGGCTCAGCCCCCGCAGCACCCCAAAGTACTCCAGATTTTCAGCGCAGGTCAGCCGCCAGTAGAGGTTGCGGTTGCCCTCCAAGACAGCGCCTAGAAACCGCAGTGCCTCCGGAGTTTGGTGTGGATCACGATCGCCAATCCGCACCCAGCCAGCATCGGGGCGAATCAAGCCCGCAATCATTTTGATCGACGTGGTTTTGCCCGCTCCATTCGGACCCAAAAACGCCAGCACCTCTCCTGCTGACAAATGCAGCGATACGTCTCGTACGGCAGAGATCGTCTTGCCCTTCTCGGTGTAGGACTTTTGCAGGTTGCGGGCTTCGAGGATAATCATGGAGAAGGGGTAACAGTTTAAAACGATGAATTAAAAATTCTTCTGCTAATTCAAAATCTACAATTCAAAATTCGTAATTTCTTCTAGGATAACGACTGTGCAAGACGCTAGGTTGGATCAGAGCGAGTATGCGACGCGGGTAGTGGCAGCGATCGCGGCGCTCAAGCAGGACTTGCCGACGCTATTTGAGCGCGATATTTCCTACGACATTTACGCGCGGGAGATTTTCTTTCAAGATCCGGTTAATCGGTTTAAAGGCAAATTCAACTACCGGATTATTTTCTGGACGCTGCGGTTCCACGGACGGTTATTTTTTACACAGCTTTTCTTTGACCTGCACGACGTTCGTCAAGCTAGCCTGGATACAATTCGCGCCGACTGGACGGTGCGCGGAACGCTGAGAGTTCCCTGGAAAGCCAAAATTTTCTTTAACGGCTACTCGACCTACAGGCTGAATGCCGAGGCTCAAATTTACGAGCATCTGGACACTTGGGATCGCCCACCGGGCGAAATATTGCGCCAGTTTGTGCAGACTAGCAGCTAATCGCTTAATCCGTCAAAACTTGCTCAACCTCTGACGCCTTTGTAGGCGTCTTGCTGGGATTGAAGTGGGCATTCAGCACTTGACGCACCATGGGAGCTGCTAGCGAACCGCCGCCGCCACCGGAGTTTTCCCCAAAGGCAACCACGATAATTTCTGGCTTGTTGGCAGGGGCATAGGCGCCAAACCAGGTATGAGACTCACGCCCAAAATCCTCAGCGGTGCCGCTTTTTCCAGCGATCGGCGGTAGGTTCTCCACATTTAGCGCGGCTCCTGTGCCGCCGTCTACCACTGCCCGCAAGCCCTCTTGCAGCACCCGAATCGTCGCTGGACTAATGCTGAGCGACTCGCGCCACGTTTGAGCGGCTTCGTTGTCCTTCATCAGGTGAGGCTTCACCAAGCTGCCTCCGTTGGCGGGAACTGCGAACATGACGGCGACTTGCAGCGGCGAGGCTTGCAGATAGCCCTGCCCGATCGACATGTTTACCGTATCCCCGAGAAACCAGCCCTCACCCAATTCCTTCCGCTTCCAGGTAGCGTCTGGGACGAGTCCGGCGGCTTCCTCGTTAGGCAGGTCAATTCCAGTTTTGCGTCCAAACCCATAGCGTCGGGTCCACTGAATCAAGGGTTGCTCACCCATGCCCATCGCAATCTGGTAGAAGAAGGTGTCACTGCTCCACTGAAGTCCTCCGACAAACCCCAATGGACCGAATCCTGCGCGGTTCCAGTCGCCAAACTCAATGCCGCCAACCATAATCGAGGGAAACGTCGGTAGAACGGTATCTGGACTGAACTTACCAGACTCAATTCCGGCTGTGGTCGTAACGATTTTGAACGTGCTAGCAGGCGGAAAGCCTTGCAGAGCGCGGTTGACAAATGGATGATCGTCGCTTTGGAGCCGCTGCCACTGGGCATCGCTGATTCGTCCTGAAAACAAGTTAGGGTCGAAGGTTGGGCGACTCACCATCGCCAGCACTGCGCCATTATTGGGGTCGATCGCCACGATCGCGCCTTTACGCTCCCCTAACGCAACTTCGGCTGCCTTCTGCAACTCCAAATCGAGGGTTAGGGTGACGTCTTTCCCTGGGTGGGTTGGCTTCTGTCCCAGAACGCGGACAACTTGTCCCAGTCCGTCAACTTCCACCTGCTGTCCACCCCATTCGCCCCGTAGCAGATTCTCGTAGGCAGCTTCAATCCCCATCTGTCCAGTCACATCCCCCAAGCGATAGCCATCGCCCTTGCGCTTTTCTAGCTCTTTGTCGCTCATCTCCCCGGTGTAGCCCAGCACATGAGCGGCTAAATCGCCATTGGGATAGTAGCGCACGGCTTCTGCGTCTACCTGCACGCCTTCCAGTTCGCTGCTGTGCTCAGCCAGCGCTGTCACCTGAGCAGGACTGATGCCACGAGCAATTCGAACGAGGAACGGGGAGTTGTAGCCCGCCTGCTCTAGCCGCCGCTGAATTTTTGCTTCAGGAATGTTAAGAATTTGCGACAGACGCTTCAGGGTGCCTGACCACTCCGCTTTTTTACGGGCGAGGGGCCACAGAAACACCGAGTGTGACAGGCGGCTGCCTGCCAAAACTCTGCCTTTGCGATCGAGAATTTTGCCGCGCTCCGGCAGTTTGGGAATCAGCCGAATTCGATTCTTGTCGGCAAGCTGACGATTTTCCTTGCCTTCTACAAGCTGCAAATAAGCAAGGCGGCTGCCAATCCCTCCCAGCAGCAGCACTGAGATAGCTGCTATTGTCACGATCGACTGGTGCGATCGACCAACCGTGCGCGATACCGTTGTAGAGGTAATCGACGACAGAACTGGGGAAGGCTGAGTCAGGGTCATAAAGTTCAGTAAATACAGTTGAAACGAGACACAGTGCCGCTAATAGTCTAGTAAAAAGAATTTTAGCGAGGTTCAGGTTGCTTCATTCACGTGGTGGGTATTCTGTAATTGTGAGCTAATCTTGAAGCTTCCATTAACTAGGCGACAGAGCGATTAAGGATGTGCTAATTCTTAACACAAAAAACTGGCTCAACGTTTCTTATTCAAAGATTGCCGAAGGCTGCTGCAACAATGGGTAGGCAGATAAAATAAACCAAACGTCTGCTCTTCCTCTCTACCCAAAGGTGGATAACGCCCGGTAGCGCTCCGGCAATTGCCGCAGGAAATCGTCACTATGTCCCAAACCGTCACACAGAATTTGCGCTCTACGGCGATCGAAACTGCCTACGATGTTGAACTCCGCAACGTGTTTAAAGTATTTAACGGCGACGCGGCGGTTCGCGGCGTGGATTTAAGCATTCGTCGCGGCGAGTTCTTCAGCATCTTGGGTCCGTCGGGCTGCGGTAAAACCACGACGCTGCGCCTAATTGCAGGATTTGAGATGCCCTCTTCGGGAGAAGTCCTGATTCGGGGGCAGCTAATGACCCATGTTCCTCCCTACCGCCGACCCGTGAACACGGTATTTCAGAGCTATGCGCTGTTTAGCCACCTCAACGCCTGGGATAACATCGCGTTTGGGCTGAGGATTAAAAAGCAGCCGAAAGCCGAAATTGAAGACCGGGTGCGAGAAGCGCTACGGCTGGTCAAGATGGAGTCGCTTGCCACTCGGTTTCCGGGGCAGCTATCTGGTGGGCAGCAGCAGCGAGTTGCCCTAGCGCGGGCATTGGTCAACCATCCTGCTGTGGTGCTGCTAGATGAACCCTTGGGGGCGCTGGATTTAAAGCTGCGAAAGGAAATGCAGGCAGAGCTAACCACCCTGCATCGAGAATTGGGGCTGACGTTCATTATGGTGACGCACGACCAGGAAGAGGCGCTGAGCTTGTCCGATCGCATTGCGGTGATGAACCAGGGACAAGTCGAACAAATCGACACGCCCAACCGCATCTACGAACAGCCGCTCACTCCCTTTGTTGCCGAGTTTATCGGCGACACCAATCTTCTGCACGGCAAAATTGAAGGCTTTCATCCAACAACCCTCTGGGTGACGACCGCTAATGGGTTAAAGATGACCGTAACTCTGCCAGAATTGACGACTCCTCCCACCTCTGGTCAAGTTATGGTTAGCGTCCGCCCAGAGAAAATCAGACTCAGCCTGTCTCCTCCGACGGGGCAAGTTAACTGGTTTGAAGGACGGCTGCAGAGCGTGATGTATCTCGGTACCCACGTTCACTATCTGATTGAATTGCAGTCGGGCGATCGTCTCACCGTGATGCAGCCAAATGCCAGCAGCACGCTTCCCGGTCCTCAAACGCCCATCTACGTCTACTGGGCATTCGGCGACTGCCTTGCACTACCAGCTTAAGAAGTGGTTTGTCATCCGTTGCGAGTTGCCAGCAGCCCGTGGCTAGTCATCAGTCACGTGTGGAATCGAAATGGGACAGGCGCACTGCCAACCTGACAGCTAAACCCTGAAAACTCCTCACTCCTTACTTTTCATTGTGCCTCCCACTCATCTTCGATCGGTTCTTAAATCATCAAACCAATCAGCCTGGACACGGCGCGGATTTTTACAGACCTCAGCGGGAATGCTATCTGGGCTGGCGCTGTCGAGCTGCGGTTGGACGCTGGCAGAAGTGAAATCAGACGTAGGGGACGTGAGTGATCACCAGCCTGCCTCAAATGAGCTGTACATCTACACCTGGTCCAGCTATTTTGATGACGAACTGCTAGACGGGTTCCAGAAGCAAACAGGCATTAAGGTGATTGCCGACACGTTTGAGAGCAATGAAGTAATGCTGGCAACGCTTCGGGCAGGAAAGGGCGCCGCGTACAGCGTGATTTATCCGTCGGACTACACGGTTGCTAAGATGATCAGTCTGAAGATGCTGCGAGAGTTAGACCGATCGCGCTTGCCAGGGCTGAGTAATCTTTTGCCTCGGTTTCAAAATTCTATTACCGATCCAGGTAACCGCTACCACGTCCCGTTTAGCTGGGGTACGACGGGATTTACCTATGACAGTGAACAACTGAGTCCGGGTCCAGATGGCTGGAGCTATCTGTGGCAGACACAGGACAAGCTGAGCCGCCGAATGACGTTGATGAGCGATCTTCGTGAGGTGATGGGCGGCGTACTGCGATCGATCGGCTACTCCTACAACTCCACCAATCCGGCAGAGATCCAGCAGGCGTATGAAAAATTGGTGCAGCTAAAACCGCAAATTGTCACATTCAACACCGATGCATGGCGCGATCAACTGATCGCAGGCGATCTCGTCTTATCGATGGGCTTCTCATCCGACGCTCTAACGGTGATGTCGGAAGACGCCCGCCTCCGCTATGTGATTCCTGCGACGGGTACGTCGGTGTGGAGTGATACTCTCGTAATTCCTAAAACTGCGCCGAATCCCAAGGCTGCCTACGCCTGGATTAACTACCTGCTGGAACCGGCGATCGCAGCGAAAGTTACTGAGCGGCTACTTTTTGCGACGCCGAACCAAGCCGCCTACGAGCAACTTCCAGCAGCTCTGCAGAAAAACGAAGTGCTGTTTCCGCCGGAATCAGTGCTTGCCCGCTGCGAAGGGATTGTCCCAGTTTCCTCAGACACCGAAGCGCTGTATGAACGATATTGGACGCAATTGGTTAGCAGCTAGTGATTCAGGCGTCCGTAGTTGGTCGTCAAGAATGGCGAACTACGAATGACCGATACTGACCACACACAGACCCGTAAACTTGTTTTTGACTCAACGCACGCATCGTGTCTACCCCAGCCCCATCCCTAATTTCTACTGCAGCCCGTCCGCCGATCGGGTCCCGCTGGCTTGAGCCACTCGCGCTGCTAGGTCCGGCGGGTGTGTGGCTAGGTCTACTGCTGCTGATTCCGACGCTGCTGATTTTTCAGCTGAGTTTGGTGCCGAACATTCAACCGGGACAGGTTGTTAATCCATCTGGATTGGACAACTACGGGCTGATTTTTCAGCAGATTTATTTGCCAGTGATTTGGCGATCGATCTCCTTTGCGATCGGGACAACGGCAATTTGCTTGCTGCTGGGATTTCCAGTGGCTTACTGGATTGCAGTCATGGTGCCGAAGCAGTGGCAAAATTTGCTGGTGGTGAGCTTTGTGCTGCCGCTGTGGACATCGTCGCTGCTGCGCTCCTACGCCTGGATTACAATTTTGCGTCCGACGGGCGTTCTGAATGGGTTTTTGACGAGTTTGGGGCTGCCGCCGCTGTATCTTCTGTACAGTGATCTTGCCGTGTTGATTGGCATGAGCTACAGTTTGCTTCCCTACATGGTGTTGATTCTCTACGCCTCGCTGGAGAAGCTGGATAAACGCCTACTAGAAGCTGCCGCCGATTTAGGAGCCGAACCACAACAGACGTTTTGGCAAGTGACAGTGCCGCAGACGCTTCCGGGCATTGCTGCGGCATCGCTGCTGGTATTTATTACCTGCTTGGGCGACTTTGTGAATCCTGAACTGCTGGGAGGCGCATCCAGCATGACGCTCGCGCGAGTAATCTACAATCAATTTCTTGGAGGCACTCAAAATTGGGGCTTCGGCTCTGCGCTCAGTATGCTTTTGATCCTCGCTGTTAGTATTGCGATCGCCCTGCTGCTCAAATACGGCGATCGCAATGCAACAGGACTGTAGCGATTTGTTTTACCCAAGTGCCACAACTGACCCCTGACGACTCATCCCCACTGTGAACACCTCCTCCCCACCGAGAATTCCATCCTGGCAGGCTTTTTTTACTCTGCTGATGTTTGGGTTTATGTATTTGCCGATCGTGGTGCTGACGGTCTTTAGCTTTAACCAGTCGCGCTACAGTGCAAGCTGGAAGGGGTTCACGCTGGATTGGTACTACGAGTTCTTTACAGACTCCAAAATTCTGTCGGCGCTACAGGATAGCTTAGTGGTGGCGACCTGTGCGGTGGCGATCGCTGCTGTTATGGGGACGCTAATGGCGGTGGGACTGGCGCGGTACCGTTTTCCAGGCAAGGGACTGTATCGGGGAATTTCCTTTTTGCCGTTGATTATTCCTGATATCTCGATCGCCGTCGCGACTCTAGTTTTTCTGGCGGCGGTGGCGATTCCGCTTAGTGGTGGGTTGATTCAGCTTAGTTTGTGGACGATCGTGGCGGCTCATGTTGTCTTCTGCCTTTCCTATGTAGCGCTGATCGTGTCCACTCGGTTGACGAATCTAGATTCCCACCTTGAAGAAGCCGCGCTAGATTTGGGTGCAACGCCGACGCAGGCATTTATGCAGGTGCTGCTGCCGGAGTTGATGCCCGCGATCGTTTCTGGCTGTCTGTTGGCGTTTGTCCTCAGCATGGACGATTTTCTACTCGCCAGCTTTACAGCGGGTCAGGGCGCGAATACGCTGCCAATGGAGATTTTTAGCCGCATTCGTACAGGCGTCAAACCCAGCCTGAATGCGCTTAGTGTGGTTCTGATTCTGGCATCCGGGCTGGCGTTTGCTGGAGCAGAGTTTCTACGCTACCGAGGTGAGCAAAAGCGGCGGATGTAGTTCTTACTCCTACCAAGCCTTGAGATGATCGCGGTTAAGCGGAATATAGCGCGTTCAGATTTAAGGCGATCGTCGTGCGATGCTATCTGAAGTTCGGGCTCAATCTAAATTCCAAAGCTTCCAGTTACAGTCGTGAGTGAACGTAAACGTTGGTTTAAAACCGTTTTTCAGATTCAAGGATCGGTCGTTCCAGCGGTATTTTGGCGCACGATCGTATGTGGTATCTTTGGTGTCTTCATTTCGTTACTGGCGGCTCTCAAGCTACCCGTTGCGCTTCCCGTATTAGCGGGTTTAATTCCTAACATTGTCCTGGGTTTGCTATTAGTCTTCCGAACCAACACGGCGTACGAGCGCTTTTGGGAAGGGCGCAGGCTTTGGGGCAATTTGGTGAACTGTGTCCGTAATTTGGCTCGGCTAATTTGGATTGCGATCGCTGCCAAAACAAAAGATGAACAGGCACAAAAAATAGCTGCGCTGCGCCTGCTGGTTGCATTCTGCATTGCTATCAAATTACATCTGCGCCAAGAAGCGGTGAACGAGGAACTCAAAGCTCTCTTACCGCCTGATAAATTCTATAAGCTTCAGAGCATGAACAATCCGCCATTGGAAGTGGCATTTTGGATTGGAGATTACCTTCAGCAGCAGCATGAGTGCAATCAGTTAAACGTTTATCAGTTGAATTCGATGCACAAGCTGTTAAATGAAATGGTCGATGCGTTGGGTGGATGTGAGCGGATTTTAAAGACGCCAATCCCGATCGCTTATGCTATTCATTTAAAGCAATTACTGCTGCTGTATTGTCTATCTCTGCCGTTTCAGCTCGTTGGTAGTTCTGGCTGGTGGACGGGTCCTATCGTAGCGTTGATTAGCTTCACGCTATTCGGGATTGAGGAAATTGGGATCGAAATTGAGAATCCGTTTGGGCGGGACCATAACGACTTGCCGCTGGATGATATCTGCGCCACAATGCTGCGAAACATTGAGGATCTGATGACGCTCACACCGAGCCGGGACTGCCAGGATTAGGGCGTGTCATTAATTAAGCCATTTGCGGGACGATCGTACAAACACATTTCTGTTAGGGAAATGATATTTATAAGCAATAATAATGTCCGTTTATTTCTCAAAGGTGGACATAATTCGCCGACTCATCCAAACTCCTCAAGATTGACTTCAATGAGGTTAGTTTCGTTTTCGGCATTTTCTGTTGCTTAAAGTAATCGCCTCCAATTTGTCTTCGACTTAGAAAGATGTGCTGTCTGAGCGATTTTACAGACAACAATTTCTAGTTTCTTATCTTTAAATAGAGTCTTCAATTCTAGAAAATGATAATCCAGATCCTTATGCATTGAGGCGATATGAGGTTTATACCAATTCGTAGTTCGTAACTCGTAATTGCAGAAGCTCGAATCCGCCTACATTGATCGTGGCGCTTTACCTGTATGGAGCGATCAAAAAACGAGGCAGGCAATTTGCCTGCCTCGTTGATTTTATTACGCTAGCAACTCGCCTGTTTCCTGCAACGAGTGCAGGCGTTGGTAGATGCCGCCGCGATCGAGCAACTGCTCATGGTTGCCAACCTCGACAATCTGACCGTTTTCTAGCACCACGATTTTGTCAGCCTCGCGTACCGTACTGAGACGGTGGGCAATGATGATTAGCGTTCGGGTGCCCAAAATCGATCGCATCGCCAGTTGAATTGCCCGCTCCGATTCGTAGTCCAAACTAGACGTGGCTTCGTCAAACACCAGCACGTCTGGGTTCACAATTAACGCACGAGCAATGCCGACGCGCTGGCGCTGACCCCCAGAAAGGCGGACGCCGCGTTCCCCGACGATCGTGGCGTAGCCCTGCGGCATTTGACGAATGAACTCGTCTGCCTGAGCAATGCGACACGCCTCTTTGACTTCTTCGACAGTGGCATTGGGGTTGCCATAGAGCAGGTTATCCAGCAGCGTGCCGTTGAAGATGTCCACTTCTTGGTGAACGATCGCCAGTCGCTTGCGGTAGCCTGTGATGTCCAGTCGGCGGATGTCCTGACCGTCCATCAAAATCGCGCCACTATTTGGCTCAAAGTAGCGAAACAGCAGTTTGACTAACGTGGATTTGCCAGAGCCAGACCGACCCACCAGCGCCACAGTTTGGTAAGGTTCGATCAGCAGGTTGATGTCCTTCAGCACCGGACGATCGGCGCTGTAGCCAAACGTCAGATGCGAAAGTTCCAGCTTGCCCGTGAACTGGTAGACAGGCGGCTCGGACAGCAGGCTGCCTGCGTCAGTGCCTGCCGGAAGCTGCATGAATTCGTGAAAGTGAATCATTGCGGCATAGCGACGGGCAACCATTTCAGCAATGTCACTAATCGGCTCAATTTCGGCATACGCCATGCTCGAAACCGTCAGCGTTGTAATGAAATGCCCCAGTGAGATTTTGCCTTGAACCGTTGCCAGCAGCGTAAACGCCAGCACTAAAAACACGCAGATTTGGACGATCGTTCGCTGCTGCATCCCCAGCAGCACGAAGCCTTTGTGGATGCGGTAGTCGAGGACGTTGAACTCGCGCTCGAATCGCTGCCGCTGTCGTTTCAGTTCTCGTGCCTCGGTTGCAAAAGCTTTCACCGTTTTGATGTTGGTGATAATCTCCGAAGTGCGGCTTTCAGTGTTCTCCATGTATTTATTGAGCGTTTTATCCAACTGCATCAGCGGCACTAAGCCCCGCAGACTCAGGATTAGCAGCCCAATAAACGAAACCAGCGTCAGCAGCGCAATCCGCCACTCGATGAGCCAGATAACGACGAAGATTCCAACCAGCCGCAGCATTTTTGGCGTCATTTGCCCCACCACCACGGGATAGCTCCACATGTGGTTCGACAAGCCTTTTGCCACCCGTCCGGCGATTCGTCCGGCGTTGTTTTCGTCGTAGAACTCCAGCGGCAGCGTCAGGATCTTCTCTAGCGCTTTGCGGGCGTGGTCGCGATGGGCACGGAATGCCGTGTCCCAACTAAACCACGGACCTAGCCACGGTTGAATTGGAGCGCGTCCGACGGAAATAATCCCCACCAGTGCCAGTAGCACAATCAGCGTTAGGGACGAATTCTGCGGCTGATTGCTAATCTGAGCAACCCAAGCGACGATCGCTCGAATCGGCGGGTCGATCGTCTGATTCGACAACACGTTAAGAATTTGCCCGATGGCATACGGCACAAACAGATCCATAATCTCGAACAGGCTCATCATTGTGACGCTGAACACGGCGATGCGCCAGTAGTTACGGTAGTAGCGGACTACATCTTGAAATTTCGCCACGGTACCTCCCAAATTTAGATGCACGCTAAAGGACAGGCGGACAAGCAGAAGCCGCCAATGGTCGAGTGATCACGGAAATGGGTAATCGGTTAGAAGGGGTCAGGTCGTCGGGCGCGATCGGCTTCGCTGCACCAGAGGTGAACGCCGAGGACCAGACGGGTAACGATTGTGATGAATGCTGTTAGTCTTGCCGCACTGTTGAATACCAAACTCGGCGGGGCTAAGGAATCTTCGTACTACAGAGGTAGCATTGTAATACAGATACAGAGATTTTTGCTAGATTCCGAGAATAGATTGAGGGAAATTCTCCCAATTGCTTGGGTACTTTTGTACCTTATGTGACGTTTGTGAGCCGTTGACGAGGCGATCGCTCCAGTCTCATCGAGCCGTCTCTATCCAGTTGAGTACTCCACTACTTAAAAACTTGTGTATTTTTCATATCTTTATTCTTCATCTCATCCCATCAATAGAACTGACTTCCCACCTCAGAAAGATGACCTCTCTCCCTTGGTTCGGCGATTCTGACGGCAGAGGTTGTTCAAAAGTACGAGGTAGCTACCGACGTAGTTTCAACTACCTAGGACCTGCCTTCATGAAGGAAATCACTATGATTCAACACATGGAAAACTTACTGAACCTGAGCAGCCAGTTGCTAGCGCAGGTTCCAGTGGACGGAGCAGTCAATACGAACGAAGAGGCAGCACTAGTCTTTTCGGGTCCCCAATTTCTTGTAGCGCTAATTTCAGGGTTAGTTCTAGCCTTTGCATTCCAGCTGTTGCTGACAAACCTGTCGGTTGCACTGGGTATTTCAGTGTTGGGTCGATCGTCCGATGACGACCATTCCGACCATAGCCACGATGAGGGCGGCAGCGTTGGCGGCACCATCAAGAAAATTGGCTTTGCAGCCGGACTGTGGACTCTGATCACGGTCACGATCGCGCTGTTTTTGGCGTGTCTGCTAGCGGTGAAGCTGAGCCTGATTACAAGCTCCGGATTGGGCGCGATCGTTGGCGTCGTAATTTGGGGCGCGTACTTCACGCTGCTGGTGTGGTTTGGTTCTTCGACCGTAGGGTCGCTGATTGGCTCCGTGGTAAACACAGCAACCGCAGGCTTTCAGTCGATCGTCGGCACCGCCACAGCCGCATTGGGTGCAAGAGCCGTTAACGATCAGGTTGTGTCAACCGCAGAAGCCGCTGCGGCAGCGGTGCGGCGGGAACTGGGTTCGGCAATCAGCCCCGGTCACATCCGCGACTCGATCGAAGACTATCTGGACGCGATTCGTCCGGGTGAACTGGACATGTCCAAGATTCGCCGTGAATTCGAGCGACTGGTTGACGATCCAGAACTGCGGTCGTTGGTTGGCACAGGTTCGCCTGTCGAGATTGCCGATCGGCTGCGGCAGGTCGATCGCAGCACCTTTGTAAACTTGGTCAGCAACCGCACGGACTTGTCCAAGCGCGACGCTCAGCGGTTGGTGGAGCAGCTAGAGTCTGTTTGGCACAGCGTCATTGGTCAGTACCAGCAGCGGCGCGACCCAATGGCAGAACTGGTTGATTACCTCAAGACAGTGCAGCCCAATGCGCTAAACAACAATGAGTTGGCAGCGCGGCTCGATCGCCTGACCGAAGAAGTGCGGCGTCAGAGCGACCTGCAGCAGCAGCAGGGCAGCATAGTGCAGCAGCAGCAGAGCAGCATGATGCAGATGGCGTCTTCTGCAATGCGTCCAGCGGGTGGCAAAGAAGAAGCCAGCCTGCTCGATCGTGCCATGCAGTTTGGCTTCTCGACCCTGATGGGTACAGTGATGGGTCGCACGGACCTGTCCGATCTGGACGTGGAGAAGATTCTGGGGCAGCTTCAGGGTGTCAAAGACAAAGTAACCGACAAAGCAAAGCAGGTTGCTAGCAGCACACCGGGTGTACCGTTCAATACGATTCGGGCAGATGCGGAAAACTACCTGCTCAACTCGTATGCATGGCACTTCAACCGGGCAACGCTGGAGACCGAGTTCTACGATGTCCTGTACGATCCGCAAGCCGATCCGGGTACTGTGCGTAGGCAGATAGAGCAACTCGATCGCGGCTTCTTTGTGGATGTGCTGACGCGGCGCAACGATTTGGCACCTGCTCGCATCAATGAGGTTGCAGATCACTTAGAAACCATTCGTAACGGTGTTCTGAGCACAGTGCGATCGGCAGAGTCGCAGGAGCACTCCCAAGACCTGCGGAGCCGCGTGGAGCATTACTTGCGGAACACCAACAAAGACGAACTGAACCCCGAAGGCATCGAGCGCGACTTCCACTTGCTGCTAGAAGACCGGGAATCTGGCTACGACGCGCTGCGCGATCGCCTCAGCCACTTCGATCGCAACACCCTCGTAGCGCTGCTGTCGCAGCGGCAGGATCTTGCGCCGGAGGAAGCAGACCGGATCGTTGGGCAGCTAGAGAGCACCCGCGATCGCGTCCTGGGTTCCGCCCAAGAGGTACAGGAGCGCGCCAAGTCGCAAGCGCTAGAACTGCGCGGTCGTGTAGAAGGTTATCTGCGCAACACCGACAAAACGGAACTGAGTCCTGAAGGAATCAAGCGCGATTTCAGCTTGCTCCTGAACGACCCGCAAGCCGGAGCTTACGCCCTGCGTGAGCGGGTGAGCCAGTTCGATCGCGATACCCTGGTACAACTGCTGGCACAGCGGCAGGACATGACCCCGGAAGAAGCGAATCGCATTGTTAGCCAGCTTGAGGACGTGCGAAACACCGTGCTGCATGCGCCTCAAATCGCTGTGGATAAGGCGAAGGACCAGTACGACCAAGTCACCACGGCGCTTGCCGAATATCTGCGGCGCACGAACCGTCCCGAACTCGATCCGGAAGGACTCCAGCGCGATCTCAACACGCTGCTGCACGATCCAAAGCAGGGCACGCTGGCGCTGCGTCGCCGCCTGTCCCAAGTCGATCGCGAGACGCTCGTGCAACTGCTGGCACAGCGCCAAGACCTCAGCCCTGAGCAGGCGAACCAGTTGATCGATCAAACGCTGACATCGATTCGCAACCTTGTTCGGGCTCCGCGTCGTCTAGCCGCCCGGACTCAGCAGCGCGTTACCAGCTTCCAGTCCACGCTGGAAGACTACCTGCGCAACACCGACAAAGCTGCACTCAACCCCGACGGCATCAAGCAAGATCTCAGCCTGCTGCTGCGCGATCCGCGCACAGGTCTTGGCAATCTGGGTTCTCGTGTCGCCGAACTGGATCGCCCAACGATCGTGGCGCTGCTGTCTCAGCGGCAGGACATGACCGAGGAAGAAGCCAACCGCGTTGTCGATCAGGTGCTCTCGGTACGTGAGCAGTTTGTGGCGCAGATTCAAGGCATCCAGACGCGCATTCAGTCGGTAATTGACGGCATCTTTGCCCGCATCCGCGACTACCTCAACGCGCTGGACCGTCCTGAACTCAACTACGAAGGCATCCGCCGCGACGTTCGGACGCTGTTTTACGATCCGAAAGCAGGCTTCGATGCCCTGCGCGATCGACTCGGCAGCTTCAACCGCGACACACTAGTGGCGCTGATGAGCTCCCGCGAGGACATTTCCGAAGCGCAGGCAAACCGGATCATTGATCAGGTCGAGTCTGCCCGCGCCAGCGTTCTGCAACGCGCCGATCGCATCCAGGATGAGGCACAGCGCCGCGTAGAGCAGGTGAAACGGCAAGCACAAAAGCAGGTTGAAGAAACCCGCAAAGCAGCGGCAACCGCTGCATGGTGGCTGTTTGGCACTGCGCTGACTTCTGGCGCAGCGGCAGCGATTGCCGGAGCGATCGCAGTCGGCAGACAGTAAATGCTTGAATCGATAATACTTGAGTAGATAACAAAAAAGCCTCCCTGCCAGGGAGGCTTTTTTGTGGCTGTAACCGACATGAATCACCAGAAAGCGAATTGTTCAACAGCTCAAGGATGTTTACCCACGTACTTCCTACCGGCGCGCCATCTGCGGCACTCGCCCCAACAGCCCCACCATTAATCGCAGCGCCAGAACCTTCAGCGGCTGAACCGTCCGCAGCGCCCACAGCCCCAACCGCCGTGAAACGACTAGCGGCAGCCAGTGATTCGAGAACACCCGATCGAGCACATCCGTAAAGCCCAAAATCACCAGGTTCTCCAGCTTGCGCCAGCGATCGTAGCGTCGCAGCACCCGCACAGCGCCAATGTCCTCTCCAGCCGCGTCAGCCGTTTGCAGCACTTGCGCCAGTGCCGCTGCGTCTCGAATGCCCAAATTCACGCCCTGCCCGCCTACGGGATGGCAGCAGTGTGCCGAATCCCCGATCAGCGCTAATCGAGCTTGGGTGTAGCGGGAGCTATGCATCAGTTGCACTGGAAACACGGAGCGATCGCCCACAAGGGACAACGTGCCCATCTGGTTGCCAAATCGCGGCTGTAAAAGATCGAGAAACTCCGCATCGCCTAGCTGCGCGATCGCCTCAGCTTCTGCCTTTGGAGCCGTCCAAACAATGCGGCAGAGGTTATTTGGCAGCGGCAAAATCGCAAACGGACCGCTGGACCAAAATCGCTCGTAGGCAACGTTATTGTGGGATTTTTCCGGCTGAACGAACGCCACGACGCAGGACTGCCAGTATTGCCACCCGTGGGTGCGAATGCCTGCCTGCTGCCGAATCGGCGATCGTGCCCCGTCCGCTGCCACCAAAAGGCGCGATCGTACGTGCTGCGTTTCGCCCGATCGCACGAGTTCTAGTTCGACTCCATCTGCCTGATAGCTCGTTTGCACCAGTTCTGCTGGACAGAGGTAAGTGACATTTGCACACTGCCGCAGCGCATCTTGAAGCGCTTCTAGCACGACTCGGTGCTCTGCGACGTAGCCCAGCACCTCAGTCTGCAAGTCCCGTCGCTCAAACTGCACCACGCCAGGGTAATCAGCATCAGACAGGCGAATCTGGTCGATCGGGTTCACCCCCGTCTGCATTGCCTGCCAGACGCCAATGCCCTGAAATATTCGGCTCGACAGCAAGTTGATATGATATGCCTGCCCCCGCGCTACGGCAGCCGATTGAGGTTTCGCTTCAATCACCGCCACCTGCAAGCCTGAATCTTTGAGCGCGCATGCCAGCGTTAGTCCAACAATGCCGCCACCGACGATCGCCACGTCGTAACTAGTTTTGCTGCGATCGAGGCTCTGCGGCTGCGGATCGGGACGAAAAGCGGTTAGCGGCTCCAGGCTCATGTTAAAGAAGTCTTTAGAAATTTAACGGATCTGTTACATCTCTATTTTCGCGTGAACGGCTGAAGCTATCAAGCGATC
>NZ_JACJPG010000580.1 GCF_014695955.1 Leptolyngbya sp. FACHB-36 | reverse complement strand
GATGTGTTGGACTCGGCGCTGCTGCGTCCCGGTCGCTTCGATCGTCAAGTCACCGTGGACACGCCCGACGTCAAAGGACGTTTGGAAGTGCTGCAAGTCCACGCTCGCAACAAGAAGCTGGCTCCGGATGTGTCTCTGGATGCGATCGCTCGCCGCACACCAGGATTCACAGGGGCAGATTTGGCGAACCTGCTGAACGAAGGAGCAATTCTGACGGCGCGTCGTCGCAAGGACGCGATTACCATGCTGGAGATCGACGATGCAGTCGATCGCGTCGTGGCGGGTATGGAGGGAACGCCGTTGGTAGACAGCAAGAGCAAGCGCCTAATTGCCTACCACGAAATTGGGCACGCCATTATTGGAACGCTGGTGAAGGACCACGACCCAGTGCAGAAAGTGACGCTGGTGCCTCGCGGTCAAGCGCGGGGTCTGACTTGGTTCACTCCGAGCGACGATCAAAGTCTGATTTCACGATCGCAAATTCTGGCGCGAATTACAGGCGCGCTGGGCGGTCGTGCCGCTGAGGATGTCGTGTTTGGCTACACCGAGGTGACGACGGGTGCTGGAAACGATCTTCAGCAGGTTACAGGCATGGCACGCCAGATGGTGACGCGCTTCGGCATGTCGGATCTAGGTCCGCTGTCGCTGGAAAGCCAGCAAGGCGAAGTGTTCCTTGGACGCGATTGGATGACGCGATCGGAGTACTCCGAGGAAATTGCCTCCCGCATTGATGCCCAAGTGCGCTCGATCGTGGAGCACTGCTACGACGACGCCCGCCGCATCGTCCGTGACAACCGCGAGGTGATCGATCGGCTAGTGGATTTGCTGATTGAGCGCGAGACGATCGACGGCGAAGAGTTTCGCCAAATCGTGGCTGAGTATACAGATATACCTGAAAAGGAGCAGTATACTCCGGTTCTATAATCTCGAAACTCTCAGTAAGTAAGTAAACGAGGGCGGTCTCCGTCCTCGTTTTTGTTATTGTCGCTAAACCCGTCAGCCTAAACGTGAACCTAGATCGTGTAGTTCACGTTGTGAGTAGGGCACTAGCCAATAACGTGAGCATGACTGATACCATTTCTCTAGATTCCAACTACCAATCAAGCCACTAAAACGTAGGCAGACTCCGGTTTCTGCAATTTCGTAGCTTGCTTCTCGCGCAGCGAGTATTCCGAATTGCGAATTGGATAACGGCGTTGCAACTAGCTGAGCAACCTCAAAGTCGATGGGAATTCGAGTAGCACGGCTGCTGTTCCCGACTCAGCAACCGCCTAGGAAGCGCCAGATCGTCTTGCTGAAGAATTTGATTGTCGTTGCCGAATATACGAACCTCGCAAACTCCGGTCGCCCCAGGCGAAACTAGCGCAAAAACGCCATTGCTGCCTTCGTCCCGTAGAATCTGACCGTTATCGAACGTTGCTTCAACGGCAACAACCTTCGTTGCAATAATCTGACCGTAGAGAATCGCGTAGCGATCGCGGCTCTGAGCTGTCGATTGACTAATGCTGTAATCAATTAGTCGCTCAGACTTGGCAGAAGTCGGCTTGGTTCTAAAGCTGTCACTACCGCTTACTTGCCAGTTCATGCCGTTGCGCTCAACAACCTTGTGCCCGAAAACGCGCCGCGCAGGCATCTGATTTCCCGTTGGGCACAGAGCGCTGTAAAGCACGACCACGCCTCTAGACCATTTCTGGGTACTCAACACCTGATAACTCTGAGCTTTCTGCCCATTCTTTGGGCAAGAAATTTGTTGGTAAACGGCTTTATCCGGTGCCACTTCCAGCATGGAAGCCGCACAGCCTGCGGTTAATAGTAGCAATCCAGTTATGCAAGTGAGCAACCGCTTCATCGTTTGTGGCTTACTGGCGATCGATTCGGTAAAAATCTTGGCGTTGCTAGAGATGACTCATACAGTTGCTCCTGCCCTACCTCTCCCAACGGGCGAGGATTCTCCTCGGGGAGAAGGGGATGAGGGTCAACCATACGTCTATTCAGCAATGCCAAAGGCTTAATATCTATCTGCCAGTCTGCACCAAAAGTCGTATGGTTCACCTCAATCTTGAGGACAATTCAGCAAGAATTTAGCTTTCTGGTGCGCATCTGTCAACACAAGTTACTCGTTACGGTTCACCTTTAAAGCCGCATTCCGCTCCCAAAACACGCCATCCACATAGCCTTGAATTTGCGGATGCTGGGTTGCCTGCTCTAAGCGCTTCTCGGCTAACAGGCAGTACTCCTGATCAATTTCGATGCCCAAATAGCACCGACTCAGCTTCTTTGCCACCACCGAAGACGTGCCACTACCCAAGAACGGATCGAACACCATGTCATTGGGGTTGCTGCTGGCAAGGACTAGACGGGCAAGTAGCTTTTCGCTTTTCTGCGTCGGGTGATTTGTGTTTTCCGGCATCGACCAAAATGGCACGGTAATGTCGGTCCAGACGTTTGAGGGATACGTGTCACGGAAATTGCCGTCTGCTGTTTGCTGCCAATCTTTTGGGCTGCCATTTTCGTCGCGGTAAGGCGCACGGACCTTGCGCCGCAATTTTACCGCGTCCACATTGAAGGTGTA
>NZ_JACJPG010000058.1 GCF_014695955.1 Leptolyngbya sp. FACHB-36 | reverse complement strand
CGCTTGCACACAGCCTTTTGCGTAGGTCTCTTCTGCAATGTCGCCGGGATACGCGATCGCTGCGCCGCCGTACTGCACAATTTTCCGCGCTACATCCTCAATCGGATCGCTCGGCAGCCCGCTGACAACGACTTTGGCGCCTTCCTTGGCAAACTTGTGGGCGATCGCTTCTCCGATTCCGGTGCCTGCTCCAGTGACGATCGCAACCTTCCCTTCCAGTCGCTGTGTCATACGCTCTTTCTCCTAGTGCTACCTCAAGGGTGGCTAGGGTGGATAGGTTTTCCTCTACCTACAGATGGGTTCGCGGCTTCTGTCTGCGGCGGGGTTCATTCTCCTCGTTCCGTCGTTAAGGTTCTGGCAGAAATTATGAGGTGCTTATGACATTTGTTTCTTCAAATACCGCCAACGAGCAGCTTGGTGCATTTCAAAGTCTGGATGTGGACGAGCAGCTAGCCCTGTTCTACTTCATCTACAAAGAAATGGGGCATTCCATTACGCCCGCAGCACCGGGAGCTAGCACAGTGTCTCCAACGATCGCCGAGGCGCTGTTCAATCAGGTAAAGGACAAGTCTCACGAAGAGCAGTTGCAGATTCAGCGCGATCTGATTCAGAGAAAGAACTCACTGCTCGCTCGTGAGTACGGCGCATTGGGTGACACGACGAAGCTGCTGTTTTGGTATCTACTGTCACAAGGAATGGACAACGGCACGATTATTCCTTTGCCGCCCAACTACGAGCTTTCCTCAGAGGCGAAGAGCTTGTTTGAGCAGATCAAAGGCTTGGATTTCAGTCAGCAAATTACGCTGTTCCGCGACTATGTTGCTCCGATGGGTGTAGACCCAGCTACGGCTGAGCACGACAGCGAAACAGGTCTGTAGGTTGCCTTCGCCTTGCGATAGATGAAGGCGGATCATTCCTAAGCCAAGGTTGATTTAGAACCGTTTAGCAATCACATGGAGCAACGTTTATGACAGCTACCAGTTCCCGCGCTATTAGCAATTTGGAATACGACTTGATTACCGTTCTGCAAAACAAAGCAGAAGCGCTGAAGGCATACGAAATATACATCAAAGACGCTCAGGAGACAGATTCCCAGCCCTGTGTCGAGCTGTTTCGGAAGCTTCAGCAAGCTGACATGCAGCAGATCGAAGAGATTCGTCATCACGTGCAGCAAGTTATGCAAAACGGCAAAATGTAGGGAAAGTCAGCAGGCAGCAATTGTTGAACTGAATCGCTAACAGTTAATAACCACTAGCTGTTAGTGAGTACTTTGCTATTTCTGTCGTTCTACTGACTAGATAATTAGGCTATTGAATTTGTGATTTAGTAGTCTACTGCGCAAAAAGTCCTGGGTTGCATTGCTCAACTCAGGATTTTTTGCTGGTCGGAACCGATTACACTAAAACAAGCGCGCGACGTTAATTATGGTAGCTATGCGGAATTGGACATGGGTGATCTCTTTACTGGCTGCTGCATTTGTCGCGCTGTGGAGCTATCCCGCGATCGCCGCAACCGGAGCCAAATACACGCAGCAATACACTCCGCCGTCCTCTTACAGTAACGCGCAGTTGGCAGGGCGCGACTTTTCTGGGCAAACGCTGCGAGTTGCAGAATTCTCTAACGCCAACCTGAATCGAGCAAACTTTACGGATGCGAATTTGCAGGGAGCCGTGCTCAGCGCTTCGACCATGACTGAGACAAATTTGCATCACGCCGACCTGACGCAGGCAATGATCGATCAAGTGAAATTGATTCGCGTTGATCTCAGCGATGCGGTTTTGGTCAATGCCATTCTGCTGCGATCGACCTTTGAAGACGTGACGATTAC
>NZ_JACJPG010000579.1 GCF_014695955.1 Leptolyngbya sp. FACHB-36 | reverse complement strand
ATTCGTTTCTGTTAGTACCCACACATCTGCATCCAAGCTCTGAATCTGATCGAGGCAGCGCTGATTCTTTGCCCATCCATTTCGCTTCGGTCGCTCAAGATTCCATGTGGCAATGCAGGCTTTTTGCTCAGAATTGCTCATCACTACTCATAAGAAAAGGTGGGTTTCCCCACCTTACATGAATCGTTTCAAGCTTGTTTAGAGCTTCACTTCAATATCGACGCCTGCGGGAAGATCCAATTTCATCAAAGCGTCGATCGTCTTTGAGGACGGCTGGTAAATGTCAATAATGCGGTGGTGCGTCCGGGTTTCAAAATGCTCCCGTGAGTCTTTGTCCACGTGAGGAGAGCGGAGCACACAATAGATGCGGCGCTTGGTGGGCAAAGGAATGGGACCGATCGCCGTAGCATTGGTGCGATTTGCGGTGTCCACGATCTTTTCGCAAGAAGTGTCAAGCAAGCGGCGATCAAATGCCTTGAGTCGAATTCGGATTTTTTGCTGCTGAATCGTTGCCATTGAATTTCAGTTGTCTAGGTTCAGAAGGACATCAGACAAGGAAGCTATCAGTCGCTTGCTTACTACAATCAAGCGACTGATAGCTTCAGTTAGTCAAGCAGTTCAACTACTTGAGAATCTTGGAAACCACGCCCGCACCTACAGTGCGACCACCCTCACGGATGGCAAAGCGCATTCCCTGCTCGATCGCGATCGGGTTGATCAGTTCCACAGTCATCTTGATGCGATCGCCCGGCATCACCATTTCAGCTTCACCGCCGTCATCCGTCGTGAAGTTGCTGATCGTGCCCGTCACATCGGTGGTCCGTACATAAAACTGGGGACGGTAGCCAGGAAAGAACGGGGTGTGACGACCACCTTCTTCTTTCTTAAGGATGTACACCTCAGACTCAAACAGCGTATGAGGCGTGATCGAACCGGGCTTCGCCAGCACCATGCCGCGCTCAATATCCGCTTTTTGGATACCCCGCAGCAGGATTCCAGCGTTATCGCCTGCCATTCCTTCATCAAGGCTCTTCTTGAACATCTCGATTCCGGTAACGGTGCTCTTGCGGGTGTCGCGGATGCCAATAATTTCAATTTCGTCCTGCACCTTGACCTTGCCGCGTTCGATCCGACCCGTCGCTACTGTACCGCGACCCGTGATGGAGAACACGTCTTCAACCGCCATTAGGAAGGGCTTGTCTACTTCACGCTCAGGCGTCGGAATGTAGGCGTCAACCTCATCCATAAGCTGGTAAATAGCATCTACCCAGTCGTTTTCGCCCCGTACCGTTTTGGGATTTCCAGTCATCGCTTCCAGCGCTTGCAGCGCAGAACCCGCAACGATGGGAATATCATCTCCAGGGAAACCATAGGAGCTGAGCAGTTCACGAACTTCCAGTTCCACCAGTTCCAGCAGTTCTGGGTCATCCAGCATGTCCTTCTTGTTCAAGAAGACCACAATGTTGGGAACGCCAACCTGCCGTGCCAGCAGAATGTGTTCACGAGTTTGGGGCATTGGACCATCGGCAGCCGACACCACCAGAATGGCACCGTCCATCTGAGCAGCGCCCGTGATCATGTTCTTCACATAGTCGGCGTGTCCTGGACAGTCTACGTGAGCGTAATGGCGGTTTGCGGTTTCGTACTCAACGTGAGCCGTGTTAATCGTGATACCGCGAGCCTTTTCTTCAGGAGCCGCGTCAATTTCGTCATACTTCTTAGCGGCGGCTTGACCCAACGCGGATAGCGTCATTGTGATAGCAGCCGTAAGAGTCGTTTTGCCGTGGTCAACGTGACCGATCGTGCCAATGTTAGCGTGGGGCTTGTTCCGTTCAAACTTTGCGCGTGCCATGAGTTATCTGTTCCTCTTCCTGATTATGCGTTCCCTTTACTTTTAGCGATGATGGCTTCAGCCTCGTTCCGGGGGACTTCATCGTAGTTGCTAAACTCCATCGTGAAGATGCCCCGACCCTGAGTCTTTGTTCGGATATCAGTAGCATATCCAAACATCTTTGCCAATGGAACCTTCGCCGTCACCTTTGCAATGCCACTTTCGTTGTCCTGACCTTCAATCTGACCTCTGCGAGAGTTCAGATCGCCGATCACGTTGCCGATGAAGTCGTCAGGGACTTCAACTTCAACTTTCATCATCGGTTCCAGCAAAACAGGCGAAGCCTTCATTACAGCCTCTTTAATCGCCATCGAGCCAGCAATCTTGAAAGCCATTTCAGAGGAGTCAACCTCGTGGAACGAGCCATCAACCATCGTAGCTTTCAGGTCAATCACGGGATAGCCTGCTAAAATGCCCGATTCGCAGGCTTCCTTCATGCCTTGCTCAGCAGGACCGATGTATTCCTTCGGCACTGCACCACCAACGATTTTGGAAACGAACTCGAAGCCAGTCCCCGGCTCTCCCGGCGCTACTTCGATCACCACGTGACCATACTGACCCTTACCGCCGCTCTGCCGAACAAACCTGCCTTCAGCACGAACGGGTTTGCGAATCGTTTCGCGGAATGCCACCTGTGGAGCACCCACGTTCGCTTCCACCTTAAATTCTCGCAGCATGCGATCGACGAGGATTTCCAGGTGAAGTTCACCCATACCCGCAATCACAGTCTGATTTGTTTCAGGGTCAACATTGACACGGAAGGTGGGGTCTTCCTCAGACAGCGACTGGAGGGCCTTGGATAGCTTCTCCATGTCCTGCTTCGTCCTAGGTTCAACCGCAACTGAGATGACGGGTTCTGGGATGAATAGCGACTCCAGCACTACAGGAGCCGCGTCATCACAAAGCGTGTCACCTGTGAAGGTGTCTTTTAGGCCTAAAGCCGCGCCCAAGTCACCAGCTCGAAGCTCATCTACCTCAATGCGATCGTCTGCCTTCAACACGATTAGGCGCGAGATGCGCTCCTTCTTGCCTTTCGTCGAGTTTAGCGCGTAGCTTCCTTTCTTCAGCACGCCCGAGTAAACACGAATAAAGGTTAAGCGACCGTAGGGGTCCGCCATGATCTTGAATGCCAAGGCAGAGAATGGTGCATTGTCGTCAGCCGGACGCTCAGCAGTAGTACCGTCTGGTTGAATCCCCTGAATAGCCGCAACTTCACTTGGCGCAGGCAAATAATCAATGACCGCATCCAACAGTAGCTGAACGCCTTTGTTCTTGAACGCCGAACCGCATAGCATTGGTACGATCGTTCCAGCATTCGTACCTTTTCGCAACGCTGTCTTGATTTCTTCTTCAGTGAGTTCTTCACCTTCCAAATACTTTTCAGTCAGAGCATCATCAGTCTCAGCCGCCGCTTCAATTAGCTTCATGCGGTACTCTTCAGCCTGCTCCTTCATGTCATCAGGAATTTCGGCTTCTTGAATGTCCGTACCAATATCGTTGTTGTAGAGATAGGCGCGCATCCGCACTAAATCAACAATGCCCTTCAGGTGGTCTTCGCTGCCGATCGGCAGCTGAATTGGCACCGCATTTGTCCGCAGGCGATCAAGAACCTGACTATACACCTTAAAGAAATTCGCGCCTGTACGGTCCATCTTGTTAACAAAGATGATACGCGGCACCTTGTAGCGGTCTGCCTGCCTCCAAACCGTTTCCGTTTGGGGCTGGACTCCACCCACAGAGCACAGAACCGTAATAACACCATCCAGCACCCGCATGGAGCGCTCGACTTCAATCGTGAAATCAACGTGTCCAGGCGTGTCGATAATGTTAATTTTGTGCTCTGGCTCACCTGCCAATGGCTGAGTCGGATTTTTAGGATCGCGCCGTGTCCAAGCGGTGCTAATTGCAGCCGCTGTGATGGTGATGCCCCGCTCCCGCTCCTGCGCCATCCAGTCGGTTACAGCAGTACCTTCATGGACCTCGCCCATTTTATGAACCACACCCGAGTAGAACAAAATTCGCTCTGTGGTTGTGGTTTTGCCCGCGTCAATGTGGGCTGCAATCCCAATGTTTCGAACCTGTTCAAGCGGGACAGTACGTGGCACAGCTACCTCCTTGGTCTCTGCCGCAGTTGTAACCGAGTTCAACAACGGCTCTGTTAAGATTCTATACTTTTTGAACGAGGACGTGCGTTGTTCTCTCAGCTAGTAGCGGTAGTGAGCAAAGGCTTTGTTTGCTTCTGCCATTCGGTGAGTCTCCTCACGCTTCCGAATTGCGCTACCTGTTTCATTAGCTGCATCCATCAGTTCGTTAGCAAGCTTACTTGCCATCGTTCTACCTGGACGCTGCCGCGAGAATTGGATTAGCCAGCGCAGTGCTAAAGCCGTTCCCCGATCGGCACGAACCTCCATCGGAACCTGATAGGTAGCTCCACCTACCCGGCGAGCTTTCACCTCGACTAAAGGTGTTGCATTCTTGACGGCGCGCTCAAACACTTCAATCGGGTCGGACCCAGTACGCTGAGCGATCGTTTCAAACGCATCGTAGATAATATGTGCAGCAAGAGATTTCTTCCCGCTCCTCATAATTCGCCGCGCCATCATACTAACGAGGCGGGAGTTGTGAACCGGATCAGGCGGAACCGGACGCTTTTGAATAACAGTGCGACGAGACATAAGAAGTAGTCCAAGAGACGTTAAGAAGGGGTAGCAAGCAACATCGTGCGAAACACTGGCGAATCAAGCAAGCGCTAGAAAGCAATAAAACGAACCTGAACGCTCCTAAGCATCCACTGAATAGATACTAGAGGTGCAATTGAGAGGTTGAGTCGGAACTGCTCAATGCAGCAGAGCAGCCTACCAAGGTCGATGCAGATTCACTACTTCGCTTTGGGGCGCTTTGCTCCGTACTTTGATCGACCCTGCTTGCGGTCCTTCACTCCAGCCGTATCTAGCGTGCCACGAATAATATGGTATCGAACTCCTGGTAGGTCTTTAACCCGGCCCCCACGAATCATCACAACCGAGTGCTCCTGCAAATTGTGACCGATTCCGGGAATGTATGCAGTCACCTCAAAACCAGATGTAAGGCGAACCCTCGCAACCTTACGAAGGGCTGAGTTCGGTTTCTTGGGAGTGGTGGTGTAAACCCGTGTGCAGACACCACGGCGCTGGGGGCAACTCTTTAGAGCTGGCGACTTGGTTTTCTTCTGCGTTTTCTGACGTTCGCTGCGAATGAGTTGCTGAATGGTGGGCATGTCGAGCGTGTGCGATCGCTATCCTAAACTTTTCCAAAGGTTGATGTTAGCAATTTTAAGTGCCTTTTGTCAATCAGTGATTTAGTGGAAACCAGCGTTGAGACTGAAGTTGTCTAGAGAGCACTACCAAGATCTGTTTCAGTCAGAGCCATGTGCTGCTGAAAAGGAAATGCCACAGCTACAGCTCTGTGTGGAATTGGGATTCTGGAAGCGGAAACCACCGCCCATTAGATCTTCAGTATAGTCAATCAACAAGCCGTCCAGGTGCGGCAAGCGTCTCACGCTAACCACTACCTGGACGGCATTACAGTCATATATCTGGTCTCCCTCCTGCGCACCCTCTTCAAACTGCATCAGGTAGGACAGTCCCAGGCACCCACGTTCGCAAACATCTAAGCGAAGTAGATTTGCGTTTTTATGCCTTGCTTTCAAGCGCAAAACTTCTTTGACGGCAGGGGAAGTGAGCTGAATCATGACTAGCGCATCTAAAGCTGCTGCTGACCAGCATACGTCAAAGACTACTCACTTGAAGCATTTAAGCACTTGCTTACTTTTGTGTGCGAGCGTAGTCGTCTTGAAAGCGAACGATGTCGTCCTCACCTAGGTACTCCCCATTCTGAACTTCAATCAGAATTAGAGGAATCACTCCTGGATTCTCTAAGCGGTGAGTGGTGCACTGCGGCACATAGGTCGATTGATTGCTGCCAAGGACCGATTCTTTTTCGCCACACTCTACTTTTGCAGTACCAGAAACAACGATCCAGTGTTCGCTGCGGTGATGGTGCATTTGCAGACTTAGCCGATGACCGGGTTTCACCTCGATACGCTTGATTTTGTACCCACGTCCTTCTTCGAGAATGGTAAACGACCCCCAGGGTCGCAGTTCTGTCGCAGCGATCGACTTTTGGCTGCTGGGAAGTAGGGAGGGGGCTTGGTTGGTTTCTTGAGGTTGAGCCACGAGTGTCTCCTAAGGACTGTTTAGTGTCTGAACGTAATTGAATTCGTTGGTGTCTGGAAGTAAGGAACAGTCAGTATTTTTAGACCAGTTCGGCATGAATTAAGCGTCCGGAGCAACCATAGCAAATTCAAAGTTGACGTTTCATACCGAATGAGGCAGTTTACTCAATTCACATCGAGTCTTCACCTAGCGAGCATCGAGTTCAACTGAGCTTTAATTTTGCCCAAGCAGCAATAAACCACGCAGAGTAAATTTACGGATTTTGCTGAAGAAATATGCCAATGCCATTGTGTACGCGAGCCGCTGTACGAGGAAGGCGATCGAGCAGTTGCCCACCTAGATAGAGCGTTGTTGAACTACCACCGTCCAGGTTAAGCGCATTGATTGCACCAAGCTGCTGCATAAGTTGAGCTGTCTCAGTCAAGCTGGCACCTGCCCCTCCAAGGCGGTTGTGAACCGCGACGAGCAGAACCTTACTATCGGAGGTTAGTCCGATCGCGCTGCGACTGGCGAGTTCAGCAGCAAAGGCATTGCTAAATCGTTCAGCTTGAGCATTCAGAACAATCTGACGATTTTGAACTAGCAACGGTCCTGCTGCCACGATCTGGTCATACTGCGCAAACTCTGGCGGGTTGGCGGCAGTTTCGACTTGCAGCGTGGCTCCTACCGTAAAAGCAGACGCGGCGGTTTTGTTGGCGCGGAGCACAAGCAAGTAGCCATCAGAAGGAATCGGAATTGGACTGCTGCCTGCGGTGGCGATCGTCTGTTGGTTCACGACCTGGTTGCGCTGTACGCTTACGACAATTTCGTTATCCGACAGAGTCGTATACGCTGGTCCCCACTCTGCGGTGTAGCGAGCAATGCCAGCTTGGACGTAGGCACTGTTGAGGTAGGTCAGCGGCAGGCGCTGCCCCGTGGATGTGGTTACGGTTTCTTGCAGACTCAGGCGCCCGATCGTAAACGAGCCATTTGAATTCCAGGCGATCGCGCCTCGGTTGAGAATTGGACCCGACAGCCAGCGTCTGTCTCGACGAATGGCACCTAACGGCAGTTGATTATTACGGTTAAAGAAGCCGCCATTAATGGCAGCCGTCGCTTGCGTTTGCTGAGCAGTCTGAAGCAGTGGAGCCGTACCAACGACCGCTTGAGCGTTGGGTAAAATAGGTCGCAGCGTTACTCCCGGCTGGCGCGGGTCAATTTCTAGCCACACAACTGGAAAGCGATCGTTGCCCAGAGCTAGTGTCTGCCTGCGCCAGCGCAGCCCCGGTGCCCACAAAATAGACTGCTCCACTGTGGCATCCGGACGAACGTCAATCACGAGGCGATTTGGATTAGGCAGACTCCAAACGCGGGGACGCAAACCGATGGGAAGTCCTAGCCGAAGACGAGTTTGGCTTTGGGTTGATTCTAGCTGTGCGGGGTAGAGTTGATTGACAGGAGTGAACTTTAGGGACTGTAGCAGAGCTGCATCGGTTTGGGCATCTAGGGTCAGCGCGAATTCTTGGCTTTGCTCCACCTGCCAGGTGGCTGGACGATCGAGTTCAATCACAATGCGGTCGCCCCACGGCTGTTTGCCCTGACGCACCGACAAGACCTTCGCAGGGGTTGAGGTAATTTGAAGCGTCGTTCCCTGTGCCTGCACCTGCCAGCCCGATCGCTGAGCGAGATCGGTGATGTCAAGATAGCGGATCGGAGGCAGTAGCCGCGTCGCCAGGGCGATCGGATCGGTCGCAGGTTGCGAGAACCACTGAATCGGCTGACGGCTGGCATCGTTGGTGCTGAGGAACTCGACTCCGGTGAGCTGGAGCAGGCCTGCATCGCTGATCCCAGTCCGAATCGAGCGTGAGGCAGATTGCCACTGGCTCCACGCTGCCGTGAAGCGGCGACCGTTCAGCACAATTTGATTGCCCTGTTGATTGCCTTGCTGCACTCGTGGAGAAGAGGGCAGTGCTTGAGTGAGCGTAGCGCTGCTGGGTGCTGGCGCTGCTGGGGCGTTAACGGACTCGGCAAGCGTCGGCTGCATCGTCGTGGCGCAAATTGTCAGAGCGATGGGTAATCCGAGCAGCGATCGTGCCCGCAGGCGCAGCGCAAAAACGCGAGACAGGAAGGAGGATTTTAAATTAAGCACGATGTGACTGGAAGCAAAAGCATCTTCAGTTAGACGCCGCCCTTCAGCAAAAGCTCCGGTCGGTGTTGGCAAATGACCATCGTTATTAAGCATGACGTTACGTTCTGTAAGGAAATGATGACTTTAAGCCCAACGTGAGGGGGTAATGACGACGATCGTTCGCCAGGTCGGGGATTGTCAGGCTCAGGGATTTTTTATAATATTCTTACTTCCACCTGATACAAAGACGCTGACAGTTCAGTAATGAAGTGTCGATGTCCCATTGTTGTCCTCCAGCAGTTTGACTCATGGTTCACCCGCGTAATAGCGGGGTGAGTTTTTCTCATTGTGAGTGAGTGACGTTCAATACGATCGGCGGAGCGCCAGTATCAGCGCTCGTACCTGACTTGCAATTGGGATACCCAGGTTTGGAATGTGATACGACCGGATTACCAGAGTCCGAAGACTAACGAAGCGAAATCAAACTGAGTCATTTCATGAGTGGGGCAATTGTGAATCACGACAATTATTTGCATCAGGGACGAGACGTGGGATACGCGGGGCAGCGCTGGCTGGTGGAAGAGCGAGACGCGTGCGGCGTTGGATTTATTGCCGATCAGCGCGGACGCATCAGCCATGAACTGGTTCAGCAGGCGCTGTCGGCGCTAACCTGCTTGGAGCACCGCGGCGGGTGCAGTGCCGATCAGGACTCTGGGGATGGAGCAGGTTTGATGACTGCCGTGCCCTGGGAACTGCTGCACTCATGGTTCACGGCTCAAGGTCATGCAGTATCTGAAACGACCCACATTGGGGTCGGTATGGCGTTTCTGCCTGCGGTCGAGGAAGCCGCTGCGATCGCGCGGCGTGTCACGGAGACGATCGCGGTTGAAGAAGGCTTGACCGTGTTGGGCTGGCGGGCTGTGCCCGTTGAACCGAAGACGCTGGGACAGCAAGCGCGCGAAAATCAACCGCAGATCGAGCAGGTGATTGTGCGATCTGCGCTAGAGGGCGATGAACTGGAGCGGCAGCTTTATTTGACGCGCAAGCGGGTAATGCGAGCGACGGCAGCAGAGGTGCACGGCTCAACGCTGGAATCTGAGTTTCAAGATTTCTATTTCTGCTCATTCTCCAATCGGACGATCGTCTACAAGGGCATGGTGCGATCGGCAGTGCTGGGTGACTTTTACCTGGACTTGCAGCAGCCCGAATACAAAAGCGCCTTTGCGCTATATCACCGTCGTTTCAGCACGAACACGCTGCCTCGCTGGTCCCTTGCACAGCCAATGCGCCTGCTGGGACACAACGGCGAGATCAACACGCTGCTGGGCAACATCAATTGGATGTCGGCACGGGAAGCGGACCTATCACATTCATGCTGGGATGGTTGCGGAGCATCTTCGCAGGAGACTCGCTTCAACGACCTGAAGCCCACCGTTAATGCTGAGAACAGCGACTCTGCCAACCTTGACAACGTGCTAGAGCTTCTGGTGCGCTCTGGTCGTAGCCCGCAAGAGTCGTTGATGATCATGGTGCCGGAGGCGTACCAGAACCAGCCGGATCTGCTGAATTATCCAGAAATTACCGATTTCTACGAATTCTACAGCGGCGTGCAAGAGCCGTGGGATGGTCCAGCCCTGCTGGTTTTCACCGATGGCAAATCCGTCGGGGCAACGCTCGATCGCAACGGGTTGCGTCCTGCTCGCTACAGCATTACTCGCGATGGCTATGTCGTAGTGGCCTCGGAAGCAGGCGTGATCGAGCTACCCGAAGCCGACATCGTTGAGAAAGGACGGCTGGGACCGGGACAAATGATTTTGGTGGATTTAGAGCACCAAGAGATTCTGAAAAACTGGCAGATTAAGCAGCGTATTGCCAATGCCCACCCCTACGGCGAGTGGTTGCAGAGTCGCCAAACGATTAAACCTCACGTCTTTGCGGAAGACGCTCCCCGCATGGAAACGCAAGCGCTTCTCCGCAGCCAAACGGCGTTCGGCTACACGTCAGAAGACGTGGAGATGATCATTCAAGAGATGGCGGCGCAAGCGAAAGAACCGACGTTCTGTATGGGCGACGATACTCCGCTAGCAGTGCTGTCGGCGAAGCCTCACTTGCTGTACGACTACTTTAAGCAGCGGTTCGCCCAGGTGACGAATCCTCCGATCGATCCCCTGCGCGAAAGCCTCGTCATGTCGTTGACGATGCAGTTGGGCGATCGTGGCAACCTGCTGGATGTGAAACCGGATCATGCCCGCTTGCTGAAGTTGGAATCTCCAGTGTTGGGCGACATAGAACTTGACCAGGTGCGCCAATCTGGGTTTGAAACGGCGTCTCTATCAACGCTGTTTGAAATCGCCTCGGGTCCTAGCGGTCTACAGCGGGCAGTGACAGCGCTGTGTCAGCAGGCAGCAGAAGCCGTGCGATCGGGCAAAACGGTTTTGGTTCTCAGCGATCGCCTCGACCACGCAGGCAATCCAACGACACTCACAGTGGAGTACAGCTACATTCCGCCGCTGCTCGCCGTGGGAGCGGTGCACCATCACCTGATTCGTCAGGGACTGCGGATGCGCACCTCGATTGTTGTTGACACGGCTCAGTGCTGGAGCACGCACCACTTCGCTTGCCTGATCGGCTACGGCGCCAGCGCGGTTTGTCCGTATCTGGCGCTGGAAACTGTGCGGCAGTGGTGGGGAGACTCCAGAACGCAAAGCCTGATGGAGCGGGGCAAAATTAAGTCGGTTCCGTTGGCAGCTGCGCAAGCGAACTACCGCAAGGCGATCGAAGACGGCTTGCTAAAGATCCTCTCCAAGATGGGGATTTCCTTGCTGTCCAGCTACCACGGCGCTCAAATCTTTGAGGCGATCGGCATCGGCTCGGATCTGCTGCATTTAGGCTTCTATGGCACAGCCTCTCGACTGGGCGGGCTGAGCGTTGCAGAACTGGCACAAGAAGTGCTGTCATTCCACTGCCGCGCCTTCCCGGAGTTAACGATCAAGAAGCTGGAGAACTTCGGCTTTGTGCAGTACCGTCCAGGCGGCGAGTATCACATGAACAACCCGGAAATGGCGAAGCAATTGCACAAAGCCGTCGCGACCAAGCGCTTCGACCACTACGAACTCTATCAGAACTACCTGGAGCACCGTCCCCTAACGGCTCTGCGCGACCTGTTAGATTTCAAGAGCGATCGCCCCTCGATCTCGATCGATGAAGTGGAACCTGTGGCTGATATTGTGCATCGCTTCTGCACGGGCGGCATGTCGCTTGGTGCACTGTCTCGCGAGGCGCACGAAGTCCTGGCGATCGCTATGAACCGCATCGGTGGCAAATCGAACTCTGGTGAAGGCGGTGAAGATCCAGTCCGCTTCAATGTGCTGAATGATGTGGATGACACGGGGCACTCTTCCCTTCTGCCTCACTTGAACGGACTGCGAAACGGCGATACCGCTAGCTCGGCGATTAAACAGGTTGCATCAGGACGCTTCGGCGT
>NZ_JACJPG010000578.1 GCF_014695955.1 Leptolyngbya sp. FACHB-36 | reverse complement strand
GCTTTGAGTTGACGCTTCGACGCCATTGGTCTTGCGTCCCTAACCGCGGGTTGCTTGTTTTTGACAGCCCTTGCAGCTTTACCTGATCGCACCTTTCCATCCGGACGTAGGTGTTGAGTGGGCTGCTGCGACATCACGATGCGGCTGTAATGCCTCGATCGTGATGCTCAATCTCCTGCGGTTCTGTTGCTCATTTTCTCCATGTCTTTATGCCGTTTATTTGTGTTGGAGTTCATTCATGTCCAAACTGCTTAGCCATAAAATCGCACCCGCCCCCATGCCCGCTGAGATCAGCGTTGTTGATCTGATCGACGGCTACTTCACCGCTTACAACTCTGCTCGCCTACGAGAAATCTGCCATCTGCTGAGCCGGGAAGTGCTTCAGCACGGCGTGACGGTCGGGTTGAGTTTGTCGGGTGCTATGACGCCTGCGGGCTTTGGCGTTTCAGTGCTGGCTCCGTTGGTTCGCAACGGATTTGTCGATTGGATTATCAGCACTGGAGCCAACTTGTATCACGATATGCACTACGGGTTGGGGCTTGATCTCTACGCCAGCAATCCGTTTGTAGACGATGTGAAACTGCGCGACGAAGGACGCATTCGCATCTATGACATCGTGTTTGGCTACGATGTCCTGTTAGAAACTGATGCGTTTATCCGCGAAATCCTCAAAGCGGAACCGTTCCAAAAGCGCATGAGCACCGCGGAGTTTCATCACCTGCTGGGCAAGTACGTGTATGAAGTAGAGCGGCAGATTGGCGTCAAGAATTCCAGTTTGTTGGCGACCGCGTATGAGTGTGGTGTCCCTATCTACACCTCCTCTCCGGGCGATAGCTCGATCGGCATGAACGTGGCGGCACTTTCGCTAGAGGGCTACAAGCTCGTCATCGATCCATCGCTGGACGTGAACGAAACGGCAGCGATCGCCTACGCTGCTCGCGAGAGCGGCGTTGAAGGAGTCGAAGGTAAGAGCGCGGCGCTGATCATTGGCGGTGGTAGTCCCAAGAACTTCTTGCTGCAAACCCAGCCGCAACTGCACGAAGTTCTCGGTCTAGAAGAGCGTGGGCACGACTACTTTATCCAAGTCACGGATGCCCGTCCTGACACGGGTGGACTCTCTGGCGCGACCCCCAGTGAAGCGGTAAGCTGGGGCAAAGTAGACCCAGACGAACTGCCCAGCACGATCGTCTGCTACACCGATAGCACGATCGCCCTGCCAATTCTCACCGCCTACGTGACGAATCAGTGTGCTCCTCGCCCGCTGAAGCGACTGTACGATCGACGCGAACAGATGCTGGCGAAGCTTCAGGCAGACTACCTCGCTGCTAAAGAGAACCCGGCGCATGTTGTTTCTACACCAATTCCAGTGGTTACGCCAGAACGGGAACTTGTGGCAACTTATCCCTGCGGTACCCCAATTCGGAATGGACACCGCAACGGCAACCACTAACCTCGACAGGTTCCGTTGATGCTGCGATCGCTCCTTGCCAGAATGGTGAGGAGCGATTTCTGTAAGGAATTTGATTTGCAGAATTGCGCTTTGTACTGGAGGTGCGCTGCATTGCCACAATAGCTCCAATTACTCAAGCAAATGACTTTCTGATAGATAGACCTGACCGATCGAGTTTTTAGACCGACTGCTAAGTAGAATATCGCTCGGCTTAAGGTCGCAATGAATTACCATAGGCTGCCGCCCATGCAGATCAGGATCGCTTAACGATCAAATGCGCTTCTCCAGGTATTGACCGATCATCTGCTGTTCCCCTGCCCGCGAAATAATCGTTTGGCGAGTGCGGTACTGCTGCCCGATCAGCTTCAGTTCTTCCTCAAACACCGAGCCATCGTACTCTGTGCGGAGGCAAAGCGTTTGGGAAGTGGGGAAATAGAACTGGGCAGTAATGGGCTTTAGCGTAGCGTAGCCCCGATCGCGATACAGCGTTGTTCCCAACGCGCCAAACAGCGTTGAACCGCGTGACTCTCGCCGTCCAGAGGCAGAATTTTTGCCATCCCATGTGACTTCACTACCGCAGATCATCGCAGTTTCATCTTCAAGCTCGTGCATCTGCGCCAAGCGGATTAGCTCCGGACATCCCTGTGGCAAAAACCGAACCGTAATTATGCTGACGACTTCCTTCGTTTCACCATCGGGAAGCGTGTAGTAGCGACGCTCCGATCGCCAAGTGCCCTCCGACTGCTGAAAGAATTTGACGATTTGTGGTTCTTGGGTTGCTTGCGTAAGCTGAAGTAGAGAAGTCACAGAACTCAATCCTTACGTGAAGTAGCGACGTTAGATTCGTGAAATAGTCAAGCTAGTCCAGTGAATCGTTACGGTTCTTAATATAACAGGTTCTTACTGATCCGTCGTCTACCCGCGGTTAGTTTGTTAACTCACCCCGAACGCTAACGGCATCGTTAAGATTGCCCTTTATTGTGCAAAGTCCGACTAAACGGCGGTGTGTAGGAAAAGACAATTTTTCTATCCCAGATATGCCTGCCGCACGCGATCGTCGTTTAGCAACTGCGCTGCAGGTCCCGACAGGGTAATGCATCCTGCTTCTAGCACATACCCGCGATCGGCAGACTGTAGCGCCAGGTTGGCGTTTTGCTCGACTAGCAAAATTGTCACGCCTGTGGTGCGGAGGCGCTGAATAATCGCGAAGATTTCCCGGACGATCGTGGGAGCTAACCCCAAACTTGGCTCATCCAGCAGCAGCAGCTTGGGACGGCTCATTAGCGCGCGCGCGATTGCTAACATCTGCTGTTCGCCGCCGCTGAGGGTGCCTGCCTGCTGGTGTTTGCGCTCTGCCAGTCGAGGAAAAGCGAGAAACTGTTGCTCAATGTCAGATTTGATACCGAGGCGATCAGCGCGGGTGTACGCTCCCAGTTCCAGATTGTCCAACACAGTCTGTCGCGCCAGAATTCTCCGCCCTTCAGGACTGTGAGCAATGCCCAGCTTCACGACGTCATGAGGACGCTGCCGCGAAATGTTCTTCCCTTCATAGAAAATTTGCCCATCCCGGAGGCTCACAACGCGCGAGATTGCTCGCAGCGTTGTGCTTTTGCCTGCCCCATTTGCCCCAATTAGCGTCACGACTTCGCCTGGGTAGATTACGAGGTCGATCGCCTGCAACGCCTGAATGCCAGCATAATTTACGCTGAGGCGCTGAAGTTCGAGCAGGGGAAGGTCGGGCATGGCGGTTTGAAGGGGGGTGATAGCTTTATATCAAAAATCTTGCGCCAAATTCTTGTAGACTATTTGTACTAGCTGCAGATATAGCAGAATGCACATATACGGTTGCTAAAACGTTAATGCTCCTGTAAAACGCTAGATGTGGTGGTAAACACTGGAAACTAATGATAAGTGCTACTGATTTAGAACTCGATCGTCATCATCCTGAGATCAATCGAGTGCGAGTGGACGATCGTGCGGTTCACGATTGGTATCGCTTTGTGCTCTCGTTTCCACCACATCTGATTCAGGACTATCTAGAGAAATTTGGCATTCAAGCCGGACAGCGAGTGCTCGATCCGTTCTGTGGCACGGGTACGACAGTCGTGGAGTGCAAGAAACTAGGCATTGACAGTGCTGGAGTGGAAGCCAATCCGATGGCGTGGTTTGCGGGTTCGGTCAAGACAAATTGGGCGATTAACCCGGACAGTTTGCTAGCCGCTGCTGAGCAAATTGCTCAACAGACCGAAACCAGTTTGAATCGGGAAGGCGACACGCTTCGCACGCTTGCCCCCGAAAGTGATGCGATTCTGCTGAAGCATGCAAAAGATAAAACCAGTTCCATCAGCCCCCTGCCGCTGCACAAAACCTTGGTGCTGCTGGAGCAAATTCAGCAATACGCAGATCCGATCGTGATCCCCCATTTGCGCTTAGCCGTAGCGAAAGCATTAGTAACTTCGATTGGCAATGTCCGCTTTGGTCCAGAGGTGGGCGTGACCAAGGCAAAGCTCGATGCACCTGTGCTAGACGCTTGGCTCCAACAGGTTCGTACCGTTGTAGAGGATTTGCGGTTGCTTCGGTTGCAATCTGAGACGCCTGCGATCGTCCATCACGGAGATGCTCGCCAAATTCTGCAAGTGCTGGAGCCTGCGTCGATCGACGCCGTAATCACCTCGCCGCCTTATCCCAACGAAAAAGACTACACGCGGACAACGCGATTGGAATCGGTGCTGCTTGGTTTTGTTCGCAACAAAGCGGAACTGAGGGCGTTCAAAGAGGGATTAATGCGCTCCAACACGCGCAATGTATTTAAAGCAGATGCGGATGATGTTTGGGTATCCCGCCATCCAGAAATTCAGCGAATCGCGGACGAAATTGAAGCGCGACGGATTGCGCTTGAAAAAACGAGTGGGTTCGAGCGTCTGTATCATCGTGCGGTCAAGCTGTACTTTGGCGGCATGGCAAAGCATCTAGCAGATTTGCGGCATAGCCTCCGTCCCGGAGCTCAACTTGCTTATGTTGTAGGCGACCAAAAATCATATCTTCAAGTAATGATCCGTACGGGAGAACTCCTTGGAGAAATTGCGGAAGGATTGGGCTACGAACTGACGAACATTGACTTATTCCGCACTCGTTTTGCGACAGCCACCAAAGAGCAGATGCGGGAAGAAGTGGTATTGCTACGTTGGTCTGGTAAGTTTCCAATCAAGCCTTATCCATTTTGTTAGCCTTTCTGCACGCTTCAGACAAAAAACTCAAAATTGCTCAATGGGATAGCGAATTACCCTTTAGCACGATCGTCATCGTCTGCGTTTCCAGCTTAAGCAATCTTTGGCGCTCTAATAAATAGCAGCTCGAGCGATTGACGACTAAACGAATTGCTATTGGTGCTAATTCGGAGACTACTGAAGCCTTTAGCTTTGTAAAGCCGTTCTTTCTTTTCCAAAACTGTTGTTTTGAAGAGAAAATTAGAAGGGCTTTTGCCAACGAGCACCGCTAAATTATTCGTGATATGAGCTCTTTACAAGCCATCTTCAAAGAAAATGTGCGGATGCCGAAACAAGTGAGGTGAAAACAGGTTCATAGAGTACGATAAGCCAATTCCCACGATCGCTATCCGGTGAATCTATGAGAAAACTGTTTCTAACCCTGCTATCCTGTCCCGCTCTGCTGGGATCGGCGTTTTGCTACTTGACTGTGCTTGCGCCTCCGGCATCTGCAACTACAGCGCCTGTTCGAGTCTCTGACAATCTGTACTGCGATCGTGCTGTCTCCATTACCCAGCGACAATTCACCTGTGTGCGTGTCACTGCGGCAGGCACATCCGCTAAGCAGATCATTGATTTGAACCAGGCATCCAAGCTTGCCCAGGCTCCCCTTCAGCTTGAGGATGCGGACGTGCTGGAGTTTACCGATGAAGAGAGCGATGCAGCCGCTGCGCTATTTGGGTGCGATTGTCCCGCTTGCTTAAATGCGCTGCGCCAGTTGCGCAGTTTGGGAAACAGTTTAGGAAGCTGAGTCAATTCTGGAACTGTTGGGCATAGAAGCGGGCGTAGCGCCCACCCTGGTCCAGCAGTTCCGAATGGGTGCCGCATTCGACGACGCTTCCCTGCTCTAGCACCAAAATGCGATCGGCACGGCGAACCGTAGCCAGTCGGTGGGCGATGATGAAGACTGTTCGGTTTTGCATCAGGCGCTCCAAAGCCTCCTGCACCAGAGCTTCCGATTCTGAGTCCAGAGCAGAGGTAGCCTCGTCCAGAATCAGAATGCGCGGATTCAGCAGGACGGCACGAGCGATCGCCAAGCGCTGGCGCTGTCCACCCGACAAATTCACGCCCCGTTCTCCGACCCAGGTTTGGTAGCCCTGTGGAAACTGAATAATGAATTGATGAGCGTTGGCGATGCGGGCAGCGGCTTGCACGGCTTCCAAATCAAGCTGCGCCTGCCCAAAAGCAATGTTCTGAGCGATCGTGCCAGAAAACAGAATCGTTTCCTGAGGCACGATGCCAATCTGCCGCCGCACGCTGCTTAGAGATACATCACGAATGTCGATGCCATCAATGAGGATTTGTCCAGCCTGCGGATCGTAAAAGCGCAGCAAAAGATTCGCCAACGTTGTCTTACCGGCTCCCGACGAACCAACTAAGGCGATCGCCTCTCCCGGCAGCACCAGCAGACTCAAATCTCTCAGCACTGGCTGAGAGATTTGGTAGGCAAAACTAACATGGCGGTATTCGACTTTACCCGTTACGGGCGGCATGCTTGCCGCATCTGGCTTTTCAATGACGGTTGGATGAATCGCCAGCAGCTCAAAAATGCGATCGACCGAGGCTTCTCCCTGCTTAAACTCGTTGTAGTTGCTTGTGACCAGCGAGATCGGGTCAATCAGCATTACGACCGCTGTTAAGTAGCTGACAAACTCGCCGCCCGTCAGGTTGCTCTGCGACACCTGCCATCCTCCCAGCAGCAGCAGCAGCAGCAGACAGAGAGATTGCAGAAAGCCGACTACGGGAACCTGAATTGCTTTGAGCTGCTCGGTGCGAAATCGCGCTTGACGGTTGCGCTCTGCCTCTTGGCTAAAGCGCTCTAGCGTGTAGTCTTCAGCGGCAAATGCTTGTACAAGTCGCATCCCGCTAAACACCTCAACCAGCAGAGCTGACAAGTCAGAAATGCGGCTTTGGCTGCGGAAAGAGAGTTTGCTGATCTGCTCCCCAAACCAGGTGATCAACAGCGCCATCAGAGGGGAAATCATCAGCGCTGCCAGCGTAAGCTGCCAGTTAAGGTAGACCATGTAGCTCAGGACCACAATCAGTTGCAGCACGCTAGGCAGAAACTGGTGGAAAATCTTGTTGACTACTTCCCCAACGCGATCGACATCTTCAGTCAAGCGGTAGGCAAGGTCGCCGCTTTGGGCACTCTCAAAGTAGCCCAAGCTAAGACGCTGAAGGTGGGCGTAGACGTGCTTACGCAAATCGAACGTGATCGCTAGTGCCGCTTTGGCAATCAAGGAGTCTTGCCCATACTGAGCAATCTTTTGAACCAGAAATGCGATCGCGCTAACACCTGCAAGCTGGGCAATTCCTGGAATATCCCCTTTAGCAATTAGCACTGACATGGTGCCAGCAATCTTTGCCAAAATGGGCCAGATCGCCATAAAAACGAGCGTACAGACCAGGGCTTGAAGGATAGTTCGCGTTTGCGGCTGGATATAAACCAGAAGCTGCCAGTAACGATCGCGTGCGTTCAATGTTTGCCTGAATGTCTTTCTTGATAATGAAAAATGGACGGAGCCAGGGACAACACCACAATAATCAGTAGCAAATACGGGTCTATGTTAGGAACCAGTTTTGCTAAGAAGTCACCCAACCACATAACCCTAACAGTTCAGATAAAGCTACCAACAAGGTTGTAAACCATGAATGGACGCGATCGCAGGGTATCAACGCCTGAGGCAATCAGCGTGAAGGTCCGAACCACTCGCATAAACCGGGCAAGGATGATCGCTTTCCTTCAATGCTTATCATAAATTTTGGGCTTTAATTAGGTGCTTCTTGTGGATCAATCATGAGTCCTCCTTGCGGAAGAGACGACTAAACTTGTGCCCAGCCGCCTAGCCAACATTATCGCCTACAACGGCACCGATAAAAGTGTTCAGAATCAGGAGACAGAACTCAGAACTCGGGGCTGAATCAGGTGTAGATAAAGCGGGCTAGGCATTCTGCCTGTCTCAGATAGCCCAGATGACTATTCCAGGTTATTTGACTCACAACCTTTAGCGATCCTTAAAGATGCTAAAGGTCCTGTCCTAAACGACAGGCTATCTCCCGACAGAAAACTCCGACTTGCTTCTAGACGAACAAGCTTGAAATTAGTGCCGATCGAGTGTCACAAGGTTTTTTAACCCGACGTTACTACAAGCTACGCCGTTTAGCCGCCTTCAGCTTGCGCTTGCGCTTGACAACCCAGAACACAAACCCAGCGACAAGACCAATCAATACCAGTTTAGACACGGGACCCAGGTAGTCATCTACCAAGGCGTAGTTGTTACCCAAAAAGTAGCCTAAACCTGTCAGCAGCAGCACCCACAGCGCTGTTCCGGCTGTGGAGTACAGCAGGAAGGGAGCGATCGGCATGGCGCTAATGCCTGCAGGAAGCGAGATCACCGTGCGAACTCCAGGAACGAGTCGGCAGAAGAACACAGCCTTTGCTCCGTGCTTGTTGAACCAAGCGTTGGCTTTGTCCAGATCGCTACCTGACATGGCTACCCATTTGCCATATTTGTCGGCTAGCTGCCGCAGCCGCTTTTCTCCTAGCACCTTGCCTGCGTAGTACCAGGGCAATGCTCCCAATACTGTTCCCACCACTCCTGCCACCACTGCCAAGACAAAATTCATTCTGCCTTGAGCAACGGTAAAGCCTGCTAGAGGCATAATCAACTCCGACGGAATCGGTGGAAACAAGTTTTCTAGAAACATCAGCAATCCGATGCCCACGTATCCCAGCGAGTGCATGGTGTTTGTAATCCATTCGACCATCGAAGTGATTCTCCTGCGCAGTGTAGAGGGAGCTCAACCAACAGCTATCAGCCAGACACAACCGCTTGAAGCAGGTTTCGTTTAGTGATATTGCAACTGATGAAGTTTTGTCTCGCCTATTTTGGCAGAAATTGAGGTAGTTTCAGCCGCTTGCAGCAGGGTTTTACAACAAATTCGTATTCAAGTGTGTTCAAATTTCTGCCGAAATAGAGCGATCGACGTGCAAAAACCGCCTGCAACTCAAGGGTTGAGCAGGCGGCAAAACACAATCGGGTTAAACACGCTGGTAGCTAGACAATCAAACTTAGTTTTTACCCGTTACCTTTTCAATCACGTCTTTTGCTTCTTCAACAATGTTCGTTTTGTCGGGATTCTCTTCTTTGTAAATCTTCAGGTCTTTTTCGTATTCCTTTTCTAAGCCTTTAGGATCATTGGCGGCTTGAATTGCCTTTTCATACGCTTCTTCACGGGTTGCATAGGATTCACCGTCCGGGCTAATTACAGCTTCCTCCGAAGGCTTTTGGCTAGCAGTAGTTGTTGCGTAGGCTGGCTGAGGGACGATCGCCCACAATCCGGTCAAGCTAATAACACTAATTAAACCCACAAACAAAATATGACGGGAAGCAGCCATTAACGCTGAAAACATTCGTTGCATAAAAATTCCTCCTTGCACTTTGGCTCCGTTAAGCTGGTGCCAAAACAAATTTGTGAATAGGGTAATCAGGGAAACTTTAGAGGATGAATAATACGCAATCCTTCTACCAGAAGGTACATTGCTACTCTTAATATTGATTAGACATGCTTATGCAAACTCTAGAAACGGCTTTAGCACTTGTACAGTCGCTTGTCCGGTCGTTGTCCAGCTAATTTGGCTTGCTCTTGCAAGTCCAGCACTCCGATAGTGGGACCATAAGGTGGCATTGGTTGCGACGGTTTGCATTGCTTCTGCGATCGCCTCTACGCGGTAGGGATCAACCAGAATTGCCGAGTCGCCTGCCACTTCAGGTAGCGAGGAGCAGTTCGATGTAATGACGGGTGCTCCGCACGCCATTGCTTCTAGCACTGGCAATCCAAACCCTTCCCATAGGCTGGGAAACACCAGCGCGATCGCCTGATTCATCAGAATAGGCAGCTGCTCACGGGGCACGTAGTTGAGAAATTTGACGTGGGGAGTGATGCCTAAATCCTCTACCTGCGATACGAGCGTGGGCAAGTAGCGGCGATCGGGCGGTCCGGCGATCCACAGTTCATAGTCACAGCGACTGGGTAGCGCTGCAAACGCTGAAATCAGCCGCTGCACGTTTTTATAGGGATCAAGGCGACCCACGTACAGAAAAAAGTTTTTTGTCGGTAAATCGAGAAACCGAAAAACTTTAGCATCGTACGCTAGAGGAATTGGCGTGATTTTACTCGCTGGAATTGCCCAAAATTGAACTAGATCGTCTGCGGTTGCTTGTGAGACACACAGGATGTGTTGCGCCTGCTGCAGCACTTGAGGAATGTAGTAGCGGTGGTAGACAGTCAGCGGCGAAAACCGATCCGGAAACCGGAGGGCAATAAAGTCGTGAACCGTTACCACAAAGCGGCAAGCCGTATTTAGAGGCGCTTCAGTAATGGGTGAAAACAACAGCCTCGATTGGAGTTGCTGATAAATTTTGGGAAGCTGCACCTGCGTCCACAGAAGACGGCGAAGGTGCCCTAACTTGCCTTGATCGGGTGTCATTCCCGCCGGAACCGGATAGCAGTTGAAGCCGTCGATCAACGCCGCGCTCAACAGTGTCGGCTGCAAAGCTTTTAAGTGGGGGAAGAGATTGGCAGCGTAAACAGACAGCCCCGTAGGCTGATTTGACAGAAAGGAGAGGTTAACTAGAAATGGGCTGCTCAAAGCGTAACGTCCGTTTGAAATACATCCACACACCTGCAAATTTTCCGATCGCCACTTTCGGTTGAGTTGCTAATAGCAGCAGCGCCCGCAGGACGATTCGCAGTAGCCGCACCGTCAAGACCAGCTTTGTAGTATACCGTTCCAGCGTCAGCAAATAGCTGTACGTGCTGTGGCGGAATTTGAACTGGCGATCGCGATCGGTAATCGACGAAGGCGAGTGAACTACAGTTATTTGATTTGTAACGCCAACAGAATGCTTCATCACTGCATAGCGCCGACAAAAATCGAAATCTTCATAGTAGAGAAAGTAGGCAGGATCAAACTGCGGACAGCCAGAGAAGCGCTGTAAGTTCAGCAGTAAACTACAGCCCGTCACCCAGTCACAGGCAGCGTAATCCGACGCGGAATCGGCAACTAGGTTGATCGCAGAAATCTCTCCCGTCGCGGGCGTAAATCGTCCACCGCCGAACCAAAGGGTGCCATCGGGTTCTCGAACCACGGTGCCGACGATCGAACGCTCAGGTTGAGTGTGGAAGAATGTTGCAGCAGCGGCTAGCGCTCCCACGGTGAGTTGAGCGTCGGGATTAATCAGCCACACGATCGCCTGTGGGTCACGCTCATAGACCCAGTTCAACGCAACGTTGCAGGCGGAGCCAAACCCCACATTTGCTCCGGCATCCAGAACAAGAGCTTGTCCAGCCAAACTGTGGATCTGTCTATCCTCTGGGGCGTTGTTGACTACGATAACTTTGTAGGCTGGTGGCTGCACGATCGTCGCACGCGCTTGCACAGCACACGGGACAGCCTCCGTGGAGGCTTGAATCGACGCAAGCAGTTCGACGATTAACTCCGTTGAGTAGTAATTCACTGTAATCAGATACAGCATTCAAACGGTCCTGGATCAGCTAGACGAACGGTGGAAGCTGAGGGTTACGGCGCGAGGATACTGAAGAATTGAGCGGTTGGCTAAGCTGGGGCACCCGATGTGCTGCAGCCTCAGTTTCGCTGGGCTGTGGCAAGAGATGTGTCGGAGTTTGCGCGTCGGCAGGCAGCGGCAATTTCGCCACAGTAGGCAGTTTTCGCGATCGTCGTTTCTGCCATCGCTTGTACGCAGACCCAATCCAATCACTGAGCGTGTGGCTGAGTGCGCCGAGTTCCAATCCGATGCCGAGCGTCAACCCTTCCACCGCATATTGCTTAAACGCCTGTGCCAGCGCTAGGGCACAAGCATCAAGCCACTGCTGAAGCAGCAATCGCCCATCTGCCACGCCACCAAAGATCTGAGCGGCGATCGTACCCATCAAAAGTACCACGATGCCAAAGGACCCCAGCCACATCAGTAGGTAGCCCACGCGCACTACTGTACCCACGATGGGACCATGAGACCAAGCAGAGCGATGTCGCACCATACGTCGATAGGGCAGCCAAATCCAGCGTAGCGGTCCCCAGCGTTTGTACTGGCGGGAGTAGATGTCTAAGTCTGGACCAAACATCAGCCCGCTAAACAGATAGCCTCCTGTAACGATGAGCGTCAGAGTGCTGCTGCGGGTGTACTCGAACGTAATCCCGACTACCAGAGGTAAACCCCAGAGGGTGATGCTGTCGTGGGTGCGACCGGAGGGCATGAGTCAGGGTATTTTATAAGGATGGGACTAGGTTGATTTTAGAGGGCGATCGCAACTGTGGACCCCTAAAAAAAATTAGTTTCGTTAGTGCTATTAGCAAAAGAGTCTGCTACAATCATTAACCGTGCCTGATGCACAAAAGCGGGCGGTTAGCTCAACGGTAGAGCGCCTGCCTTACAAGCAGGATGTTACAGGTTCAAATCCTGTACTGCCCATCGGTCCGCTGATAATTCATGGTTGAGGGAAGAGCGATCGACTCTCGCGCCCGTTACAGATGTGTTAAGTGGTCCGTTACAAATGTGTTAAGTGGAAAGATGTATGGCAAAGCGTATTCAGTTGGTTCTTAGCCGAGATGTTAGCAAGTTGGGCAAATCCGGTGATTTAGTCGAAGTGGCTCCGGGATATGCTCGTAACTATCTAATCCCGCAGGGGATCGGAGTAAGCGCGACTCCAGGAATTCTTAAGCAGGTAGAGCGACGTCGCGCGCTGGAACAGCAGCGCCTGCTGGAGCTGAAGCAGGAAGCAGAAACCCGCAAGCAAGCGCTAGAGAAGGTTGGCAGCGTGTCTATTGCCAAGCAAGCGGGCGAGAAAGATTCCATCTTTGGAACGGTTACTACGCAGGATGTCGCAGACGCGATTCTGGCTGCATCGAAGCAGGAGGTCGATCGCCGCGGCATTACGCTGCCGGAGATTAACAGGCTAGGCACCTACAAGGCAGAAATTAAGCTGCATCCTGATGTGAGCGCCACAATTGACGTTGAGGTTGTTGCAAGCTAAGCACGATCGCCTCACATAACGATCGTCTCACGCAGTTGTAGAGAGGGCACGGGAAACCGTGCCCTCTTGCTTTTGCAGCGTGTCAATGCTTCGTCTCCAATCTTATCGGTAGCCCTAGAGCTAAGAAGCCGTTAAAATCGCTGAAAATTCTTATATTAAGAATGACTAAGAAGGCATACCCTTTATAATGTTTTTAGAATTTAGCTAGTTTCTAGCCGATCCTTACTCTAGAGCACCTATAGAGAATGCCCTCGCCTGAAGCCCCCATGCTTTCCAACAACCACTCAGTCCTGCAAGGCTTGCGCATCTTAGTAGTGGACAACGACGTTGATTCATGCAGCCTCATCTCCACGATGTTGCAAATCTATGCCGTAGACACCCAAGTGGCATTTTCAGCTAGCCAAGCGTTGGATGCGATTCAGCAGTTCAGACCCGATGTCTTGATTAGCGACATTGCTATGCCAGAGGAGAATGGCTACTCTCTACTTCAAAAAGTCAGGGCGCAAGAGACGGAAGAATTCCCCCTTCCTGCCATCGCTGTTACTGCTATGGTGAGCGATGAAGACCGTGCCCTTGCTATGGCTGCCGGATTTCAGCGGTGGTTACCAAAACCGATCGACATGGATAGGCTAATCGAGACGATCGCAACGATGACCGATCGTTCAGAGAATTGCCCCGTCTAGCTAACTCACGCTACTGCGGGATGTCAGCTCATACCCTAGTGGCTGCACTTATTCAATCCACTATCAGTGCGCACCCATAAGGGTACAGTCACAGCGTTAGTGCTATCCAGGACAAATGATGTTTAGGATACTATTGCGTCAGTTTTGCTGCATTGACGGTACCCCCATTGGTAGACGCCAAGCTATTTGACATCACCGACGATAGGTCAGGCGCGCTGGGTGATGGACGTTAGTGAACTCGACTCCCACCAAAACAGTAGCGTTTACTAATCAATAGCAGCAAAGGCGTTATGAAACGGACATTCGCACTTCTCACTTCGGCGATCGGCTTGGTAGTTCTTCTGGGTGCCTGTGGAGGCAATCAGGGCGGCACAGGCACAGGCGGTACGGGTACCGATACGACGACCACTCCTGGTACCAGCGGCACGGGTGGCACTACAACTAGTCCCGGCACCAGTGGCACTACGACCACTCCTGGAACTAGTGGCACCACGACTACTCCTGGTACCAGCGGCACTACGACCACTCCTGGAACTAGTGGCACCACGACCACTCCTGGTACCGGCACGGGTGGCACCACTCCTGGTACCAGCGGCACCAATATCAGTCCGTCTCCTAGCCCAACAACCTCGCCGTCTCCTTGACTAGGATTTCTTACCCCAGCAATGTCACGCTGCCGATCGATTCTCCCGCGCTGGCTGTCCCAACTGAGATTTCACCCGCGTCGGTGCGCAATCTTGCATATGCTGTCGGCAATTCTGCAGGCGGCTACCAAGTGTAGAGCCTAATTGGGCTGTATTTAAGTGCGCCCTACCTACACGATGGCGGTGTAGGTAGGGCGCAGACGTGCTAAATCAAGAAGCGGACGGGCACTACACCGTTGCCGATTCTTGCTAGATTCGGTTTAGCGGAGACGCTAGTGCAGTGGATTCAGCCCGATCCCGACGCTAGCCTGCGGGTGCTTATCGATCGCACGCTGCAAGGGGCAGCGATCAACGCAAACCGTGTTAACACCAAGCTTCAGCAAATCCACTCAGACAGTAGCGGACACAACTATTGAGTGGATCAGCAGGCAGGGTTTACGCCACAGGATCAGACAGACTTGGTGCAGTTTTTGCTATCAATCGACGACGCCCCAGCAGTGTTGCCACCTTCGTCTCAAGTTGAGTAGGAGATCGCCGAGTTAGTCTGGCATTGAGCAGCCGTTAGCGGCTAGCGAATCAAGCGTAACGCTTCGATAGCAGCTAGTTAGTCGCTAACGACTAATGGCGCAACACCCGTCAAAAAATTCTTCGCAAAGTTTGCGATCGCCTCGCTCAAATTGCGGCTATTCTTATGTAGCTTTTCGGGCATCTGCGCCTCAAAAGCCCGGACTCTCTAGACATGCCTGGAATTGCTGAATTGTTTATGCGAAATGCTCAACCCCCTGTTTCTTCTGCTAAGCCTGCACCAGGAACTTCCTACTCGCCTTCGGTTCCGATCTCGCTGTATCGGCAAGTGGCAACTGAGTTGCAGTCTACTCAAGCTGCATTAGAGTCGCTGAAACAACAAAATCAGCAGCTTACTGAGCAAAACCAGCGCCTGCGATCGGAAATTGAACGGGTCGTTCAATCGACTCTCCAACTTCACCAACTGGCAGATGCTCAGCCAGTCGCTGTTGCACTGCCGGAGGCTGCGCCCCAGCCAGCGCTGGTTCCGATCGAGCCACTGCCGCCCCCAAAGCCAAAAACCCCGCCCCGCAAGCGTGTTCCGAAGCTGGAACCTGCAGAGCCTACGGCACCCGCACCACGATTTACTGAGCAAGAGGTTCAACCGCGTCGGACCCCGCAACCGGAACGCGCTACTGAAATCGGTGGGTTGTGGTTGGTGCTGGTGATTTTCCTGATCGTCATAACAGCCTTTGGCACTGGATTTCTGATTGTGCGCCCGCTGCTGCCAAATCGGTAGCAAATTGCGTTCCTGGAATAATTCTTATGGAAGCGGTTGGCTGATCGCGATCGCCCCATAATGAATCCTGAAGCGATGCCTGGTGTCGCGATCGTAAATAGTGTATTTTTTGCTACAAAACATTCACTTTTGACGATGATAGAAGTGACATGCTAGACAGCAGAGTGACGATTAGAAGCAACGAAGGAGTGTAGGCGTTGAAAAAAGTAGAAGCAATCATCCGCCCATTTAAGCTAGATGAAGTTAAGATTGCCCTTGTGAATGCGGGAATCGTGGGCATGACAGTTTCGGAGGTGCGCGGGTTTGGGCGACAAAAAGGGCAAACCGAGCGCTACCGTGGCTCTGAGTACACGGTTGAGTTCCTCCAGAAGCTCAAAGTCGAGATTGTCGTTGAAGACGAGCAGGTAGACATGGTGGTGGAGAAAATCATTGTGGCGGCTCGAACTGGCGAAATTGGTGATGGCAAAATCTTTATTACCCCCGTTGAGCAGATTGTTCGGATTCGCACGGGCGAGAAAAATATGGAGGCGATTTAGCGGCAAAGCGTAAATTTCGTTCTCTAGATTAACTAGAAGGCACCTCTACACTATGAGTGCCTTTTTTTAGTCCCAATCTTCAGCCTGTTTTGCTTCAGCTTGAATGAGCGATCGCTCCAGCTCCTGCCAATCAACGTGCTCCACGAGCACATCTCGCACTAAAGCGCCCTGCTGTAGATGCAACACGCGAGTACAAAAGCTTTTGGCAACCTCCAACTGATGATTTGCCATTAATACGGTTGTTTCGCCACCTTGGGTCACTTCCGTCAGCACGTTCAGTAAACGCTGGGTCCGTCCTACATCTAGCGCAGCAGTTGGCTCATCTAGCAGTAGCACTGGCGGTCGGGTAATTAGGGCGCGGGCAATCGACACAAGCTGGCGCTGTCCGACTGAAAGCTGCAGTTCTGTGCGGGAAAGCCATTCGGTGGGAATGTGTAGGCGATCGAGCCACTCGCCCACGCGCTGTTGAATCGCTTGCTTGTCTAGCTGCCGCAGTCTCAGCGGATATTCCAATGCCTGCTGTACCGTCATGTCCAACAGTTTAGACTCCTGCAACACCAGCATCATTTGCTGCCGCAGTTGCACCACGGGTAGCTGCCGCAGATCGTGCCCGTTGAAGTAAACCGTTCCGCTAGTGGGATCACTCAGCCGATTCAGCAATCGCAGCAGCGACGTTTTCCCGGCTCCAGACGGACCAACTAGCACAACACGATCGCCCGAAGCCACCTGAAACGTGATGTCCCGCAGCAGGTAGCTGTCCGGTGGTGGAGCGCTGACGCTGCCTTTGACAGACCGAAACAGTTTAGGAGCCAGACTGACGCGATCAAGATTAAGTAGTGGAATTGAATGAGTGAACACGAGCAGCAGCTAAACAGAAAGCTTTCGCATGATAACAAGTTGCGTGTAAGGTATCGCCAAGGATAGCTCTGAAACTGCATCAAGCTGCGATCGGTCGAATGGCTGATAAGAAGTGGTAGAACCTCTGAAAGAACTGGGCGGTTAACGATCGGTTGCTGTTGAGTTCAGGAGTTCTGAGTAAGCAGCCTGTAGAGATCTCAGTTCTTAATTTTGATGTTTCCCATGCAGTTTAATAGGCGCTTTCTAGCACTCTTCATCAGCACGATCGTCGCGCTTCTGCTAATTAGTTTTCCCCTTAGCGCTCAAAGTCGGTTGACTGAGCAATCAAAGCTGGCGATCGACGGCATTGGACCGATTCGGATTGGCATGACGATCGCGCAGGCTGAGAAGTCCGCTGGTGTCCAACTGGTGGAAAAAGGCGCACGCGCTGGATCGGGTGGATGCTACTTTCTTTCGTCAAAATCGGGTCCGGCAGATTTGGGATTTATGGTGATTAGCAACCGTGAAGATGAGCGGATTGATCGCACCCGCGATCGCATTGCCCGTGTCGATGTTTACAGAAGCAGTCGAATTACAACCGTGAGCGGGGCGAAAATTGGTGATACCGAAGCCCGTGTTAAGTCGTTGTATGCAGGAAGAATTCAAGTCATGCCACATAAGTACACTGGAGATCGCGGCGGGCGCTACCTCACATTCGTGCCTAACGATGCCGCTGACCGTAACTACCGGCTAGTTTTCGAGACCCTAAATGGTCGCGTAACGCTATTTCGATCGGGCAAACTACCAGAGGTTGAATTCGTTGAAGGGTGCGCCTGACGAAGCCGCAACGAACCGTCTGCCTCAAACTGCCCAAAAGCCCGAGGAGCCGCAATTCGCAGCTCCTCGGTTCGGTGCAGAAAGGCAATAGGGAGCCGCTTAGCGACGTCCCATCACGCCCTTACTTGTATAGATGTTTGAAAACTTCTACTGCTGCCGTGTTAGTGAATTTGCAGGCGCAACGGTTGAATTAGCAAAGAGAAAGCGTGAATAAGCACATGGATATAGCATTTTCCATCCGAGTGAAGTACATCCTTTGCCATTTGCAATGGGTTATTCGTCATTGGTTACGAAATCAACTGATAACGAATGACCAGTGACCAATGCCTAGTTTTCAGTTGTTAGAGACTTCTCATAAATTCGATAGGTCTTATAAATCGTGCCGCCCGACGCCTCGATTAGTTTGCGTGAGGGGTAGTTATCCTCGTAGACGTGTCCGAGTTCTGCTTGCTTGTAGGGCTTGCCCTTCTTAATACCGCCCTGCAAACCCAGATAGATCAGCGCTAGCGGCACCATTTTGGAGCTGAATTCTGGTAGCGAACAGATCACTAACACCCGTCCCTGATCGATCTGGCGACGGTACCAGAGAAACTTAAGAATGCCGAGCCAGTCTAGTTTGCCGTTGACGTGCTTGAGCGCAATGTTGTAATTCGGCAAGCCCATCCAAAAACCAATCATCTCGTCGTTGTACTCAGCAACCGGAAACAAGTCAGGATCAACGAGGCTTTGCAGGTCGCGGGCTTCTTCCAAAAACTCCGCTTCGGTGTGTGGGGTGGCACTGTAGTTGTTAGAAAAGGCTTTAGCAAAGAGGCGGTGCAAACTAAGACAGTCTTCTTGAAAGCCTTTGCCCTTGGTACAGAGGGGACGGAACGTGATGCCAGACTTGCAGGCAACACGGTACGCTTTCTCGAATTTGGGGTGGAGGGACGTGTCTAGTGGGAAGTTGTAGGAGTAGGCATCCTTGGCTTTGTGCCAGCCAAGTCGATCGACAAACTCTGGATAGTACGGTGGGTTATAAGGCATCATCACCATTGGCGGCGAGTCGAAGCCATCCACCAGAAATAAACAGCTATTGTTGGTAAACAGGTTGATGGGTCCCCGCGCCTGCGTCATGCCGTGTTCTCGAAGCCAGTCACAGGCGGTATCTAGGAGCGCTTCGGCTATGGCAAACTCATGAATGCACTCAAAATAGCCGAACAGTCCCACGCTCTGACCTTCCCGATCGATCAGTCGCTGATTTACTGCCGCTACAATGCGCCCAACCGGACGCTGCCCACGCAGCGCAAGGAACGCCTGCAATTTCCCATACTCTCGGAACGGGTGATCGGGCGCAAGCTGCCTAGCGATGCTGCTGCGGAGCGGCGGCACCCAGTTGGGATCATTGGTGTAGACGATCGCTGGAACATCCAGAAATCGCTCTAGATCTGCCGCTGTGGTCACAGGGATAATTGAGAAGTCAGCAGAGGTGAGCGATCGGGGGGTATCGACAGACGAGTTCACAGGATTAGAGGTTTAGTTAAAATTGTTTCCTATCATCGCACCATCACTGCCTTGCGTCACTATCTAGTGTCTACTGGCTGAATCAACTCCGGGGCGACTGATCGAAGGATTGAGAATCTGAGGCGGGAGCGATCGGGGCAGCGGGTGAGGTAATACAGAGGTAGACATACCGTTGCACCGAAGTTTCAAAAAGTTGTTCAGGTAATGCCTGAAACCAAAGCAAAGATTGAAACCGTATTGCTAAATAAAGCTCTTTCAGAGCAGTCCCTTGCTAGATTTGCCTCCTTAAACGGGGTCTCCGGATCTCGGCTTCATCGCCCCGAAGGCTGTTAGCATGGGTTGAACTATTGCAGCGAATTGATATGAATCTGACAGCGGGTTCGCCTCTGCAAGGCGGTAAATACCTCCTGGAGCGGGTGTTGAGTCACACGGGTTTAACCGTCACGTTCAAAGCTTCTCAAACGCATCTCAACAAAGCAGTTGTTCTCAAGATGCTGCGCCCAAATCCGCAGATCCCCGCGGATTTTGCTCTCCTTAAGCAGCAGTTTGTCGAAGACGTGCGCCAGTTTGCTCGCTGTCAGCATCCGGGCTTTGTTCACATTTTGGACATGTTTGAAGAAGGGGGCTTGCCGTTTGTTGTAATGGATTTTGTAGCAGGGCAGTCTTTAGCCGATCGAGTGCAGGCAAAGGGACCGCTGCCGGAAGCAAAGGCTCTCCGCTACATTCGGCAGGTAGGTTCTGCGCTGGGTTTGATTCATCGGCACGGCTTGGTTCACCGCAACGTCAAGCCCAAGAATTTGATTCGTCCTCCCGGAGCCGATTTTGTTGTACTGGTAGATTTTGGTGGCGTTACATCTTCGCTGCTGCCCGGAGCCAGTGCAAACGTGCTCTCCACCAGCAACCCCTATGGGGCGATCGAGCAGTATCAGTCTGCCGAACCCCAAGCCGCAACGGACGTTTACGCACTGGCTGCAAGCCTGTATTTTTTGCTGACTGGACAGCCTCCGATCGCGGCTTCCCAACGACACGAAACTTCTTTGGTGTCACCGCGCCAATTGCAACCGCAGCTTAGCGCGATGGTAGAGGCCGCCATCCTTAGCGGCATGGACCCAAACTCCCAAACTCGTCCACCCACGATCGCCGCGTGGTTTTCGCTGCTGCCCCACAGTACTGAACTGCCGCTGATTCAGGTGCATCAGAATGGGTCAGCACCGCCCCCGTCTGCTAAGGGAAATCCTCCCTCCGCCAAGGTGAACGAAGCGTCTGCGGCTCCTGCCACCGTGCCAGTTATTGCTGCATCACCCAGCAAACCCACACCTCCCAAGCCACCGTCGATCGCTCAGCCCTCCAATCAACCGCTGATTTTGGCATCAGCGCTGGCGCTAGTGATGGGAGTTGGGGCAGGGCTTGCCCTCCGCGTTAGCGGGGCGACTGGACCTGGATCGAGTATTTTTCACACAGAACAGGTGTTTCCACCTGTCAAAGATTTTCCTGTGTCGGCAGAATCTATAACTGTGCCTGTTACTTCCCCACCTCCCACGGCGGCCCCGGTCGGAGGTGAGCTCCCTCCCCCACTTTCCCCTCGAAGCGATGTGCCCATTCGCGCCCCGATCGCTCCAAAGCCAAAGCCCTCTCCGACGCCGGAGGAGATTACGCCTCCTGCCCTGGACTCGGACTCTACTTCGGTTGAGGAGGCCCCAGCGGTCCCAGAACCGCAGCCTGCCGCACCGCGACCTGCAGCACCGCAGCCCGTTGCGCCTGCAACTGAACCTGTTGCGCCCGCCCAAGTGAACCCAGATCCGCCATTGGGTTCTGCTCAGCCAGAGGAGACGCGATCAAGTCCAGCACCGTAGCGCTTCCTCCCTCGTCAGCACGCTATAATTTGGGCAGCGTGCAGGAATATCTTAATGAGTAGTCCTCTAATTCATGCGTTTTTTGTTGGTAGAGCATTTGCCGAAGCCCTCTACGAGCAAGCTGAGAACGTTCTCACAGATACTTTGAGTGAGATGGGTAAGTTTGACGCCGAGCAGCGCGAGCGACTACGTCACTTCACTGAGGACGTGTTAGAGCGAGCGAATCGAGCGGAAGAAGTGGCAACGCGTGGGCGGACGACGACCGCGATCGTTCCGATCGAAAACTACTCCGGCGATTTGCAAGCGACGATCGATGATCTGCGAGCAGAAATTGCTCAGCTTCGGGCGGAATTGAAGCGATACCGCAGCAGCGCGCTCTAGCGCTGCTTGCGTCTCCTTTGATACCATTAGTGACAAGTCAAACCAAGGACGAACCAGGATTTCGAGTGTCTGCGCTTTCTTACGACTCCGACCCCATTGGACCCTCTGCGGAGCCTGTAGCTGCTGGCACGCAATCCTCGTTTGGGCGTCCCCGCAAGGGAAGACCCTACGGCGATAAAGCCTATCGTTGGAATCGCGAGAACTACTCGCGACGACGGCGGTTTGTGGATATTTGGTCGTTTGTGCTGCTGCTGCTGCTGGCTCAGTGGCGCTACGGTAAAGCGTGGACTTATCCAGGCGGCATGACCGATGCAAGCCGCGCCGATCGACGCAGAGCTTCGGCAATTTGGATTCGAGAAACGCTGTTAGATCTTGGACCTACTTTTATTAAGGTGGGGCAGCTATTTTCGACTCGCGCCGATTTGTTTCCGAGCGAGTACGTGGAGGAACTGTCTAAGCTGCAAGACAGTGTGCCCGCGTTCAGCTATGAGCAGGCAAAAGCGATCGTTGAACAAGATTTAGGCAAGCCGATTCAAGAGCTGTTTCGCAGCTTTGATCCGGTGCCGCTGGCGGCAGCAAGCCTGGGACAGGTGCATCGCGCCAAGCTGCATACAGGCGAAGAAGTCGTCGTCAAGGTGCAGCGTCCGGGCTTGCTGAAGCTGTTCAAGATTGACCTTGACATCCTTAAAGGCATTACTCGCTACTTCCAGAACCACCCAGAGTGGGGCAAAGGGCGGGATTGGCTGGGCATTTACGACGAGTGCTGTCGCATCCTCTACGAGGAAATTGACTACCTTAACGAAGGGCGCAACGCCGACACCTTTCGCCGCAACTTCCGGGATGAAGACTGGGTGCACGTGCCGAGGGTGTATTGGCGCTATGCCTCACCCAGGGTGCTGACGCTGGAATACCTTCCCGGCATCAAGATTAGCCACTACGAAGCGCTGGAAGCTGCGGGGCTGGATCGCAAGGCGATCGCTCAATTGGGTGCCAAAGCGTACCTGCAACAGCTTCTGAACGATGGCTTTTTTCACGCCGATCCGCACCCTGGTAACATTGCGGTTAGTCCGGAAGGGTCGCTCATCTTCTACGATTTCGGCATGATGGGGCAGGTGAAGGCGATTACCCGCGAAAAGCTGCTGGACACCTTTTTTGGCATCGCTCAGAAAGACGCCGATCGCGTCGTCTCCTCCCTGGTTGAGCTAGGTGCGCTGGCCCCAGCCAGTGATATGGGACCGGTGCGGCGATCGGTGCAGTTCATGCTGGATAACTTCATGGACAAGCCTTTCGAGAACCAGTCCGTCAGCGAAATTAGTGATGATCTGTACGAGATCGCCTACGGACAGCCGTTCCGTTTTCCCGCCACGTTTACCTTTGTGATGCGTGCCTTCTCGACATTGGAGGGCGTGGGCAAAGGACTGGACCCAGACTTTAACTTTATGGAAGTGGCAAAGCCCTTCGCCTTACAGATTATGGCAGGCAATCCTTCATCAGACGCCAATAACCTCCTGAGCGAACTCAGCCGTCAGGCGGCACAGGTCAGTAGCACCGCTCTGGGGCTGCCGCGCCGCATCGAGGACACCCTCGACAAGCTGGAGCGGGGTGACTTGCGCGTGCGGACGCGATCAATCGAAACCGATCGCGTTCTGCGGCGGCTGAGCGGCGTTAATATGGGAACGAACTACACCCTTCTCGTTTGTGCCTTTACCGTCTCAGCAACAATTCTGTTGGTCAGTGGGTTTGCGTGGCTAGCCCTTTTGGTTGCGTCTGTCGCTGGGATTGCTGCTGTTGCGTTGATTCGGCTGATGATTCGAATTGATCGTGCTGATCGAATGCCATAAATTTTTCTTGACTGGCGTGCTGCCTTGCTATGAAACGGTTTTTTGCGGGTCTGACAGATGCGGGACTCTTGCGCTCGGTGAACCAGGACGCCTATTACATCGATTCCGAGGGGCGATTCTTCATCGTGGCAGACGGCATGGGTGGGCACGCAGGTGGACAAGAAGCCAGCCGAATTGCCTCACAGGCGATTCAAGAGTACTTGGATAACCAGTGGTCGGCGGCAGTGGAGTCTCCAGCGTTACTTAAAGATGCTCTGCTGGAAGCAAACCAGCGCATTTTGCAGGATCAACGCCGCCACCCGGAGAGATCGGATATGGGTACTACTATCGTCGTGCTGGTCTTCCGCGACGAGCAGTCATGGTGCGCCCACATTGGCGACTCGCGGCTCTACCGTCTACGCGGTTCCAAGCTGGATCAAATCACCGAGGACCATACCTGGGTGGCACGGGCGATGCGCAGTGGCGAAATTACGTCAGACCAAGCGCGTGTGCATCCGTGGCGGCACGTGCTGGCGCAGTGTCTGGGGCGGGAAGATTTAAGTCAACTGGATGTCCAGTCGCTTCAGGTGCAGCCGGGCGATCGTCTGCTGCTGTGCAGCGACGGGCTGACCGAGGAACTGCCTGACCAGTTCATTGCCTCTCAGCTAAAAACGATCCGCGCCTGCGACAAAGCAGCGACAGCACTGGTTAACGCGGCAAAAGATCGCGGTGGGCGGGATAACATTACGGTGGTCATCGTGGCATGCGATGCCCTAAGCCGCGACTAGCGATCGTCGCGCGTCAGTTTCTGGAAAGGGCACGGCAACGCCTGAATAAATTTTTAGTTGACCGTGGATTGCGATCACATTAGATTGCGTGGATTCGTGTCCATACTGATCTGTGAAACCGATCACACTGTTGCTCCGTCATCTTCCTCATCGTCACTTGTTGAAGCCAATGAAGTCTCAGCTCGCCGCCCTGTCGCTGGTTCTGCTCCCGATCGTCGCTGCACCTGCGGTTGCAGCACCCACTCCGTCTGCGTCTCGGAGTGTGGCACCCCGAAAAATTAGTTTGACATTTAAAGTCCCCAGCCGCGGCGCGCCTCCCACAACCGCAGGCGGCGCCACTCGCGGTACCTGCGTGCGAGGAGCAAAGCGGCTCACCCCGCTCGTTCCTCCCGGCAGCATCTCACTGACGGTTTCCGAGCGCCCCAGTTTCTTTGTCTACGTACCCAGATCTTCAGCAAAGACGGCGAATCTGCTGTTGCTTAGCGGCGACGATCGCGATGTAGTCTACGAAGCCACGCTGAAATTACCGGCGACGGCTGGCGTGATGCGGATTGATTTACCAAACACCGCGCCTGCTCTGGAGACGGGTAAGCGCTATCACTGGTTTCTGACTCTGACTTGCAATGCGTCCTTAGATGCCAGCGGCGATCCGTTTGTCGAGGGCTGGGTCGAGCGTACTGCGCCGACACGATCGCTCGTAAAATCTGTGGAAACGATGCCGCTGAGCGATCGTCCCGCACTCTACGCCGAGTCGGGTATCTGGCACGAGACGCTGTCCAGCCTGTCGGATCTGCGTCGTCAAGCCCCCTTAGACACGAAACTGCGATCCGATTGGATCGAACTGCTGAACTCTGTAGGGTTGGGCACCCTCGCGAACGAGCCGTTTGCTAACTAACGATCGCACCGCTCTAGCAGACCTGTCAGTGAATGATCGAGGAGGCACGATGCCGCTGAGCACAAGCGATCTGGAGAAATTGCAGGAACAGTTTCCCGACCAGCGCATGGAGCTAGTCGATGGAGAAATCATTGTTATGAGTCCATCAGGGTACGAATCCGATGAGGTGGCAACTGAGTTTGCGGCTCAACTGCGCAACTGGGTTCGACCACGCCAACTGGGTCGCGTTACGGGATCTAGTGCTGGATTTACTCTACCGAACTCTGATACTCGTGCTCCCGATGTGTCATTCGTTCAGGCAGAGCGGCTTCGTCGCAGTCCGCGATCGTTCGCGGAACTTGCCCCTGATTTGATGGTAGAAGTGAAATCCCCCACAGATAGCCTCACAAAGCTCAGAAACAAGATTCAGAGCTTTTTGCAACTGGGGTCTAAAGTGGGTGTTTTGATTAATCCAGAGACGCGAATCGTCGAAGTTTATCGAGCAAACCAAGACACCGTCATCCTGCAAGACGGCGACCGATTGAGCCTGCCGGATCTGCTGCCGGGATGGGAAGTGGCGATCGCCGATCTTTGGGCACCCGAATTTGATTAATTCAACTTAATTAAAAAACGAAAAAACGAACCGGATTGCAGCCGGACCCGTCTGTAAATTAGTCATCATGTGGACAAGGCTGAAGCAGAAAGCATGGCAATGGCGGGGAGTGCTCGTGACGGTTCCCTGCGTTACGGCGATCGTGATTGGCTTGCGTTCGTCGGGACTGCTGCAACCGCTGGAATTTCCGATGCTGGATCAGTTCTTTCTGCTGCGTCCAGTAGAGCCGATCGATTCGCGCATCGTGATTGTCGAGATCACCGAGGCAGATGTGCAGAAAGTCGGACAGCCGATGACGGATGCCACGCTTGCCAGAGTTCTAGAGACCATTAAACAGCAGCAGCCAAGCGCGATCGGACTTGACCTGTACCGGGATTTGCCGGTGAATCCGGGACACGACGCCCTAATCAAGATTTTTGAGACGACGCCAAACCTGTACGGGGTACGAAAAGTCGTGGGTAGCGCCGATAGCTCCTCGGTGGCGGCACCGCCTGTTCTGCAACAGCAGAATCGCGTCGGATCAAATGACCTCCCGCTGGACGGCGACGGCAAAGTGCGACGAATGCCGCTGTATCTAGAGGACCCGTCGGGAGAGCAGGTATTCAGCTTGGGCTTTTTGCTGGCAGCGCAGTACCTCCAAGAAAAAGACATTCACCCAGAATTGACCTCGGATAATTTGATCCAACTGGGTCCAGCGGTGTTCCCTGTGTTTAACGGCAACGATGGCGCCTATGTGCGAGCGGGAGCGGGCGGCTACCAACTGCTGCTGAACTACCGAGGACCAATTCAGCAGTTTCAGACGCTAACCTTAAGCCAAGTGCTAGAGAACCGCGTTGCGGACGGAATGCTGCGCGATCGCATTGTGCTGATCGGCTCGACGGCTGAAAGCCTAAAAGATTTGTTTTACATCCCCTATAGCAGCAGCCTCACGGCTCCCAGTCGCACCGCAGGCGTCACCATTCATGCCAATCTGGTAAGTCAGATTCTGAGCGAGGTGCTCGATCGCCGTCCGGGCTTGAAAACATGGGACGACCTGTGGGAGTGGCTGTGGATTTTTGGCTGGGCAACGGTGGGGGCTGTGCTGAGTTGGCAGCAGCGCTATATTAAACACCCGTGGACTCTGCTGGGTACGCTGAGCACGATCGTGGTTTCTGCTGGCGTCGTCGGCATTGGCTTTGGCGCGTTTCTGCAAGGCTGGTGGATTCCGGTGGTGCCGCCTGTGATAGCACTGGTGCTGTCGGCAACGGCAATTACTGGATACGTGGCTCGATCGGCGGCTGACATGCGCCGCACCTTTGGACGCTATCTCACGGATGAAGTGGTAGCTAGCCTGTTGGAAACGCCTGCGGGCTTGAAACTGGGCGGCGAGCGGCGAAAAGTCACAATTCTGGTATCGGATCTGCGGGGATTTTCAGCGATTTCAGAGTACTTTCCGCCCGAAAAAGTCGTGACTATCCTGAATCTCTATCTGGGTGCCATGTCCGACATTATCAGCCGCTACCAAGGCACCATCAATGAATTCATTGGTGACGGCATTTTTGTCCTATTTGGCGCACCAATTCAGCGCGAGGACGATTCCCAGCGGGCGATCGCCTGTGCGGTAGCAATGCAGGCCGCGATGGACGAGGTAAATCGGCAAAATCGGCAGATGGGATTGCCGACGATCGCGATGGGCATCGGCATTGATACGGGTGAGGTGATCGTCGGCAACATTGGTTCACAGCGACGTGCTAAATACACCGCGATCGGCAACCACGCCAACTTGGCCGCGCGAATTGAGTCCTACACGGTGGGGCGGCAAATTTTGATCTCGCAGCACACCTTTAAGGATGCGGGCGCGATCGTCCAGGTGAAGGGGCAAATGCAAGTTGAGCCAAAGGGCATTCGCGAACCGATCACGCTGTACGACGTCAACGGCATCGGCGGCAAATACGGTGTGGTTCTCTCTGAAGAGGCAGAAGAACTGGTCACGCTACAAACCCCCGTCTCCGTGCGCTACACGGTGCTAGAAGGCAAGCATTTAGTCGGCACCGTGTTTGAGGGCAAGCTGATCAAGCTGTCGGCGATCGGGGCAGAGCTGTGGTCAGATCACCTGCTGACTCCGCTGAGCAACCTCAAGATTGCTCTGTACTTACCCGACTCGCCGCCCTGCGAGAACCTATATGCCAAAGTGTTGGATAAGCCAGCCGCGCCTGAATGCGTCCGAATTCGCTTCACCAGCGTACTGCCTGAGGTAGCAAGCGTGCTAGAGGAGTTACGCCGTCACTAGTGGCTTTCGCTATGGGGTACCGATGGTGGGCGTTCTAGGGCGATCGCGCCCAGCGTGCCTTTGCGAAACTCGGTTAGCAACTGACGGGCAGTGCGCTCTACATCGCCTTGGAAGCGCTGTTCTGCTAGCGTGTGCAGGAAGGTTTCCCCAGTTATAGAGTTGGCGTCGAGATCATAGCGCGATCGCAGCGTCGCCGTGGCTTGTAAGTCTTTCAGCAGGTCTATCAGCGTTGCCGAGACCCGCTGGTTATCGTAGGCGGCTTCGCCGATGTCGTCGCAGATGGCAAGCTTCAGCGCCGCGTCTTGATTGTTCAGCTTTGAAGGCAGCACTCCGGGCGCGTCCAGCAGTTCAATTTGATCTGAGATGCGTACCCAGCGCAACTGTCGCGTCACGCCAGCGCGGCGAGCGCTCTCTACAACGCGCCGCTTCAGCAGACGGTTGATTAAGGCAGATTTACCAACATTGGGAAAGCCGATCACGACGGCACGAACAGGACGGGGCAGCATTCCACGATCGCGGCGGCGCTGGTTCATTTGGATTCCGGCTGCCTGTGCCGCTTGGGTGACTGCCTCAATCCCTTTTCCATGTTGGGCATCGGTAAAGTAGGGTTCGTCGCCCTGTGCCTTGAACCACTCCGTCCACTGCTGCCGCGCGATCGATGAAACCATATCCAGCCGATTTAAAACCAAAACGCGCCCTTTACCGTTAATCCACTGCTTTAGCAGTGGATGTTCTGTGGACATTGGAATTCGCGCATCCCGCACTTCCAGGACAACATCCACCAGCTTTAGCTGATCGCGCAGATTTTTCTCTGCCTTGGCAATATGACCGGGATACCACTGAATCGGAGGGGTGGACATAGCAATCAACACAGCAACCAGAGACGATCTTAACGCTCATTGGATTGATTGCCTGTTGTCAGTCACTAACCAGATTAAGGAGTGGCTGAGTTGCTCGGAACTGGGTAGCGTCCGCTCGTATCTTAGGATCTAGAGATTCTGGACACTTCAATGGACGAAAAATTTCGCCGCCAGCTTCGAGAAGCGGCTGAGCAATGGTGGAAAGAAGGATTAATCGATGCAACTCTGTACGAAAAGCTTGCCGATCGCTACCGCTTCGATCGTCTAGAGCGCGAGGCATCGAACCGCTTCATTACCATTCTGATTAGCTTAGGCGCAGTGCTGGTCGGTTTGGGCGCAATTACTTTTGTGGCAGCCAACTGGCAGGCGCTATCGCGATCAATGCAGTCTGCCCTAATGCTGAGTTGCTTTATTGGCGTGAGTGCGGCGGGCTTTTATGTATGGCGCAGTGGTAAACAACGTCTGGGTGAAAGTTTGCTGCTGCTGGCTGGCTTGCTGCTAGGGGCAAATCTGGCGTTGATGTCTCAAATCTTTCACCAAAGCGGCGAACTGTACGAACTGTTCCTCGTCTGGAGCTTTGGCGTCACCGCAATGGCGTACAGTTTGCGGCTCACGTCGCTAGCAGGAATGGCGCTGATTCTGCTGTCGATCGGCTTTTGGTCTAGCCTGCTGAGCTGGCTCAACTGGCAAGAGTTCGGGTGGTCGTCGCTGATCATCCGGCACTTGCCTTTGATTGTCAGCGCGGTGTTTGTGCCACTGGCGTACTGGTGTCGATCACGCGTCATCTTTGCCCTCAGCGCCGTGTCGATCGTCGCTTCACTGCTGATCAATCTTCGACCTTTGATGCTGTGGAGCGCCTCGCCACTCGGAGCAGGGTTCGTCTTAGTGGCGGCGTTTGTGCTACCACCCGCGCTGCTGTGGAGCTACCGCGATCGGTTTTGGCAGCGACAGTCTGAAGCCTTAAGCGAGAATGCACCGTTTCAGGTTGTCGCACGCGGTCTTGCGCTGGGATTCCTAGGCGGCATGTTTTACCTGCTCTCGTTTCACTGGTGGTGGATTACGCCGCTGCCTAACGCAGGACAAGCTGCAGGCTTTGGCGACTGGAGTTCTGCCACGATGGTAGACGCGATCGTCTTAGGCGTCTTGGCGCTGGTGAATTGGTCGCAGTTGGGTGGATTTCGGCAACCGACTGTGCTGACGATCAACAGTCGCACGATCGCCAGTCTCCTCGTTCTTACGGCTGGGCTCCTTCTAGGGCGGATGAGTCTGCTACCCGTATCAGGAGTGCTGCCGCTGGTATTCAACGGAATGCTGTTCTTTTTGGCGATCGGGCTGATTCGAGACGGCTTGGCAATCGGACAGCGTCCGCTATTTTGGGGCGGCATGGCGCTGTTAGTGCTGGGCATTGTCAGCCGCGTGTTCGAGTACGACACCGGACTGCTGCTGAAGTCGATCGTTCTGGTTGTTTGTGGAGTCGGCGTGATCGTTGCCGGACTTCGATTTGAGCGCATGACCAAACCTCACGCACCGCTACCATCTTAGGAGGAAATGACATGACCGATCCGTTACCCGTTTCGATGCCCGAAACGCTCAATCTGCCAGTCACCAGCGCACCCAAACGGCTTCCGGGTTGGCGCCTGTGGCTGCCGCTGGTATTCCAGGCTGCTTTAATTGTGACGATTCCAGCTCAGGATGCTTACACGTACGTCACCGGAAAAACCGTGGTTCTGCAAACGATTCCGGTTGATCCTTACGACATCATGCGCGGCTACTCGCAAACGCTAAGGTACACAATTTCTCAGGTGGATTTTCTCAAGAAGCTTCCGGGAGGCGATCGACTCACTCAGTCACCGCTAACCGATCTTTACGTCGTTCTGCAAGCTCCCGATAAAGCCACCAATCCGCCGACGTCCTGGAAGCCTGTGCGTGTGAGCGTCGATCGTCCCACGAACCTGTCTGCAAACCAGATTGCGATTAAAGGTCGCTACAGCAGTGGGCAAGTTCTGTACGGGCTGGAATCTTACTACATGCCCGAAGATCAGCGCACCCAGCTCAACACCACGATTCAGCAGACCCGGCAAACGCCTCAAGCGTTTGTGGTCGAGACCAAAATTGACGCGACGGGCAATGCAGTTCCAGTCAGTTTGTGGGTGCGCGATCGCAACTACCGCTTCTAACTCGTTTAGGCGGCTGATTGACCGATCGTTCACGACATCTGAAGCCCGATGTCGAACGTTCCCGCATAGCCTTGCGCCCCTTGGGTTAGCTGGAGCATCAGTTGTTTGCCGTCTTCCCGAAAGATACCGTCTCGATCGTTCTTTAGGGTCCGCTGTCCATTTGCAGCATAGGGAGGCTGGGCGTGGACTTGCTCGGTGAGGGCGTCGTCAAAGTAAAGCTGCGACGTAAACTCGTAGTGCTGAGATGCAGACCCCGTGCGGATCTTAAAGTGGATGTGGACCGTTCTGCCTGGATACCAACCAGGGTAGATGGTAACAAACTCAGCCGTTCCGTTGGCGTTGGTCACTTGGTAGCCACGCAGAAATTTTTTCCCAAGGGTGTTAAAGTTTCGGTCCCTCACATCGGAATAGACGCCTTGCGCGTCGCAGTGCCAGATGTCTATGGTCGCTCCAGCCACAGGGCTACAGGAAGTGGTGCCAACCTGAGACACCCGAAACGTCAACCGCAGCGGGACTCCCTGTTTCACTGATCCATCAGCGGGATCAGAGCGGATATCGGAGCGATCGAGCCCCTCATCGACAAAATAGGGACCTTCTGTTTGCTGGGGTCGCACGACACAGGACGGAGTTGTGGCAGCAGCCTGAGTCGCTGCCTGCATAGGCGCACTGGTTGGCTTGGCTGAAGTGGACTGCCCACGGAAGCACCCGACCAGCGATACGGCGATCGTGCCTGCCAGAAAGCCAAGCACGTCTCGTCGGCGCAGTAGGACAGCGGCGATGAGTCGATTAGCGCGGTGTTTTTTCATTGGTTTGTAACAAACGAATTAAACGGTGAAGAGAATGACGTCACGGACA
>NZ_JACJPG010000577.1 GCF_014695955.1 Leptolyngbya sp. FACHB-36 | reverse complement strand
CCAAAGCTGGATTAATGCGGCTAATACTTCCGGCGACTGCCAAGCCATTAAATGTGGGGCAATCGTACTCTTGGACGCTTTCGGTTTACTGCGATCCTGCAAAACCGTCCAGTTCTGTATTTGTTAACGGCACAATTCAGCGCGTTGCTCCGGTGGCGAGTTTGCAACGTCGCAACAAGACATCACCGATGGAACAGGTGAATCTATACGCGGCAAATGGCATTTGGTATGACGCTTTAGACAGCTTGGCGGTCCTGTATCGCGCCAATCCCCGCGATCGATCGGTTGTTTCAGCTTGGACTAGCCTGCTACAGCAGGTAAATTTAGATAGCTTGGCGAAGACCTCGTTTTCCGAGTGCTGTACTGCTCAGCCAAGTCGCTAGGCGACGCGGAAGGCGGTGGCAAGACGATAGATTCTACTGTTCTGCTGCACCATCCAGCGATTCGCGATCGACGGTTAGAGGTTTCGGCACCATGCCCAGCCGTTCTAGCAGTTGCTCATCGTGGACGCGATCGGGATTTGGCGTCGTCAGCAGTGTAGGACCCGTAAAAATCGAGTTTGCCCCTGCCATCAAACACAGCGCTTGCAGCTCATCGCTCATCTGCATTCGTCCAGCAGACAGGCGCACCATTGCTGTCGGAAACAGAATCCGCGTCGTGGCAATCATCCGCACGAGATCGATCGTGTCGATCGGTGGCGCATTGTGCAAAGGCGTTCCGGCTACGGGAACCAGACAATTGATTGGAATTGACTCTGGAACCGGGTCAAGTTCGCTCAGCGCTGCCAGCAAATCCAAGCGGTCCTGCACCGATTCGCCCATGCCTAAAATCCCACCGCAGCAGACCGAAATTCCGGCGGCGCTAACGGCGCGAATGGTTTCTAAGCGATCGCGGTACGTGCGAGTCGTAATCACCTGCTCGTAGTAGTTGGGAGAGGTGTCCAAGTTGTGGTTGTATGCCGTGAGTCCGGCTTCTTTCAGACGTGTTGCCTGATGCGGCTTTAGCATTCCCAGCGTGCAGCAAACCTCGATCTCTAGCGCTGCTACCTGCCGCACCATGTCCAGAATTCGATCGAACTGCGGACCGTCTTTAATTTCGCGCCATGCGGCTCCCATACAGAAGCGCGTTGAACCACTGGCTTTGGCTGCCTGCGCCTGTGCCACGACTGCTTCCACATCCATCAGTGGCTCCGGCGTCACCTCTGTATTGTGATGCACGCTCTGAGAACAGTAGCCGCAGTCTTCAGGACACGCCCCGGTCTTAATGTTGCAGAGGGTGCAAAGCTGGACAGCGTGCGGATCGTGATGCGCTCGATGCAGCCCCTGCGCCTCAAACAGCAGATCGGGCAGCGGCTGATGATAAATCTGGGCAATGCGTTCGTGAAGCGCCTTGGACGAAGAATCGCGCTGACCTTCCGTAGACTGAGGGGATGCAAGCGTCGCCATAATCAGAATTAAAGACTACAGGCTTTTAGGGTACAGGCAAACGGGCTGCTGCGATCGCGAGTCTCTCTTGGCACCGTCCTGAAAGGACCAGAAGACGTGCCGCTCTCACCCTACGATCGTTTTGCTAACAGTCGCGCTGCCAGAACTCCACCAATAAAGCCGCACAAATGCCCTTCCCAGGAGATGCCAATTCGAGTCGGCAGAACCCCCCAAACCAAACTGCCATACAGCGCAAACACAAACAGAGAAATTGCGATCGACAAGCCGCTGCGCTCAAAATAGCCGCGCAGCAGCAGATAGCCCAAATAGCCAAAGATAACGCCGCTGGCTCCGATGTGGACACCGGGCGATCCAATCAGCCACGTTCCAACGCCGCTTGTCAATGCTGCAATGATGCTGACCCAGATGAAATCGCGCGTTTCCCGCAGCAGAATCAGCCAGCCCAGCGTCACAAAGGGAAGTGTATTGCTGATCAGGTGGAAGAAATTTCCGTGTAGAAAGGGAGCAAATAAGATGCCGCGCAACCCGATCGGATTGCGCGGAATAATACCATAAATATCTAACGTGGAGCGAAGCCCTAACCGAAACACAAACACATCCAGGAATTCCACTGCCCACATCAGCGCTACCAGCCCGCCCAAAATCCAAACGTGGGTACGAAATTCCTGAGCGATCGTGCGTTCTTGACCTCTGCTATTCATGCCGCTGCCTCTGAAACCGAGTATGACACCAGGATTTACCTACAGTCTTAGCAAATCTCTCTACGGATATTGTACTCAGTCCGAGTTGGCAATCTTGTGACAGGCGGATGGCGTTCGATTGGTTCGGGAGGCGTAACGGTTTACTCGTTAACAGCCTGTTCTTTAGAGTTTTAGCCTGACGACTGTAGGTTAGGACTGTAGGTCAGGAATGCGGTGAACCCGCGCCTCGGTTTGAATTGCAACGCTGCCTGCGTGTACATCAAGGTTTTTGATCCGAAACGCCATACCGTCAATCTGCAAGTACGGCAGATCCAGGATCTCCTGCAACTTCTGCATTAGCGCGATCGTGAACGCAATCGACATTCCCGTTCCGGGCTGACAGTTGAACGATTCCAGTAGAGCAGGGCGATCGTCAGTGCGCGGAATAATCACCACGGAGAACCCTAGCTGGCGCGTTCCGGTCGGTTCCTGCAACCGCGCGTTACCGTCCAAGCCAATTCTGTTGTTGCCTGGTAACCTCACCTTTAGCGGAGGTTGCAGCGAGACAATTACCTTTTCTCCATCCACGCTCAGGTGTAGCGGCGGAATCTGGTTCAGAACCAGGTCTGAGTTCAGCGCTCGATCGAGGTCAGACTCAGTCAGGGTCATGCGGGCAGCGGCATTGACGGGTTGGTTGAACTCTACCTTGCCAAACAGAATGCTGAGCGGATTGACTTGAATGCGATCGGTTTGTACTTCCATGTCCTGCACGGTCAGACCCTGCATTACAACGCCTTGACCGCTAACCGCAACGGAATCCACCTGACCTTGTACCGCATGCAGTAAATCGGTTCGCACGTCTACACTGACGTTTTCAGCGGCGTCTAGCTGACTAGACAGTCCCGCTTCAACCGCCCGCGAAACCAGTTGCTCATCCGGACGTGGTTCACTTGCCATAATTTGTCTCTCTCCGCGTGCAGCATACGAATCACTTTAATCACTTGTACTTGTGGCTGTATCTGTAAGTTGATAGAGGTTGCTGCAATATTTCTTTGAGCAAATACTCTCTCTGATGAGCGATTTGAAGCAGTGTTATTAATTTTTTACATTCATCTTCGGACGGAGGGAATACCAGCAACCGCTGTATAAGCTGATTCCTGTACCGTTACCGAGCAACAGAATTTGTCCTATGGCTAACAAGCAAGACTCCAACGAAACGAAAGCAGCTCAGCAGCACGAAGACGCCGCTGAGCAAAAAGAGTCCAAGGCGATCGCAAGCGACAAAGGTGCTGACAATTCTCAGGATCTAGAGTCGCTACTGGAGGCGCTAGAAGGCGATGTGTCGTCGATCGACGGTGAAGCCGCGGTCGGTTTAATCGATGAGTGGTACAACGTTCTGCACAAGTCCAAAGAGCCGGAATTCAAAGAGCTTGCCAACGGACTGAAGCAGCTCAAGCAGGCGCTGAGCAAAGGTAAGGCAACGGGTCACGAAATCGGTGAAATTCTAGACCACGTTGGCGAACAAACCAGTGACATTGCCGCCGATGCCGAAAAGGGCACGAAGACCCCACTTCGCAAGCTGGGTAAGCAACTGTCTAAAATTGGCAGATCGATCGGCAAGGCAGAAGACCAAGAACACATCGAGCACATTGAGGCGATCACCGACCTCCTAGAAGGCGATTTAGAGCAAATCGACTCAGAGCAAGCGATCGCGGCGATCGACGAGTGGTATGCGCTGCTGCACAAATCGAGCGACGAGGGACAGAAAGAAATTGCCAACGAACTGAAGCAGCTCAAGCAAGCGCTCAGCAAAGGCAAAGGCAACATTGGTGAACTGCTGACCCGGCTTGGTGAGCAAACCGTTGCGGCTGCTTCGGAAGCAGAACGCGGAGTCAAAGGACCTGTTCAACGCTTGGGCAAGCTGTTGAGTAAAACAGGTAAGTCGATCGACTCTGAAGTGAAGTCTGGGTCCTAAGACGTGTAGATTGAATCAGGTGTAAATCTTGTGGTGTGGGCATCTTGCCTGCACACGAGCAACCGAGACGGCTATCCCACACGTTCTAAGCTAGGTCTCGAACAGCATTCGCAAGCTAGAGAAAGCGAATCAGAAAAACTGGGGTGAGCATGAATCAAATTCACGCTCACCCCGAAGAGTTTTAAATTAACAAGTGTGGCAGAATCAAGGTCCAGAGAGATACGCCCCTCTACCTCCTAACCGTGACTATGCAGACGCTTGAAAAAGTTCATCCCAAGTTTCTGGAACTCAAAACTCGCCTAAGCGAAATCGACGACATAAACTCAGCCGTATCGCTGCTGTATTGGGATCAAGCGACATACATGCCTCCGGGGGGTGCGGCGGCGCGAGGACGGCAATTGGCAACGCTGCGCCAGATTGCCCACGCAAAACTAACGGATGGAACGATCGCCCATCTGCTCGACGAGTTGCAGTCTTACGAAGCCGAGTTGCCCTACGACTCAGACGAGGCGAGTCTGCTGCGGATTACCCGCCGCATCAGCGAACAGGCGCTGCAAGTGCCCGCCTCATTTGTCGCTAAATTTTCGCAGCACCGCACCGAGTCCTACCAAGTGTGGGCAACGGCACGATCGCAAAGCAACTTTGCCCTTGTGCAGCCCTACCTGGAGAAAATGCTGGAGTTCAGCCGCGAGTGGGCAAACTTCTTTCCGGGCTATGAGCACATTGCCGATCCGCTAATCGACTCGTCGGACTACGGCATGAAGGCTACCGACATCCGCGCTATTTTTGCCGATCTGCGATCGCAGCTTGTTCCCATAGTGCAGGCAATTACTGCACAAGCGATCGCGGATGATTCCTGCCTGCATCGCCACTATCCCGAAGCCGATCAGCTTGCGTTTAGCCTGAAGGTGCTAGAGCAGATGGGCTATGACTTTCAGCGCGGACGGCAGGACAAAACCCTGCACCCGTTTATGACCAATTTCTCGATCGGCGATGTCCGCATCACCACTCGCGTCTATGAAACGGATTTGAATCAGGGCTTGTTCAGCACGATTCACGAAATGGGGCACGCGCTGTACGAACAGGGCAATCCAATTGAGTTTGAAGGGACTCCGCTAGCAGGCGGCGTCTCGTCGGGTGTGCACGAGAGCCAGTCGCGCTTGTGGGAAAATCTGGTAGGTAGGTCGCGGCGGTTCTGGAATTACGTCTACTCCCAATTGCAGGCGGCATTTCCAACGCAGCTTGGAGAGGTGCCGCTAGAAACGTTCTATCGAGCGATCAACAAAGTGGCACGATCGCTGATTCGCACGGATGCAGACGAGGTGACGTACAACCTGCACGTGATGATTCGGTTTGATCTGGAGCTCGATTTACTGGACGGCAAACTGGCGGTAAAAGACTTGCCCGCTGCCTGGAACGATCGGTACGAAAGCGATTTGGGCGTGGTGCCTCACTCTGACAGCGAGGGCGTGCTGCAGGATGTGCACTGGTATACGAGTCGTATTGGCGGCATGTTTCAGGGCTACACGCTGGGCAATTTGATGAGCGCTCAGTTCTTTGAGGCAGCGTTAGCAGCGCATCCAGATATTCCGAACCAGATTGAGCACGGCAATTTTACGGTGTTGCACGACTGGCTGAAAGACAACGTCTACCGTCAAGGTTGCAAGTTTACCCCGTCGGAGCTACTCGATCGCGCGACCGGATCGGCTCTCAGTGCTGCTCCATTGATGCGCCACATTCGTCAAAAGTACGGGGAACTGTACGCGCTTTAAAAACTCCGCTCGTTTAGCTAGTTTGATGCACTCGCTTCACTGCCTCTGCCGAAGCCGTGGGATGGAAAAACTACCTGTTTTGCCGATACGATCTTGATTCAACCTTTGTCATTCAATTCATCATTCAAACGCTGTAATTCGTATGCCTTCTGATCCGCAACCGGGAACGCTCTACGTCGTCGGAACGCCGATCGGCAACTTGGAAGACATGACCTTTCGCGCCGTGCGGATTTTGCAAAACGTGGATGCGATCGCGGCAGAAGACACGCGCCACACAGGCAAGCTGCTCCAGCATTTCCAAATTTCGACGCCGCAAATCAGCTACCACGACCACAACCGCCAGTCTCGCACGCTCGAACTGCTAGAGCGCTTGCAGCAGGGCAACGCGATCGCCCTTGTCACAGATGCAGGGATGCCAGGAATTTCTGATCCGGGCTACGAATTGGTGAAAGCCTGCGCAGAGGCGGGAGTTGTGGTGGTACCGATCCCCGGTCCGAGTGCGGCGATCGCGGCGTTAACGGCGTCAGGCTTGCCTTGCGACCAGTTTGTCTTCGAAGGCTTCTTGCCTGCCAAACGGACGGCGAGACGATCGCGCTTAGACGTGCTGAAAACTGAGGCGCGGACGCTGATTTTTTATGAAGCTCCTCATCGCCTGCGTCAAACGCTGCAGGACTTAACGCTGCTTGGCGAGGAGCGGCAAATTGCCCTAGCGCGCGAGTTGACCAAACTGCACGAAGAAATCTGGCGCGGCACGATCGCCGAGGCAGTTGCTCACTACGAAGAGCGAGAGCCGCAGGGAGAATTCACGCTAGTTGTGGCAGGGGGCGATCGGGCTCAGCTTGTGCTGTCTGAAGAAGCGCTAAAAGCGGAGCTGCGATCGCTGTTCCAGCAGGGGGTGTCCAGATCTGAGGCAAGCCGCCAGCTAGCAGAGCAAACTTCTCTGCCGCGTCGCCAACTCTATCAGCTTGCGCTGTCTCTACCAACTGAAAGTGGAGAGTAACTAAAAGATACAGCGCTGTTAGAACATTCAAGCAGCGCCAAAACCATTTTCCCCTTCACTCACTCCGTCCCGGACGGCTGATCACCGCTAGCGGCTTCCTGATTTGCCTTCCGCGACTCTAGCCAGAGCGGCACGACGATCCAAGCCGCGACAATAAGCAGCGACAAAAACGCAAATCGGCTTGCCCACGCCACCAGCTTTTCCAGTGGCACGACCTGTCCGGCAACGTAGGACAGCGTAACCATGACCGATGCCCACGTCACGGCACCTAGCGTGTTGTAGAGCATAAACTTCAGAAAGGGCATTTCGGCAATTCCTGCTAGCGGGCTAGCAAAGATCCGCAGCAGAGCAATGAAGCGACCTAGAAACACAGCTTTAGCAGCGTTCTCACTGAACTGGTCCCTAAGCGTCACTAGCCGCGTTTCTTGTACCCGAAATATGCGCCCTAACCCAACCAGCAGCGGCCAACCGCCAGAGCGTCCAATCCAATAGCCGATCGTCCCGCCGAGTATGGCTCCTAGCGCGGCATCTGCTAGTACAAGCCAGTAGTTCAATTGGTGATTGCCTGCCAAGAACCCACCCGCCAGCGTCACAGTTTCGCCGGGGATAGGAAGCCCTAGGTTCTCCAGCAGAATTCCTAAAAATACTGCCCAGTAGCCGTACTGCTGGGCAAGCTCCTCGATCGTCTCTGGCGATAGGAATTCAAACGACATGGATGGTAGCCTTTACAATTTGTCACGTGCCTTCATCTTGGCGCGATTCCTGGAGGTCTGTCAATTGACTGCTAAAGGGCTGAGGTAGCAGCCGCGAGCGGAAAATTTATCCATTAGTAAGAAAGCCGTGTAAATCGCTACACCTAAAAAATCGTAAATGGAATTTCATTAAATCTACGGTCTAGAGCAGCTAGGGATGAAGATTTTATAAAGTTAGTCTGGCAACTACAGGCTAAATTGAAACCGCTTTCTATAGTTGTTGGCATCCGTAAGCATTTTTACGGAGCTAGCAGAGAGCTTATTTAGGTTCTCCCTGACTACATAGAGGGCAGTGACTCTCGAACCGCATCGTCAGACTGATTCTTAATTGAAAACCGTCCCAAGATTCTACTCGTTGGAATCTCCATCTACCTGTTTAATAACACTATGGTTTTTCTGGAAGAAAGCAAGTCGGTTCTAATTCAGCCCCAGGGACTTCTAGATTCCCAGGGTGGTGCCAGCCTTCAGCAGCAGATCTCTGCGATTGAGCATCAGCGTTACCCTCTATGGATTCTCGACTTGTCCCAGGTTGAGTTTATAGACAGCGCTGGGCTGTTTGCTTTGGTATCTGGACTCAATACGGCAAGTCGTAACCAGTGCCGTCTGGTAGTTTGCAATTTGCCGCCCGCTGTCCAAATCATCTTTGAGATTACTCAGCTTGATCAAGCCTTTGAAATCTTTGAGAGCCAGGCAGACGTTGCAGCAGCATACCAGCGGACGCCAATGCTTTTGCACAGCGTCAGGCAAGCAGCGTAGCTAGCACTCACTCAGTCACGGATAGGTTTGGTACCGACTGGAGGAAACTACCAAGTCTTGAATTGCCTGTCCCGACAAGCAGCGCCAGTGGCAGACAAACAAATTTGGCGTCTGTACTGTCAGGCTGGCGATCGCCGGAGCCGCGGGAAATGGAATCAGCCGATCAAACCGCAGCGTTTGATCATGCACGTCAAACTGCATCAAATACACTGCTGGAGGAGCCATGAGCCAGCGGACTAGTCGGTGGGCAAGCTGATACAGGTCCTGCCGCCAAACGTCTGCGACGTGAATTGGCTGGAGATATTCCGACTCCAGCTTGCCAATCACTTCCGCGTAAAGCGGACCCTTTGCTGTCAGCACAACCGGAAGCCAAAGGTTGCCTGCGCCGATCGCGTATTGCCATTCTGCCACCATCTGGCGCAGCCCCTCTACATTTCGGCAGGCTCGGAACACCGCTTGCCCCGGAAACGAAACGGATTCTGGCACATCAAGCGTCAGCGGGCAGAGTTGATCGCCCACTAACGCGAGTTGGTCTGCTGCCACAACGTCAATTGCATCAGGTGCCAAACCGAGTCCATCACTCACGATCGCCTGCTTCATTGCCTGCGTGATCGCTCGATCGACTTTGACAGCGTCTTCAACAATCAGCACTTTAGGCATTGCCAAAGCTGGGCAGCACGGCTTCTACGCCCCGCGGGAAGCTGGGCAAATCGAGGTGCGTTTGCCGTCGAGTCCGAACGGCGAGTCGGTAGCTAACGCTTTGCAGTTCTGCATGAAGCTGACGATTTTCCCGCTGAAGCTGCGCCACCTTTTCCTTCACGGGAGCCATGCGCTCCGCAAACTTCTGGCGGTAAATATTGGGTAGCTCCTGTACAACTTGCTCCAACATGCGAGAGCGATCAGTCAACTCCTGAACCGACTGTCGCAGTTGATAGATATCGGCGTCGCGATCGCTCAGTTGCCCCTGATAGAAGGTGACCTGCTGTTCGACACCTTGCAGTTGGTCCCGCAGGGCGCGCACCTCAGCAATGTGCCGCTCAGAAACTTCTGGGGTCGGCAGAAAATTGGTATTACCCTTAACAAGGCGAAATAGCTCTTGCGATAGCTGCTGCACGAGGTTATCTCGCATCTGTAGCTCGTCGCGCAGGCGAGCAACTTCGCTGTGCAGATCTTGGACCGTTTGACGTTCAGAATAAGTCACGGCTGTGCAACTCCGGTTCGATGGCTTGGAACAATTAATAGATTAAAGCCGCAAAATGACAAGCTTGCACGCCAAACTGTCTACAATTTGTAATCTTTAAGCAATCTTTAAGCCTCAACTTTGCTTAAATGCGCCTCCCAGAGACGTGGAGGGGACGCCCGGCGAATGTCCCGCCAAATGGCTGTTGCGGCAGAGGTTCCGTCTGCAACGGCGATCGACACCTGGTTGAGTCCTTCTTTTAGGTCGCCTAACGCGAAAATGCGCGGATGAGAAGTCCGACACATCGAGTCAGTCACAAGGTTGCCGCCTTTCCACTGCAAATCCAGCCCCTTGAGGTACTCGTTGTAGTAGTGCGACCCCATCGAGATCAGTCCGGTTTCTAGGTCGATCGTCGAGCCATCCACCAGCTCCACACCTGTCATCTCGTGGTTCTGTCCTAAAAAGCGCTTAATCGGCGTTTCGACCAATTCATAGCCATGCTCCCGCAGCTTATGGCGCATCTCTGGTCCTACCTCACACAGTTCTTGCGTAAAGACCGTGATGTATGGCGTGAACCAGTTGAGCACAAAGGCAGTGTTAATTGCCGCTTCGCTGTTGACAAACAGCCCGCAGTGCTTATCCGCCATTTCGTAGCCGTCGCAGATCAGGCAGACGTGCAGGTTATAACCTGCGTAGTCGAAGACGTTCTGCATGTTCTCTAACTGCGGCAAGTGGTCGATAATGCCGCTTGCCGCAACCAGGTACTTACAGCGGATAACTGGATACAGGCTGTCTTTCTTCCCGACCTTAATTTTGACGGCAAACGTCTCGCCCTCGTCTACCACATCCTCAACGAAGCCGTTCAGGTAGTCGCCATCCAGCGAGAGGAAATGCTCTAGCCCCTGCTGCAACATCGTCCGTCCGGGAGTATTCGGCGGTAATCCTAAGTAGTTCCGCAGGTCTTGCATCCAGAACGATCGACCGCGACCCTTCTCGACTACAAGGGAGGAGAGCCGATAGCGTTGAAGATACAGCCCTGCGGACAACCCGCCTGCTCCACCTCCAACAATGAGCGCGTCATAGACGTGATCTGAGCGATCGCTCAGGTTCTTCTTGGAGAGCTTCATCAGTTGTTGAGAGTTGATGGTTTAAGGTGTGAGACGACCCCACACCTTTTATTATTACGCGGAGGCCTCAGCAGATGCTTTGGGAGCCGTCTGCTTAACGGTGAGATAGCGAAGCACTTCATCACTCAGGCGCATGGCTCGCTCCAGCCCTGCTACCTGACTTCCATCGCCCGAGTAGTTCATCTGAATGTAGATACCCTCGCGCTGTCGAGCAATTTCGTACGCCAAGCGACGCTTGCCGCGATGCTGAGTCTCAATGATTTCTGCACCGTTCTCGCGCAGCAGGGTTTGAAATTTCTCGATCGCCTGATCCACGACTTCTTCGCCAAGGTCTGGGCGAAGAATGTACATTGTTTCGTAGTAATAATCCATTCGTCAAACTCCTTATGGGCTGAATGGCTTCCAGCAAAACTGCTGAAGCGTCTAGGCTCAAAGCCGCAGAGGACCGTGAGTGTAGCCGATCGCCGTTTTTCTAATCCTGAAAGCAAGGATCTCTAATTCTATACCAGTTTGTAAGAGCTTCCCCAGTGATGTATCGAGAACTCTAGTTACCCGATCTAGTTGTAAGCTTTCTACATCAGGAACTCTTAACAGCAACCTATATCAATCAACCTATGGCACAGCGCTATGTCCGAGTCCAAGCATTGGATGGACACATCCACTACGGCTTATTGCAACTGGGTCGTGAGGTGCGAGTGTTTGATGCTCCTCCTTGGCTCAGCGGACAGCCTACCGACTTAGAGCTAGCAGTCAACAGTTACCGCCTGCTTTCGCCGTGTGCCCCGTCCAAGATAGTTGCTGTGGGAAAGAATTACGCCGACCATGCTGCTGAAATGGGAACTCCAGTACCTGCTGAGCCACTACTGTTCCTCAAACCCCCTACGACTGTAATTCCTATGGGGTCAGAGGTTCAATACCCTAGCCAGTCCATACGAGTAGACTACGAGGGCGAACTTGCGTTGGTGATTAGCGATCGCTGTGCTAACTGCTCTCCGGAGCAGGCGCAGTCCAAAATATGGGGCTACACGATCGCCAATGACGTGACGGCGCGAGATTTGCAGAAGCGAGACGGACAGTGGACACGGGCAAAAGGATTTGACACATTTTGCCCACTAGGTCCATGGATTGTGCGCGAAATCAGTCCAGCCGCCCGCCTGCAAACGTTTTTGAATAACAACTCCAAGCCCGTTCAGTCCGCCCTGATTGATCAGATGGTTTTTTCGCCAGAGGTGCTAGTCTCCTACATAAGCCAAGTCATGACTCTGCTGCCCGGCGATGTAGTGCTTACTGGAACGCCAGAAGGAGTGGGACCTATGCACATCGGCGATCTCGTCCGAGTCGAAATCGAAGGCATTGGTTATCTAGAGAACACCGTTGTTGCTAAAGCCGCCAGCCATGCTAGCAAGGACTCTGCTGAATCAGACGATTGAGTAGCTAGCTTCCAGACTGCTTTGTCTCTACCTATGCCGACCGAGGATGGTCTCTTGTACGACTCGTTTACTCCACACGCTAACGGCTGCTGATTTCAGCTTCGCTGAAATCAGCAGCCGTTAGCCGCAGGTGCTAGCGAACTTGCGTGTAGGCAGCTTCGGAGATCGTAGGAATTTCTGCATAGCGACCCAGCGCCGATTGCACAACTGCATAGCCAACGGCTGCAACCACGCCAAGAAAGATTGTGTTAAATAGCGTCTGCTCTAGCATGGTGCCTGAAAGAATCGCC
>NZ_JACJPG010000576.1 GCF_014695955.1 Leptolyngbya sp. FACHB-36 | reverse complement strand
CGCCTGCATTTGGACCAGTGGGACGTGGACTTTATGACGTTCCCAACCGTAGAAGAAGAAGGCGTAACGACGGCGATCGCTTTATGGCACCAGCGGAACCGCTGGGCGGAGGGCGGCTATCAGCGGTATCTCGACTACTGGAAGCCGATTTTGAGAAACCGCTTGGGCACGCAGAAGACGCTGGATCTGTTCATGTTCTGGATTATTCAGTACCTACTGCCTACAGCGATGGTGCCGGATTTGCTGATGTCGCTGCTGCGAAATCGTCCATCTCTGCTGACGCCGCTGACAGGGTTAACCTTCACGCTGCCGATGATTGGAATTATGCTGGGGCTGCGGCAGATTCGCCGGAGCGATCGCCTCCATCTATCCAGTCGGAACGCTTTTCTGTCTGGGTTCCGAACACTGCTTCACACGCTGTTTGGAACGCTCTACCTGTTCCACTGGCTACCTATCATTGCAACAATGACGGCGCGGGTGGCAGTCCGCCCAAAACGGCTGAAGTGGGTTAAGACAATCCATCAGGGCACTGAGCAGCACTAGGGTGCCTCGATAAACTAGGCACTACAGCGGCTTCACCATCCAAAGCGATTGGGTCTGAAATCCGAGGCGGCGATACAGCTTTAGAGCAGGAAGATTGGATTGAAACACCTGGAGTCCAATCTGACGATCGCCCCGCTCCCGCGCCCACGCCTCTGCAAGCTGCATCAGCGCTAAGCCGATACCTTGGCGGCGATGCTCCGGCAGAACATAGAGCAGAAAGACATGGGCATGTCGATCGCCACTAATCTGGCTAATGGCGTTGCCCAGCCAGAGACAGGCGATCGCAGGTGGACTGGTTGAGGGAAATCCGCTCGCATCCTCTGCCAGTTCGACCCACCACGTCGGCGTATCTGAGGAGAAGTACTGCTCCACCGTATAGGCTAGGTGCGCGTAGTCGCTTCCGGGCTGCATTTCCTCGTAAGTCCGCTGCATAAACTGGACTAGACGCGATCGATCTAGCCCCGACCCGCGACGGCGACGATAGCCAGGTGGAAGGGATGTCAAAGTTAGATGTACAGAAACTAGAGGCGCGCAGACAGCGCCGGATCGTCGGGCAAGCCTCTGATCAGCGCTGAGAGCGCTGGAGGCAACTCGGCAACGGCACGCGTTTGCGTGCGCTGAGCGCGCTCAGGGCTAGATTCTTCAATCGGAGCGGGAGCCGCCATATCCGAGGGCAGGAAAATGCGGGAGCTGACAACGACCAGCGCAAATAGAAAGACCAGGACGATCAACAGAGGGGCAATGTACTGCCGAAAGATTGCCATGACACTAACCGTAGACGTGCAATTTAGCTGGATTCTGAGCGTTAACTTAAGATTTGTGACGCTTTCTTCATCCTACTACTGATTGCGACGTTAGGGGTTATTGCGATCGCCGCTGTTAGCCGTTTCAAGGTGTCCATGCCAGGGCGCCACGATCGGCAGCAGCAGCAGTCCGGGAAGTGCGGCTATAAGCGTTAGCAGAAAGAACCCAGACCAACCTGTTGCTGTGGCTACATTGCCAGCAGGAGCAGCAAGAAGAGTGTTTCCGGCGGCCATTAGGCTAGACAGTAATGCAAACTGCGTCGCGGTAAACGCATGGTGACAGAGGCTCATCAGGTAAGCAACAAATCCTGCGGTCACTAGTCCCGCACAAAAATTTTCTAGATTGATTGCCAGCAGCAGCAACGCACTGGATTTTGGCAGCAGCGCCAAAGAGAAGTAGCCGAGATTGCTGAGCGCCTGCAACGCCCCAAAGACCCACAGCGATCGAGTAATTCCCAGTCGTGTCACCAGCACTCCACCACCGATAACACCAACTGTCGTTGCCAAAAAGCCAGTACTAGCTTGAATCGTGCCAATCTCCGTTTTGCTGAAGCCCACATCAAGCAGAAATGGAGTCGTCATATTGCCTACCAAGGCATCACCCAGCTTGTAAAGCAGAATAAACGCCAGAATCAGCGTGGCAGACCCAACGCCAAATCGCTGAAAGAACTCTTGAAAGGGTAGATAAACCGCTTCTACTAGAGACTCCGGTGGACGATCGCGCACGGCAGGTTCCGGTGCCCACCAAGCTGCCACTAGTCCAACCGCCATCAGAGCCGCCATGATTCGATACACCCAACTCCACGGCAGCACATCCGCCAGAATCAGCGTCAATGAGCCAGAAACCAGAACGGCAATTCGGTAGCCCAGCACCCAGGTTGATGCCCCAATCCCTAACTCTGTTTCGGTCAAAACATCAGTGCGATAGGCATCTCCAGCAATGTCCTGAGTCGCACTCAGAACAGCGACCATCAAAGCGGTGAGTGCCAGTAGATGCAGCGTCTGGGCAGGCTGCTGGAACGACAGTGCCACGATCGCCAGAAGTAGCCCAACCTGTGTAATAACGAGCCATCCTCGACGGCGTCCCAAAAAAGGCGGCACAAAGCGGTCCAGCAGCGGGGACCACAGAAACTTGAGCGTGTAGGGCAACCCAACCAGGCTAAACCAGCCGATCGTGCCTAAATCGACCTGCGCCTCTTTCATCCAGGCTTGCAGCGTTCGACTGGTTAGCAGCAGCGGCAGTCCTGAGGAAAAGCCCAGAAACAAAAGAGCCGCCATCGTTCGGCTCTGAAAAATTTGCAGCAGGGGACGAAACGTGTTCACGACTGAACCGGGTGGCTAAACATTCAGCCATCATGCCATAGCGAGAACTCCTACTATCGGATGCTACAGTTTGCCGTAGCCCCGCCACACGCCCACCAACACGCCTTGAACGTCAATTTGGGTCGCAGAAATCTCGATCGCTGGATACTTCTCTTTGTCTGGATTACCAGGTTGCAGCGTTACTTTACTGCCCTTGCGATGGAAGTATTTCAGTGTGGTTTGTCCTTCAACGCGGGCGGCAACGATCGTGCCATTCTTCAGCGCTTTGGGGTCGTTGGTCGGCTGCATAACCACGATGTCGCCATCGTCGATCAGAGCTTCGATCATGCTGTGTCCGCGTACGCGCAACGCAAAATAGCGCGGATCGAGCAGCAGGTTAGAAAAGTCGAGATGCTCCACTTCAGCGTCCTGAAAGGCTTCAACCAAACCGCCTGCGGCGATCGCGCCTCGAATCGGCACCCCTGGCGCATTCGCTTGCGTCAGGCGAATCGTACGTGCTCTGCCCTCGGTCCATTCGATATAGCCCTTGGTTCGCAAATGCTCTAGACGGCTCTGCACAGGAGCAGGTGATTTCAATCCCATTGCTCGCATCATCTGACGAATCGATGGAGAGTGTTGATTCTGACGGATGTAGCCCACGAGCCAGTCGTACAACTCCTGCTGGGCATCCGTGAGCGCTTCCATAGGGGATTCCATAAAAATACCAAGAGTAGACAGGTCTTAGAACACTTGTACCATTAAATTCTTAACCTGTCCAGTCTTTAAAGAAATTTTAGATTCGCTCCTGTAAAAGTCCCGCCAATTGTTAAGGAGTGCAATAAAATCCTAACTTCTGTTGAAAACTATAGACTCTTCTCTCGTTCTCCGGTTCTTGGCAAGTTTACAGCTAAAAATCTAAAGAAAGTCTTAAATTACAGACTAACGAGTATGGATAGCTACCAGACAACGAATGTGAAAGTCACGACGCTGCGACTGTTTTGGGGGGTCGTAGAAGAAACGCAAAGTGACACATTACTTAGGCTCAATGACACTCAACTCGTAAAGCAACTGGTGTGGCAGGTAACTAATCGCTTGATCCTCAGTAGCGAGGAGACCTGTGCCCTGGGTGATTATATCCGCACGAGGACCATGCTGATTCGAGATCTCACACGGTCGGCAGGTAGCCAGCGCGAAGGTTGGGCTAGCTTTTCTAACGCCCAGCACCCATTGGACAAGGAGCGGTGCTTTCCAGCTTAATTTTAGTGGGGGTGAGATAGCCCTTCCGGCTGTCCGGAACAAACGATATGCCGATTCCATAAAATTTGCATTTTATTTAGTTCGCATTTTAAGCGAAATCAAATGAGGGTCGAGCGAAGTCGAAGCACAGCTTCCAGCCTTAGAAGAACAAGCATTGCCAGGTTAATAAGACCAAGAGTTATTAACTTGCTAGCAGGGGGTCAAGCAGCTCCTAGTAGGCTTGCTAGAAGCGCCTGTTGAGCGTGCATTCGATTCTCTGCTTGGTCCCAAAGGCGAGAGTGTGGTCCTTCCATCACTGCATCAGTAATTTCTTCACCGCGATGAGCTGGGAGACAGTGCAGGACGATCGCGGCTGAATCTGCATACTCCAGCAGGGCTTCGTTGACCTGGTAGGGCTGAAAAATGGGGACGCGGCTTTGGGCGAGGTCTTCCTGCCCCATACTTGCCCAAACATCTGTATAAAGCGCTTGAGCGCCTTTGGCAGCGGCGATCGGGTCTGTGGTCACCACAACCTCAGTACGATCGCCTGCGATTGCCCGCGCCTGCTCGACGATTTCTGGCACCGGTTGATAGTCTGGTGGCGACGCAACACGCACGTTAACGCCTGCCAGCGCACAGCCCAGCAGCAGTGAGTGTGCCACATTGTTGCCGTCGCCTAAGTACGCCAGTGTCGTCCCTGCCAGCGTACCAAAGGATTCCTGGATCGTTTGTAGATCTGCCAGCACTTGGCAGGGGTGCTCTAAGTCGCTGAGCGCGTTGACGATGGGAATGTTGGCGTAGTGCGCGAAGGTTTCTAGATCGCGCTGCTCGAAGGTGCGGATTGCCAAAATATCCAAATAGCGATCGAGCACGCGGGCCGTGTCTGCGATCGGCTCACCTCGGCTCACCTGGGTAACGCTGGGGTTGAGATCGAGCACCTGTCCGCCTAGACGAAACATTGCCGCAGAGAAGCTGACTCGCGTACGGGTGGAGGCTTTGTAGAACAGCAATCCCAAGGTTTTCTGACATTGAAGGGTGACGGAACCCGATTTCAGTGCGGCAGCAAGTTCTAGAAGCTCTTGCAGTTCGCCCACGGAAAGGTCAGATAGCCTAAGTAGGTCGCGTCCGGTCAATGCCCCCATTGGTTTTAACCTTCTGTACAAACGTGTCCTACAAAACCTACCAGATCTCCCGAAGTTCGCCTAGGGGTTCTAGCTATTCGTGAGCCTGAAGCTCCCATACCAATTCGGAATTCGGAATGCGCAATTCGTAATTGCAAATGCTCAATTCCACCTGAGTTCTAGTGTTCTGGTCCTCATTGACTGACAAAACTTCGGAAGACCTCTCCCCAATCCCTCTCCGGCGCGGAAAGGGGAGCTAGACAAATTTCCAGTTCCCTCTCCTCGCAGGAGAGGGTTAGGGAGAGGTTTTCAGCGAGTTAAGCAAACGATTTGTTAGTCAAACGGGTTCTGGTCTATAAGATGGAGTTTAGAGAGTTGGTATTACTCAATCGCAGTCTTAACAAGACTGTGGGCGTCACTGCTTGACGCCTGATCGACAGCTGTAGTGCTCGGTGTAGTCTTACGGTTTGATGCTGGAGCCTTCGCGGCTGAGCCATTGCGCGATCGCCTGCGTCAATCCCTCGACGGTGTATTCTTGCGCCTCGACGTCGAAGCGACCTAAAAGGCTTTCGCAGGCTTTGCTAGTTTGGGGACCGATCGCGGCAATGCAAACGCCGTCCAGCCAGGACTGCCAGGAAAAATCTTCTTGAGAGCGCTCTAGTAGCTGGCAGAAGAACTTGACAGTTTTGGAACTGGCAAATGTGATGACATCAACGCGGCGGTTTTGCAGGGCAGCAAGGGCAGCAGGATTCATCGTGTCTGGACAGCGAGACTGGTAAGCAGCCACCTCAGTGACGATCGCACCTTTTGCCGTGAAGTTTTTCACCAATACATCCCGACCCCCACTTTCGACTCTAGGGAAGAGAACTTTTGCACCGCTAAGGGGACCAGGAAAGCGCTCTGCAAGGGAATCAGCAACAAATTCAGGTGGTACAAAGTCTGGCTGTAAACCGCGCTGTCTCAGCTTCTGCGCTGTCTTCTCACCAACTACCGCGATTTTAATGCCTGCGAGCGCGCGAATATCTTGAATTTGAGTCGCCAACCGATCGAAGAAAAACTCAACGCTGTTTGCTGAAGTCAGAACCAACCAGTCAAACTCTCGCAAACGCGCGATCGCGCTATCTAATCCATCCCAGCTAGACGGTGGCACAATCTCCAACGCGGGCATATCAATGACGACGGCTCCTTCGGATTTTAGACGATCGCTGAACTGACTAGATTGGTTCGCAGAACGAGTGACGAGAACGGTTTTCCCGGATAGGGGGCTTTGAGGAACAAAATTCGTAGACACAACAGAATCCAGTAGCGAACAGATGGACTGCACCGCACGCAGCCGAACAACCTCTCCAACGACAATAACGCACGGAGAAAGGATTTTACCAGTCGTCTGCGCCAGAATATCAGCTAAGGTTCCGTCCCAAATCTGCTGCTCCGGGCGACCTGCCCA
>NZ_JACJPG010000575.1 GCF_014695955.1 Leptolyngbya sp. FACHB-36 | reverse complement strand
ATTTGCAGAGACTGTTCAGCCTCCTTCGTCCACTCGGTGTGGAACACGCCTTCTTTATCAGTTCGGAGATAGGTGTGTGCACCGAAGTAGTCGCGCTGCGCCTGCGTCAAGTTCTGTGGCAGGCGATCGCGGCGGTAGCTGTCGAAGTAATCCAGCGAAGCGCTAAATGCAGGAACCGGAATGCCCAATAGAGCCGCCTGCGAAATGACTTCTCGCCAAGCGCTTTGACGATCCAGAATGGTCTGCCTAAACTCCGGAGCCAGCAGCAGATTCGCTAGCGTGGGATTTTCGTCAAAAGCGTTCTTAATCTTATTTAAGAAGCGCGCCCGAATGATACAGCCACCCTTCCAAATTCGAGCACACTCGCCCAAATCTAAATTAAAGTTATACGTCTTAGATGCCATGCTCAACAGCGCCATGCCTTGCGCATAAGAGCACATCTTCGAGCAGTAGAGGGCATCCCGCACTTTGGTGATGAACGCTTTGGGGTCCCCACTGAAGGTTGCGGAAGGACCCTCCAAAAGCTTAGACGCGGCTACCCGCTCATCCTTGTAGGACGAGATAATGCGAGCATTCACCGCCGCAATAATTGTAGGAATCGGCACGCCCAGTTCCAGCGCGTCCGTCACCGTCCAGCGTCCAGTACCTTTTTGTCCAGCAGCATCTAGGATTAGCTCTACTAGAGGCGTTCCGGTGTCCGGGTCCATCTGCTTGAACACATCCGCCGTAATCTCGATTAGGTAGGAGTCGAGTTCGTCAGTGGTGTTCCATTCAGCAAAGACTTCGTGCAGTTGATTGTGGTCTAAGCCAAGTACACTCTTGAGGATGTCGTACGCTTCAGCAATTAGCTGCATGTCGCCGTACTCAATGCCGTTATGCACCATTTTGACGTAGTGACCTGCACCGCCAGGACCGATGTAGGTCACGCAGGGTCCGTCGTCAACTTGCGCTGCAATCTTCGTTAGAATCGGCTCCAGAAATTCGTATGCCTGTTGGGTACCTCCAGGCATCAGGCTTGGACCGTTCAGCGCACCTTCTTCGCCGCCGCTGACGCCCATTCCAATGAAGGTAAATTTCTCAGACTCCAGCTCTTGGGCACGTCGCGCTGTATCCGTGAATAGCGAGTTTCCGCCATCGATCAGAATATCGCCTTCATCAAGCAGCGGCTTGAGCTGCGCAATCACGGCATCAACGGGTGCACCCGCTTTCACCATGATCAAAATTTTGCGGGGACGATCGAGCGAGGCAACAAACTCCTCTAGGGAGTAGGCTGCTTTCACATTTTTGCCTTGTGCCCGATGCTTCATAAACGCATCGGTTTTATCTGAGGTTCGGTTGTAAACGGCGATCGGGAACCCATTACGCTCGACATTTAGCGCTAGGTTTTCCCCCATTACCGCAAGACCGATCACGCCAAAGCTTTGTGCCATATGACTCTCTGCTAACTCTGCAAAATGCTGGGGCTGTGGATTCTTTCTCAGCGTAGCCCGACCACGTCAAGGTTAGCCTGGAAGATAACATTAAGAGTCCGTCTCAGGGAGAAAAGTTTTCGACATTTTGTGCTTGGTTTCTAGCGTCAAACTCAGTCTGGGTCCAGGGGATTGAGCTACAACCAACTGACGACCAACCACGAACCACTGCTTCACCTTTCCCCTCGCGGAGTAGAGTAGAGGTAGTCGTTCGATCGAGGTTGGAGCGGCAGTTATGCTGGCATATCTTCTCGCGTTGGTTGTAGCTCTGGGCAGTTTCGCGCTTTACATGGCTGCTTTCTTCTTCCCAGAAGTGCACCGCAAAAATGATTTTATCTGGAGCGGCGTTGGGCTGTTCTATGCACTAGTGCTGTGGGTTTGTGGAGAGCGCATCACGGGTGGCGTACTGCTAGGGCAGACGGCAAGCGTCGCGCTATTGGGTTGGTTAGGTTGGCAAACGCTGACA
>NZ_JACJPG010000574.1 GCF_014695955.1 Leptolyngbya sp. FACHB-36 | reverse complement strand
GAAAGCGTCAGCAGCAGCCAAAATCCCAGACAGGCAATCAGCAGCACGCCAATCAGCGAATTTGAGATAAAAGGAGCTAGCCCGAACACCAGACTCACCAAGCCTGCGCCAATCACATCGGACCACTGCATCAGCCAACTGGTTTTGCGCCACTGCCGCAGCAGCCCTACAACGCGATTCAGGTAGCTGGCGCTGCGCCACTGCTGGATGGGCAGCGTAGACAGCGTGAGATGTTGCCAGACATTCATAAGAGGGTCGAAGAAGGATCTCTGGCTCATTGTAGGGGAGCTGATCGCCTTTTGGGATTTTGAATTTTAGTTTTACGACGAATTGCCCAGTTCACAGCACGAAGGCCGTTCTGGGTTTAATTCATCTTTATAGTTGTGGGTTCCAATTAAAAATCTTGAAAGAATTAAGTCATCTTAAATTAATTCAAAGATTATTGAACCTCCGGAATGGCAATGGCGGTCTAAGGAATCGTGGGACTCGATCGCAGTGAGATTAACCTGTGAAAGCCCAAGATTTCCTCTGGCACAACCGCGCTAGTGAGGTCTCTGGGCAAGCCGCTGACAATCTCGCTGCGGATTGAGACGACGAGCAGAATGTAACAGTATATTTAGCAAAAGTAGTTTTTCCTCAGACTTATGCGACGAATCATTCAGTTGCGGGGCAGTCTGACTGCGATCGCGCTTTCGGCAATACTGGCAGGTTCGCTGGGTTTGCTAGCGGGATGCAATGGTACTTCAAAAGCTGAGGCGGAGTCCCGACCGCGCGGCGAGGGGCAAAATTCTGGTCCTGCCGCCGTTGATGCGGCTACCGCTCAGGTGGGCGCAATCGAGCAAGCGCGGGAATATACGGGGACGACGCAGCCGTTTCGGGAGGTGTCGCTGCGATCGCAAGCAGAAGGACAATTACTGAATCTATCAGTGGATGTGGGCGATGCGGTGACGCAGGGACAAACGCTGGGTCAGTTGGACAGCGGCGTGCTGAGTGCTGCGGTCACCGAGGCGCAGGCAGAAGTTGCCGCCCGCGAATCCGAAGTGGCGAGCGCCCAAACCGAAGTTAGCGACGCCCGCACCGAAGTAGAGCGTGCTCGAATTACCCTGCAACAGGCGCAGTCGGACCTGAGGCGTCAGCAACAGCTCCTTCGCGATGGCGCGATCGCCGAACGCGATGTAGAAGCTTCCCAGACGCAGGTAGGAACCGCACAGCAGGCGCTGCGATCGGCACGAGAGCGCGTAGGAACTCGTCAACAAGCTGTTACCGCTGCCCAACGTCGGGTTGCAGCGCAGCAGGCGGTGGTTGCTCAGCAGCAAGAGCGGCAGTCGTTCACAGTCGTGAGATCTCCCGTGACGGGTGCGGTCCTGCAACGGGTGACGGAGCCAGGAAACTTAGTTCAGCCCGGCAGCGAGCTGCTGCGGGTGGGCGACTTTAGCCAAATCAAAATTACGGCTCAGGTATCCGAGTTAGAGTTGGGCAATCTCCGCGTTGGTCAGCCGGTGCAAGTGCGGCTCGATGCCTTCCCCAATCAGACATTCTCCGGACGAGTCAGCCGCGTTTCGCCTGCGGCTGATCCAACCGCGCGATTGGTGCCGATCGAAGTCACAATGCCCAACAACGGACGCATCGGTAGTGGCTTACTGGCGCGAGTTAGCTTTAACCAGCGCCCGACTGCTCGTCGAGTTGTTGTGCCGGAAATGGCGCTGCGGGCGAATGAAGATCCGAAGGCGAGACAGAAGCAGGACAATCAAAATCAGGGCAATCAAAATCAGCAGAGCAATCGGTCCCAGCGTGACATGGGTACGATTTTTGTGGTTGAAGAGTCTGGCGACGGTGCCAAGGTTCGCGCTCGGCAAGTAACGCTGGGCGATCGTGGCGATGGCGAAGTCGAAGTGATCTCTGGCTTGAAGGCGGGTGATCAATTCGTGGCTCGCAGCAACCGCGCACTCAAAGACGGTGACTCGGTGCGCCTAAGCGTCCTATCCAAGCAGCCCAACCAACAGCGCAGCGGCGGCTGAGGAATTGGCGCGTCTGGCTTCTCATCCTTGACTCCTCATTCTTGACTTTCCCCATGACCCAATCTTCATCCCCTTCTGGTTTTAGTATCAGCGCCTTGTCGATCCGTCAGCACATCGGCACCTTGATGCTGACGCTGGCAGTGATCGTTCTCGGCATCTTCTTTCTCACAACGCTGCAAGTAGATTTGCTGCCGTCGATTACCTATCCTCGAATTGGTGTGCGTGTTGAGACACCCGGAATTTCGCCAGAAGTTGGCGTTGATGAAGTGACCCGTCCGCTCGAAGAAGCCCTGACTGCCACAGAAGGGGTCGTGCAGGTGTATTCGCAAACCCGCGAGGGACAGGTGAGCCTGGACCTGTTTTTTCAGCCAGGCGGCAATATTGATCAGGCGCTAAACGATGCTACGGCGGCGTTTAACCGAGCGCGGGGGAACTTGCCGGAGACGATCGAAGAACCCCGCTTGTTCAAGGTCGATCCTTCGCAGCTTCCCGTGTATGAAGTGGCGCTGACTTCACCGGATCTGGAACTCGTCGATTTGCGCTTATTCGCTGATGAAGAACTCGCTCGCGAGCTGAGCGTGGTTCCCGGTGTAGCAGCGGTGGACGTGGCAGGCGGTGTTGAGGAAGAAGTCCGCGTGCTGCTGGATTTGAATCGACTACAGTCACAAAACGTGACGCTGAGCGATGTCCTGACGGAGCTAGAGGAAACCAACCAAGATATTTCTGGCGGACGGATTTATGGCAGAACCTCGGAGCAACTGACGCGGGCGATCGGGCGTTTCCGCAACGCCGACGAAATTCGCAATTTGTCGTTTGAAGTCGGGGGGCAGGAATCAGGGGGAAGTAATCAGTCGTCAACCGCGAGTGGGCAGTCGGAAAGCGAGCAAACCGCCTCACCCTCTGCGGCTAGCTCCTCACCGACTCGGCGGATCTACCTGCGCGATTTTGCAGATGTGATTGACGGAAGCCAGCAGCAGCGTTTGTTTGCCACGCTGAATGGCACACCCGCTGTAAAAGTCAGCATTCAGAAGCAGCCAGACGCCAACACGATCGACGTGGTGGACGGGGTGAAAAAGAAACTGGAGGAGTTGAAGCAAGCAGGCAGAACTCCTGAAGGCATTCAGCTCATTGCCACGCTGGACGAGTCGATTTTGATTCGCGAATCGATCAACAGCGTCACCGATGCGGCTCTTTCGGGTGCGGGGTTAGCCGTTGTTGCGGTGCTGCTCTTTTTAGGCTCGCTACGGCAAACGTTTATCATCGGCATCACCATTCCGCTGTGCACGCTGGCTGCGGCGATCGTCATGAAGATCAGCGGCTTCTCGCTCAATGTTTTCAGCTTGGCAGGGCTGGCAATCAGTATTGGGCAAGCGGTGGATACGTCGGTTGTGATTCTAGAAAACATTGACGCGCGATCGTCCTCGGGTGCTCCCATTGCTCGTAGTGGCAACACCAAAGCCGCGATCCAGCTTGTCGAAGACAGCAGCCGCGAAGTGGAATCGTCGCTGGTTGCTGCTACTGCCAGTAACCTGGTGTCGGTTTTGCCATTCGTGCTGATTGGCGGATTTATATCGCTGCTGTTCAACGAGCTGATTTTGACGATTTGCTTTGCGGTCGTGGCGTCACTGCTGGTCGCCGTTACGGTTGTGCCGATGCTGTCCTCGCGCTTGCTAGCAATTCGCTGGTCCAGCGGCGTAGAGCGCTTCTGGCTGATCCGGCAATTCAACCAGCGATTTGAAGCGGCAACGCGAGGCTATGCAGGATTACTAGCTCGCGTCGTTCAGCATCGGGTTTTGGTGGTGGCGATCGTTGCTCTGGTACTGGGCGGCGGCAGTATTTTTATGATCAGCCGCGTGCCGCAGGAAATTCTGCCGCGCATCAGCACTGGACAAGCTAGCCTGTTCGCTCAATTTCCACCCGGAACGCCGCTGGAGACAAACCGCCGCGTCATGACGGAAGTGGACCGGATTCTGCTGGAGCAGCCAGAAACCGAGTATGTGTTTAGCACGATCGGCGGCTTCCTGTTTGGCAGCAACACCAGCGAAAACCCGCTCCGCAGCAGCAGCACAATTACGCTGAAGCCGGATGCAGATGTGGATGAGTACGTTGCCAGAGTGACGCGAGAATTTCGCAAGCTCAATCTCGTAGACATTGTGCTGCGTCTCAGTCCGGGACAGGTCCGGGGCTTGATTCTGAACAACTCTCCGATACGCGGCGCTGAGATTGATGTGGTCCTGCAAAGTGAGAATGCTGACGCGCTCGACCAAGCCGGACAGCAAGTGCTTCAGGCGCTGTCGCAGCAGGTAACCCTAGCAAGCTTCCGCCCTGACGCAGACCAGCGCCAGCCAGAGATTCAGATTCGCCGCGATCGCGAACGGCTTGCAGCGTTAAACCTGAACACCCAGGACATTGGTGAGGTGCTGGAAACTGCAATTCAGGGATCGGTGCCGACTCAAATTCAGCGCGGCAACCGCTTAGTCGATGTCCGCGTAGAGCTGAACGAGGATGACATTCGGGGATCATCCCAACTCGCTAGCCTGCCGCTGTTTACATCGGGAAATCGTCTGGTGCGCTTGAGCGATGTTGCCACGATCGAATCGGGACGAACCCCAGGACAAATCCAGCGGATTAACCAGCGACAAGTGTTTTTGATTGCAGGCACGTTGTCGCAGGGCACAAGTCTGGGTGATGCCCTCAAGCAGGTCGATCAGGTGCTGGCAGGTGTGCAACTGCCCCAAGGCGTGAGCGTACTGCCTAGTTCTGCGGCTCAAAGCAATCAGCAATTGCAGGGAGCGTTGCCCGCCTTAGGAGGACTCGCCGCCTTTCTAGTGTTTGTGGCAATGGCGGTGCAGTACAACTCGCTGATCGATCCGCTTGTGATTATGTTTACCATTCCGCTGGCGCTGGCGGGCGGCATCTTTGGCCTGTTTGTTACCAAAACGGCGATCGGTGCCACTGTAATTGTCGGAGCCGTGCTGCTGGTTGGAATTGTAGTCAACAACGGCATCATTCTGGTGGAGTTGGCAAACCAGATTCGAGAGCAGGAGGGCTGCACTCGTCGTGCTGCAATTCTGCAAGCGGCTCCCCAGCGGCTTCGTCCCATTATGATGACGACGATTACAACGGTGGTGGGCATGTTTCCCCTAGCGCTGGGACTGGGGCAGGGCGGCGAATTTCTTCAGCCGCTGGGGGTCGTGGTGTTTTCGGGATTGTCGCTGGCAACGATGCTGACGCTGTTTATCATCCCGTGCTTCTATCTATTGCTCCACGACCTGTTTAATCCAACGCGGTTCCGCCGCAAACCCGCAAAGTCAATCAGTTTGGAAGAGGCGATCGAGCCATCCTCGCCTCGAAAGTAGAAGCCAAAGTGTTGTTATCTCGGTATCCACCACAATAGCGTTCTTGTTAAGTGGTGGATGTCGTTCTAACAAAGAGAGGAGGCGGGACGATCGTCCCGCCTCCTCTCTTTGTTGGATGTCCTTAAATGTTTAATGTCCTTAAATTTCTGCAACGGCGCGTTCAATCAATCGCCGTGCCAGCGTTTGTGTACCTGTGTGCGTGTAGTATTTGACGGAAATATCTAGAAACGCGCCCAGATAGTCGAGCTTGTCCTTCGATACCTCGACAAAGCGAGTCAGATTATCGATCACGTTGTCCTGCGTTAAGCCACGGGATGAAACAAAATTGCTCATCCAGTCCTTAACTGAATCGAAACTTTGATTGATGAAGCCAAGCTGTCCAGCAGAGTTGCCGCCGGGAATTAGAGAGCTAACGCCTTTGAACGTTTGGTTTTGCTCTAGTTCTGAAGGTGTCAGATTTTGAACTGTGGATAGCCCCTTGAGGATGAAGTCGGGACCTAAGGGAATTAGCCCGTCGAAGCAAACTAATGCCGCCATTCGCATTAGCGATTCACCTCCGTAGTCGCCTAGCGCAGCGAGAAAATCGCCGATGCTGTCGCCGGGAATGCCGTTGATTTGGCAGAAGGCAACCAGTTCCACGACTAGCTTGACGCTTAAATCAATGCTTTGTGCACGCTCCGGCTTTGGAGTGAGGTTGCTGAGGAAGCCGAGGAAGGAAATGTCCTGCCCAACTTTGTTTGCTATTGCGGCGGCTCCCAAGGCACCGGAGGCATTGTCCACCGTGTTGTACAGCCACATTGCTCGCTGATAGCCCTGTGAAGTGTCGTTGTAGAGATAGACTGCTCGATCGCCAATTTGCTGAACTAGTCCTTCATCGGTTTCGCCAGTTACGGTCTTAATTGTATTGACGAAGCCCGTCAGGTTTTGCCACTGTCCAGGAACGGCAAAATCGAGCGATCGCAGTGCTGCAACCGTAATGCCGCCTGTAGGAAGCTCGTCTACCAGCTCAAAAATGGGTTTGCTCATAATAAATTATCCAGTAATGTTGTCAGTCGTTATGGTGAGCGATGAGCCGACTGTCTACTGACGACTAGTCACCCACCACTGGCTGCTACTGCACCTTTGCTAAGCCTTTGAGGTCAAATTTCTGAATCCAGGCTTGGCGATCAGTTTTGGTGAATGCGGGATCGCGGGACAGCACTTTTACCTGGTAGCGATCGCCAACTAGGACAGCGGTTTGGGTCGCACCGACTTCAACAGTAGGGTAGCCTGCGATCGACTGAGTGCTGGTTTGGAACTTCTTAGCGGCGTCTGGCGTGCTCTTGGTATCCGAGATTGCTAGCATTGCCACGTCCTTGCCGTCCTTTTTTAGCTTGGCTTCGGCAAAGCCTTTCTTTTCTTGGGTGTAAACTCGCTGGTAGCCGCTACTGGGCTTCGGAAAATATTGGTTAAAGCTGCTGCCTTGGGTGGCGTCTTTGGCAACCGCAGGGGATGCCTTTTTCTGGGTGCTTTCCTGCTGCGCCTGAGAGAACTGCGAGGGAGGCTTGGTCTCGCAGCCCGTCACTAACAGCAGCACTGATAGCAACAGCGGAGCAAGAAGTCTGCGCCAGTTTAATGAAGTCATTAGCCTTCTCCTAACATCGACGAATGAGCGAGGCGTTACCCCTTGCAGTGTACGCCGTGGCTGGTGATTTCTGATCGTCGTTTAACTGAATTTTGCTTGCAAAATAATCGTGCTGGTTCGATCGTAAACGGCTCGTTAGATCTCCTCGCATCCTGTCGTACCAATTCGGAATTCGCAATTCGCAATTCGCAATTGCAGAAGCTCGATTTCGTCAACGTTTCAGTCGTCTGAATCTTCTAATCTATAGCTGGAATCTAGAGAATTGATATCAGATCTGTGGCGCTGGCTAGAACAGAAAGTAGCGCTGTGCCATTGGCAAAACGGTTGCGGGTTCGCAGGTGAGCAGTTCGCCATCGGCACGGACTTCGTAGGTTTCCGGGTCTACTTCTACGTGAGGTAGGGCGTCGTTGAGCTTCATGTCGCGCTTGGTCAAGTTGCGAATGCCGGAGACGGCAACGGCGGTTTTCTGCAAGCCAAGCTTATCAGGAATGCCTCGTTTTAACGCGGCTTTGGATAGGAAGGTCAGGGACGTGGGCGCGATCGCCCCGCCAAAACTGGCAAACATCGAGCGCATGTGAACGGGCTGTGGTGTGGGGATACTCGCGTTGGCGTCGCCCATTTGCGCCCACGCGATCATGCCGCCTTTTAGGACGAGTTCTGGCTTAACGCCAAACATCGCGGGACGCCAGAGGCACAAATCTGCCAGCTTGCCGACTTCTACAGAACCAACGTAGTCTGCAATTCCGTGCGTAATGGCGGGGTTGATGGTGTACTTCGCCACGTAGCGCTTGGCGCGAAAATTGTCGTTGCGGCTAGAGTCCTCGGACAGTGCTCCTCGCTGCACTTTCATCTTGTGTCCGGTCTGCCACGTGCGGATGATCACCTCGCCAATCCGCCCCATCGCTTGCGAGTCTGAGGACAGCATACTGAACGCACCGAGGTCGTGCAGAATGTCTTCGGCGGCGATCGTCTCGCGGCGAATCCGCGACTCTGCAAACGCCACGTCCTCAGGAATTCCGGGATCGAGGTGATGGCACACCATCAACATATCCAGGTGTTCGTCTAGAGTGTTGACGGTGTAGGGTCGCGTGGGATTGGTAGACGACGGCAGCACGTTCGCTTGACCACAGACTTTAATGATGTCCGGGGCATGCCCACCGCCTGCGCCTTCGGTGTGGTAGGTGTGGATGACTCGGTTCTTGAACGCGGCGATCGTGTCTTCGACAAATCCGGCTTCGTTCAGCGTATCCGTGTGAATGGCTACCTGGACGTCGTAGTCGTCGGCAACCGATAGACAGGTGTCGATCGCCGCGGGCGTTGTGCCCCAGTCCTCATGCAGCTTTAGGCCCATTGCGCCTGCTTCAACCTGCTCTTCTAGCGCTTCTGGTTTGGCGCTGTTGCCCTTACCCAGAAAGCCTAAATTCATTGGAAACGCCTCTGCCGCTTGCAGCATCCGGTACATATTCCAGGGTCCGGGTGTGCAGGTGGTTGCGTTGGTTCCAGCAGCGGGTCCGGTCCCGCCGCCGATCATGGTGGTGATGCCTGCCGCGATCGCGACTTCAATCTGCTGTGGGCAAATGAAGTGAATGTGGGTGTCGATGCCGCCTGCGGTGAGGATCATGCCTTCGCCCGCGATCGCCTCGGTACCGGGACCAATGATGATCGTTACGTTGTCTTGAATATAAGGATTTCCAGCTTTGCCGATCGCGGCAATCTTGCCGTCTTTGATCCCTACATCGGCTTTGACGATGCCCCACCAATCCAGAATTAGCGCGTTTGTAATTACGGCATCAACCGCGCCGTCTTTGTTCGTAATGGGTGACTGTCCCATGCCGTCGCGAATCACTTTGCCGCCGCCAAATTTCACTTCGTCGCCGTAGGTGGTGTAGTCCTGCTCGACTTCGATGATCAATTCGGTGTCGGCAAGACGGACGCGATCGCCCACGGTGGGACCAAAGGTTTCCGCATAGGCGCGGCGATTCATGCGATAGCTCATAGTCAGCCCTGAACGTTCATCTGCATTTCTTGTATCTGCTTAGTTGTACCAGAATTGT
>NZ_JACJPG010000573.1 GCF_014695955.1 Leptolyngbya sp. FACHB-36 | reverse complement strand
TCACTTCGTCGCCGCCCAACGCCGCTCCGTGGACGCCAGCCGTGTTTGCCTTGTTTGGAGAGCCGTAACCGATCGTCGTCCGCACCTTGATCAACGATGGCTTATCGGTGACGCTCTTCGCGGTTTCGATCGCCTGCTGAATCGCCTCCAGATTTGTGTCACCGTCAGAGACAACCTGCACGTGCCACCCGTAGGCTTCAAAGCGCTTGCCCACATCTTCAGTGAAGGAGACTTCAGTGTCACCATCGATCGAAATGTGGTTGTCGTCGTACAGCGCAATCAGCTTGCCCAAGCCCAAATGACCTGCCAGCGAGCATGCTTCACCAGACACGCCCTCCATGTTGCAACCGTCGCCCAAAATCACATAGGTATAGTGATCAACAATCGTGGCATCGGGCTTGTTGAACGTTGCAGCTAGATGCGCTTCTGCCATCGCCAAGCCCACCCCGTTACAGATGCCCTGACCTAGGGGACCCGTGGTGACTTCCACACCGGGAGTCATAAAGTTCTCCGGGTGTCCGGGCGTTCTCGAATCCCATTGACGGAACTGCTTGATGTCATCGATCGTCACGCTGTCATAGCCAGCCAGGTACAGCAGGGCGTACTGTAACATCGAGCCATGTCCTGCCGACAGAACAAAGCGATCGCGGTTGAACCAGTACGGGTTCTTGGGATTGAACCGCATGAACTTATCCCACAGCACGAACGACATCGGAGCTGCACCCATTGGCAAACCAGGGTGTCCAGACTTCGCTTTTTCAACGGCGTCGATCGCTAAAAAGCGAATCGAATTAATGCAAAGTTCTTCGAGTGATTGGGCTGCAACGACCATGATTCTTACTTGGAATGAACGACGGTTTAGCGCTGGACGGAATAAAACTGTGGGCAGACGTTGCCCTCGGATGCTTTCCTCATCATCCTATTATCGCGGACAATAGGCAATTATTCCTATTGAAGAAACTAATGGAACATTAGCCCTTCTCTTGCCCCATAGTATGATCCTAGGGCGGTGTCAATCTACGTCGCTTCGGCAACGTTAATGACCTGCAACATTCAGCAACGTTTGTTTTTATGTAGTCTACGTCCGTAATGGACTGCCACTAACTACTATATTTTCCTAACCACTGACGACTCGCCTAAAAGCTGCTCTACCCAACGTACTTCTTAAACGCCAGCGTTACGTTGTGACCGCCAAAGCCAAACGAGTTAGACAGAGCCACGTCCACAGTCTGAGCGCGACTCTGGTTGGGCACGTAGTCCAAGTCACAATCGGGATCGGGAGCGACAAGATTAATTGTGGGGGGTACACGATCGTTCGCCACCGCCATCACGGTTGCCACCCCTTCGATCCCTCCTGATCCACCCAACAAGTGTCCAGTCATCGATTTTGTAGAACTTACCGTCAGTTGGTAGGCATGGTCACCCAACGCCTTTTTAATGGCCATCGTCTCATTCGGATCGTTGATTGGCGTACTGGTGCCGTGGGCGTTGATATAGTTCACTTGCTCTGGAGTCAATCCAGCATCTTTCAGAGCAAGGCGTATCGCTCTTGCGGCGTCTTCCCCACCAGGAGTTTGTCCAGTCACGTGGTACGCGTCGCACGTCATGCCGTAGCCGACGATTTCTGCGTAAATTCGTGCATTTCGCGCCAGAGCGTGCTCCAGTTCCTCAATCACTAGAATGCCTGACCCCTCGCCCAAAACAAATCCATCCCGGTCTTTGTCGAACGGGCGGCTCGCATGAGTCGGATCGTCATTGCGGCTAGACATTGCCTTACATGCCACAAATCCTGCCACCGATAGCGGAGTTACCGCTGCTTCAGCGCCGCCGCAGATCATTGCTTGGGCGTAGCCCTGCTGCACCAACCGGAAGGCATCACCGATCGCGTTCGACCCGGCTGCGCACGCCGTCACCGTGCAGGAGTTCGGACCCTTCGCCCCAAGATGAATCGCCGTCAGACCCGCCGCCATGTTGGCGATCATCATGGGAATCATGAACGGACTACAGCGATCGGGTCCCTTCGTCAGGTTCACTTCCTGCTGATCTTCCAACACCTTTAGCCCACCAATGCCGGTGCCGATTAGAACGCCCACTTGCTCAGCGTTCAGGTCGTTGATGACAAATTGGGCATCGGCAAGTGCCTGTTTGCTCGCCGCTACTGCAAACTGAGCGAACCGATCCATTCGCTTTGCTTCTTTACGGTCCAGGTATAGGTGCGCGTCAAAGGCTTTAACCTCACCCGCAATGCGGCAAGCGTGGCGAGAGGCATCAAACAGGGTAATCGGACCGATGCCGTTTCGCCCGCTCATCAGCCCATCCCAATACTCGGCAACCGTATTGCCGATCGGCGTAATTGCGCCGAGTCCAGTTACAACAACCCGTTTACGGTCAAAAGTGGTCATAGTTTCAACAGGAGAAAATTCAAGATAGTTATGAGTCATGAATCATGAGCCTTTTAACCGAGGCTGCGCCACGCAGAACTCAGAACTCAAAACTCATAACTCGATTAAGCGGAGGCTTTAACTTTGTTGCTGATGTAGTCTACGGCTGCTTGCACCGTAGCGATTTCTTCGGCGGCTTCGTCTGGAATTTCGATGTCAAATTCTTCTTCCAGCGCCATGACTAACTCAACGGTATCCAGGGAGTCTGCTCCCAGATCGTTGGCAAAGCTGGCAGAGGGAACAACTTCGCTGGCTTCAACGCCTAATTGCTCGGCCACGATGTTCTGAACTTTCTCAAAAATTTCGGTCGCGCTCATAATTTCCTCGTTGGATGCAACGGCAACGGTTGTGCCAGGACGATCGCTCTTACAGTTGGCAGTCCCCCGTCCGAGATAACCCATCTCGCTACTAGGTAAACGTGTCATTTCGAGCATTTTTTCATCTTATCCGAAAGCGCGATCGTCCAACTCAAGCGTGGGCGTTTTCGCAACTGGCATGGTGGGAGCGGGAGAAATAAAATTAGCCAATGCCAGGTTACACAGGAGTCGTGGGGGTTTGTGGTTGAGTCCGTCACAATAGGGATTATTAAGAAGAAGATTTGGAAGCGGCTGAAATTTGAACGTTCTGCCCCAATCTCCACCCCCTCGTCCCCTCTCCCTTACCCATGACCTCCCCCCTTCGATATGCTTACTTCCCCGGCTGTGTGGCTCAGGGAGCCTGTCGGGAGCTGTACCAATCCACTAGTGCGCTAGCGCAGGCATTAGGCATCGAATTGATCGAACTTAAGAAAGCGTCCTGCTGCGGCTCTGGCACCTTTAAGGAGGACTCGCAACTGCTAGAGGATAGCGTTAACGCCCGCAACATTGCGCTAGCAGAAGAACTCAATCTGCCGCTACTGACTCATTGCAGCACGTGTCAAGGCGTGATTGGGCACGTGGACGATCGCCTGAAACAGCGACAGTCTAGTTATCCAGCGTATGTTGAGCAAGTCAATGAACTCTTAAAGCAAGAGGGATGCTCTCCCTACCGGGGCACTTCAGAGGTGAAGCATCTGCTATGGGCACTGGTAGGCGACTATGGCTTAGAGACGCTGCAAGCGCGGGTCACGCGCAAACTCTCGAATCTCAGGTGTGCTGCCTTCTATGGCTGCTACCTTCTGCGTGCTCAAGACAAGCTACCCCACGATGATCCCTTTAATCCACAGTCAATGGAAAATGTGTTTCAGGCAGTCGGAGCTACACCCGTCTACTACCGAGGACGCACCCAGTGCTGCGGTTGGCCCCTTTCTAGCTACGCCACGGATCAAGCCTTCAAGATGGCAGGAATGCATATCCAAGATGCGATCGCCTCTGGTGCAGACTGTATCGTTACTCCCTGCCCCCTCTGCCACCTAAACTTGGACTCGCGCCAGCCCGAGGTCGAGCGCGTGATTGGAAAGACGCTGGGATTGCCCGTGCTGCATTTGCCGCAGCTTGTATCGCTGGCGCTTGGCATCAGTCCGAGCCAACTGGGGCTCGATCGTCACATCGTTTCCACTCGTCCAGTTCTAGAGAAACTGGATCTTGCGTAATGGAAGTTTTATCCACTCCCATTACGTTGTTTGAAGTTTTGTAGCCTTTCCTCTGAGAGGTTTCAGGCGGTGCGGTAGACTTAGCCTTGACTCTAAACCTTTAGCGGTAAAAGCTCGCCGTTAAAACCGCTAGCTAATCGATACTGCAAAGTGTCAAGCATTCATTTGGAGCCTTTAATAACATGTCGCATACAGTCAAAATCTACGATACTTGCATTGGATGTACTCAGTGCGTTCGTGCGTGCCCTACAGACGTTCTAGAGATGGTTCCCTGGGACGGCTGCAAAGCACAACAGATTGCGTCTTCTCCTCGCACGGAAGATTGTGTTGGCTGCAAGCGGTGCGAAACTGCTTGCCCAACTGACTTCTTAAGCGTTCGCGTTTACCTAGGAGCCGAGACGACTCGGAGTATGGGTCTGGCTTACTAACCAGCCTCCGCATTCATTGTTATCCATGTGGGTTCAAAGCTTTAGAGGAAGCAAATTGCTTCCTCTTTTTTCATGCCGAAAAAAAGACCGCGATCGTGGTCTTTTAACAAAAAACTAGTTTCCCCTAACTCATTCCTGGCTTAAACATCGTTTAACGCGAACAGCAAGTCGCTAGCCGCCGCCGGATACTCATTCCTAACAGCTACTCACTGAATCGCTTTCATCAAAAACTCTGCTAATTCAATCAGCTGCTGTTTATCAAACGTAGTTAGAAGCACCTTTGCAGCCGCGCGCGGCTCTGCAGGAATTGTAATCGACGATGTACTCACAGATTGACGGCTGGAAGGCACTACAGCCGCCGGAGTGGATGCAACGGACTGAGCGACTGACGCGATCGGCGCAGCACCAAGACGCTGCAGTGATTGGCTAGGAATAATCTCGCTTGCGCGTCCGACCGCAATTAAGTCGGTGGCTTGCTTCAACTCTTTAATCACCAACGGTGCAAGAGTTTGGTAAGAATTCTTTGGGTTAGCGATCGCTGTCTGAGCTACCTGAGTTAGCCCTTGCCACTCTGAGCTAGGATGCAGTTGCCTGATGCGAGCGCACAGTGTCGCGGACTGCTGCCGATTCGCTGGCGTGTCCCCCTGTTTGAATAGCTGCAACAGCCGCTTCAGCACGGCATAAATCCGTGCGGTAGTATCGGGACTAGCTGCCGACGATTGGCTTGCAGAAATCGATGGGCTAGCGCCTGCGATGTTACGAATCAAATGATTCAAATAGTGCTCCAGTTCCACAAATTTGGGTTCTGCCGATCGCACCGCTTTCTCAGCGACCTGCTCTTGAAAACCGTAAGGCGACTGAAGTTCTTCAATAAGCGCCTTTAAAACATCAAACACCTGTAAAAATAAATCTTCTAGAGGGCGATCGACTGGCACGGAATGGTCTTTGAGCAATTTGAAGCAGTCCTCTAGGTGGTGCCCCACTTTCTGAATGCCGTTGAACCCCAGCATCGCGGCTCCGCCTTTGACTGAGTGAGCCGCTCGGAACAACTCATTCAGGCGCTCGGCATCCGCCATCGTTGCGGCAAGCGAAAGCAATCCTTGTTCAATCGTGTCGAGGTGCTCTTTGGCTTCTTCGATGAAGTAAACCACAATTTGCTGCTGTTTTGTTGCCTGCACAAGCCAGTCCCCCTTCGCTCATCTCTACTGTCAGTTTGCCCATGACGGTCAATTTTGTAACACACACTGCCAAACCGCTTAGAGAAGTATGAACGAGAAAATTATTTATGAAGGGGGCTGCCACTGCGGAGCCGTGCGCTTTCAGGTTGCCGTGCAGCAGGATGAACACGTTGTGTGCGACTGCAACTGCTCGATCTGCCGGAAAAAAGGGTTCCTGCACCTGATCGTGCCGATCGGTCGCTTTACCCTTCTTCGGGGGGAAAACGCACTGACAATGTATACCTTCAATACGGGTGTCGCAAAGCACAGGTTTTACAAAACCTGTGGAATTCACGCATTTTACCGTCCGCGATCCCACCCAGACGCGATCGATGTCAATATTCGCTGTTTAGACGGCGATGTGCTGAAGCAGTTTCGCGTTGAGCCGTTTGATGGTGTCAACTGGGAGCAGAATGTAGCGACGCTGCCCTCCGTTGATTCAGCGGATTAGCGATCGTGGTTTTCAGGACGATCTAAAGGCTGTTTCTCAGTCACTTTTTTGGAAAAAAGAACCTCTGGATCAAACGGGCGTGCCTCAGACGCCTCATCGACTCCCGACCAGCGCCGCGCTAAATTCACAAAGTCCGACGGCATCATAATAATTGTCGTCGTATTATTTTCTGCGCCAATTTCAGTCAGCATTTGCAACCGTCGTAGCTCCAATGCAGACGGATTGGCGCTAATGTTTCGTGAGGCTTCTGCTAGCTTTATGGACGCTTCCTGCTCGGCTGCCGCCTTGATCAAACGGGCGCGTTTCTCCCGAATGGCTTCGGCTTCTTTTGCCATCGCTCGTTGCATTTCCGGTGGAATTTCGACATCCTTCATCTCTACTCGCTCGATGACAACTCCCCACGGTTCCGTAATTTCATCGACAATTTCTTGGACCCGTACATTGATCTTGTCTCGGTTTTGTAGAACGTCATCTAGAATATTCTGACCAACGACATTTCGCAGCGTTGTTAAGGCAATTTGATAGACTGCCATCTCATAGCTTTCAACCCGATTAATTGCCTTTGACGCATCAAGAATTCGATAGTATAGAACCGCGTTTACCCGAATCGTGACGCTGTCGGCTGTCACTGTTTCCTGCGGCTCAATATTCACGGTTTTGGTGCGAACATCCACCTGAACTTTCTGGTCAATCCAGGGGACAATCCAGTACATGCCGGGTCCCATAATGCCCCGCGTCCGTCCAAGTCGAAAAATAACGCCGCGCTGGTATTCTCGATCGAGCTTCAGACCCGATGCCAGGAGAATCAGAAGCGCCCCGAAAAAAAAGCTGGTAATACTGCCCATACCGAATCACCATCCTAAGAGTCTGACTCCATTCTGGCACTTGTAACTTGGTGTCTGCGGCGATCGAGATTGCGCGAAATTACAGCGCTTTTGTCGAACCAGAAGCGCACTGAGCTGTTTTGCTAACGACTTGAGGCATCGCAGGAGGCGTTTTAGACGGTTGGGCGCTCTCACAAATTGTCACAACACTGGCACGATCGGTCTTTGCCGACTTTATTGGCAGCACCGCTGCCGTATAGCTTTTTAATCCGTTGCTTTTCGGAGTGGCAGTTAACTGGGACTGAGTTTTACGAACAGTCAACTTGTAGGAATAGACGTAGCTGTGAGACAGAATAGAAGCAGAGCGCTCAAGCTCCTCCAAGTTAGTGGCAAATCGTTTTTTCTGCTGATAAAACGTCTGTTGCGCTTGATTCATCTTAATCAAGTAATTCTTGGCTTCGGTTTGCGGATCACCGCGAGTTTGTTTAGCCTCTGTGCTAGCAGATGAGGGACTGTTGGTAGTCACTGAGGGTACCGAGCCTATCGACTGAGCAACGTTTTCAGTGTGAGATGAATTGGCAATCATCGCAATCACGCCGCCAGACAAAAAAGCTCCGATCGTTACCGCTCCCGCAATCAGAACGGTCAAGCGGCGGTTTGGTAGCGGCGGTCCTTCGGGCGAGCGAAGCGCTGCATAAAATGCTTGCATCGTTTGCTGTAGCTGCTGCTGATACCGACTCAATCTAGACGATAACGATTTGGCGTTGGCTTTAGCGTCTGTTGGTCCTAAAGCGTGATTAGTTGCGGCAGCGATCGTAGCGTCCGTTCCTGCTGCTTCACCCACGCGATTAATCGTAAACACGGTGGTCCAAATTGGCAGATCTTCGTTCTGTCGGAATGCGTAAATCTTGATGGTTTGAATAGCGTCTGTGTTAAGTTCTTGCAGTCCTTTCCGGGTAAACTCAACTAATGTCTGCTGATTTAAAGTTCGCTCGGCAGTCAATGAAATGTGTAAATAGTCGCCAATCTTCATGGCTTTGGCTATCACTCCTCGTGACTCAAGCGCCAAATTCATTAGGGCAGCGATCGCCTCAGGATCGCCCTGTTTCGCAAGTGCCAGAAGATTGGGGTAAGGCATAGGTAAGGACGACGTGAAAGCCCTAAATTTGGAAAGAAATTTACTCTTCAGAATACTCCCAAAAAACCGTTTCGTTGAATTCAAATTGTGGAATTTAGCTGACTTAAACCGTTAGCCTCAGTTCGCTGCCGCTTTACCCCTACTTTCTGCTTCCTATTCTTCACGTCTCATTGCGGCACCAAAACTGGTTGAACCCGCCGCACTTTCGATCGCCGTTTCGCTTTACAATCCAATCATCCCAATCCCGAAGACCTATGAGTATCGGCTATCTTGCGCTGGTTCTGCACGCCCACTTGCCCTTCGTCCGCCACCCAGAAAGCGACTACGTACTCGAAGAGGAATGGCTGTTTGAGGCGATCACCGAAACTTATATTCCGCTGCTTCAGGTCTACGAGGGACTAAAACGGGATGGCATAGACTTTAAGATCACCATGAGCATGACGCCGCCACTGGTGTCGATGCTGCTCGATCCACTGCTACAAGAGCGCTACGACAACCACCTCGCTCAGTTAGAAGAACTCGCAGAGATGGAGGTGGAGCGGAACACACATAATGGGCACTTGCGCTATTTAGCAGAGCACTACGCTAAAGAATTTAACCAGGTCCGAAATGTTTGGGAGAAGTACGATCGCAACCTGATCAAGGCATTCAATCAGTTTGCCGAAAGCAACAATCTGGAGATCATTACCTGCGGTGCCACTCACGGCTACCTGCCGTTAATGAAGATGTACCCGCAGGCAGTTTGGGGGCAAATCAAAGTCGCCTGTGAGCACTACGAAGAAACATTTGGGCGTCCGCCGAAAGGCATCTGGCTTCCCGAATGCGCCTACTACGAAGGCGTAGAGCGGATGCTGGCAGACGCCGGACTGCGCTACTTTCTCACAGACGGACACGGTATTCTCTACGCTCGTCCCCGTCCCCGCTTTGGTACCTATGCCCCAATTTTTACAACCACGGGAGTCGCTGCCTTCGGACGCGATCACGAATCGTCGCAGCAAGTCTGGTCATCAGAAGTTGGCTACCCCGGTGCAGCCGAGTATCGAGAGTTCTACCGCGATTTGGGCTGGGATGCAGAGTACGACTACATCAAGCCCTACGTCATGCCGAACGGTCAGCGCAAAAATGTGGGAATTAAGTACCACAAGATTACCGGGCGCGGCTTAGGGCTGGGCGACAAGCAGCTTTACGACCCGTACTGGGCGCGGGAGAAGACGGCTGAGCACGCGGGGAACTTTATGTACAACCGAGAGCGGCAGGTGCGGCATCTCCACGATATTATGCAGCGCAAGCCGATTATCGTGTCGCCCTACGATGCGGAACTGTTTGGGCACTGGTGGTATGAAGGTCCCTGGTTTATTGACTATCTATTCCGCAAAAGCTGGTTTGATCAAGGAACCTACGAAATGACGCACTTGGCAGACTACCTGCGCGACAACCCAACGCAGCAAGTGTGCCACCCGTCGCAGTCTAGCTGGGGCTACAAAGGTTTCCACGAGTATTGGCTAAACGACACGAACGCCTGGATCTATCCACACTTGCACAAAGCTGCTGAGCGGATGATTGAAATTGCTAAGCAGGAACCGGAAGACGAACTGCAATGGCGAGCGCTGAATCAGGCGGCGCGGGAACTGCTGCTGGCGCAGTCTTCAGACTGGGCATTTATCATGCGGACCGGAACGATGGTGCCCTATGCAGTGCGCCGGACGCGATCGCACCTGATGCGCTTCCACAAACTCTACGACGAGATTAAGCAAAGCAAAGTCGATTCTGGCTGGCTAGAAAAGGTAGAAGAGATCGACAATATCTTCCCAAACCTCAACTACCGCGTGTACCGTCCACTATAGCTTGTTGCCGAATTTTGGTGAGTGACTAGACTGAGGAGCGATCGCAGTGAAGCCGCTTTACACGAAGATCATTGAAATGGACATTAGCGGCGTCGATCGCGTGGCAAGTCCTGAAAGATAATAGTGTCTGCAACGTGCTGTTTCGGCGGCTTCACTGGTTGGTAAGACTGGACTGTTTCCGCGATCGCCTGCTGCCGTCGATTTTGGTCGTGCTCAATTCGAGCCTGCGTATTGCCTAATCCGGGAGCGTCCCACCCGTTCCGCTGAGGATCCCAATAGGACTGCACCCGCGCCCACAGCACGGCATCTGAGCCACGCAGTCCTTGTTGATGCGCTTGCTTTAACCGCTCTACATAGCCAGGAGACCCCAACGCCGCCAGTGGTGCTTGGTTTGCTAGATCGATCGCGTTCAGCTCTTCCTCCAGCGTTAAGTCTACCCCTAAGCCGTTTGCCCGCTGCTGCAAGCGTTGGTGGTGCGCTTTTAGCTTGGCTAGCTGCTGCCGATCGGACTCTTCAGCCGATAGATTCTGGGCGTTGCCAAACTGGTAGGAGAAGGTGCCCCGATTCCACACGCCGTTTCCAGGATCGGTGTGTCCATAGTAGGCGCGGGTTTTGCCGCCGTCTGACGTACGAGTGCCCTCTGCATGTCCCACGGCGCGGGCAACGAGGGAATCGCTGCCACCAGAGAACAGAGCCGCACGATCGCCCACGCTCGATCGTGCGGTCCTGGAAGGAGTTGGAGGAGTGCCCTGCTGGCTCACTGGCGGCTTCTCCAGTACAGGCGGGTTGGCGTCCTCAATTGGCAGAGAGGGAGGATCAAAGCTTAGGGCGACCTCATCGGCGTAGGCAGCAGACGCAAAGCTTAGCAGGCAGACGACAAGATTGATCGCCCACAGGGAAATGAGTTTCATGGCGGGTGAGAAGCGTTAGCGATTGGGTTTTAGCATGCGTTCCAGAATGTCTTTGCTGGGTTCGACGATCGCCCAGGTTCCGTTGGGCTGCTTTCGCAGTGTGGCGAATTGCAGCGTCGATCCACTGCCAATAGCGTCTCCTTGGCGAATGGATCCGAGGCGAGGATTTTTTAGACCGCAGAGACGAAACAGATAAGCGGGCACGTCCGGCGTGGAGAAGAACACGCAGGTTTTAGGATCGCGCTGAACGCGACCATCAAACGGCGCGTAGATAGCATTTCGGTTAAGGGCGATCGAGATGTCGCCCAGTCCACCCACAACCGTATAGCCTGCAACCGTGTCGCCGGGTTGCAGCTGCCACGCTTGATAGAGGCGAATATCGAGTGGCGGTTCGGAGGTGTCGGGTTGCGTGCAGCCGTTTAGCAATCCGAGGCAGACGATCGCGACGCCAAGCGCTTTAATGACGGAAGCTGAACGAATACCCAGCATATTCATTGTCCTCGTACAGCACAATCAACCAGGTTTGCGGGTCAAACTCCAGCGGATACGCTTCCCGCTGAGCGGTGGGTCCCGATCGCACGCGCAAGGGTGGCAGCGTGCAATACGGCGTTTGCACAATTTGTCGCACCGCTGCTTTGTTCGATCGTTCTGGCACGGTTAGCAATCGCGACAGTTTACTCCTCGACAGCCGCGCCTGCCGTTGTACAATCTCTTGGCACACTTCGGCGGCAACGGGCTGGGTCGGAGGCAGTAGGGCGCGGGGATCTATCAGCAAGCCGAATGCTGCTACAACTGACCCGCCTGCCAGCAGGTATTTTAGATTTGCGTTATGCGATCGCTGTTGCATGAGTGTTTCAGTCCTCGAAACTCACCAGATGGATGAACAACCGAGTTCTGTGCAGCCTATAGCTTTTCCCAATTCAGTGCGGTACGTCCAGAGAACCTACCCCCTGCCCCCTCCCTGCAAGGGAAGGGGGAAAATCTTGCTTCCTCTCCGAAAGGGAGAGGGCTGGGGAGGGGTTGAATGTACATCAACGAAGCGAGAACCGCTGTATCTGCGGGTTATTCACCAAATGATACTTTTGTACCACACAATCTGCACAAACGTACATTTGTACCACGAAAAAGAACTTGGCGTATCAGGACATGCGTTTAAGCTAGCCGCTACAACTTGAGCGCAGTTTAGTACCGATCGCCTCACTCCGCTTCATCGGTTTGGCGTTGGTGCTCCTCCCACAAGGCTTCTAGCGTCTGTAGCTGAGCCCACAGTTCAGCCGTTAGCGCTTCGTGTTTCGCAATCAGATCGCGGGTAGATTCAACCTGACTGCGAAGCATGTTCAATTGGTCGTCAAACATACGACTTTAGACAGATGACTATGGGAAGGTTCTAATATTCTTTTTGAGCTTCTTAACAATGCAGCGAACCTATGGCGAACGGTATCACCTCGCGCAAGTGAATACCGCAACGTTGAGTGCGCCTTTGCACGATCCATGCATGGCAGAGTTTGTGGCGCAGATCCGAGCCATTAATGCGATCGCCGATAGCGATCCGGGCTTTGTTTGGCGGCTCCGCAGCGAAGGAGCAGACGATGCCACCAGCATTCGGGCATTCGACGACGATCGAATTTTGATTACGCTAACGGTTTGGCGATCGCTAGAGGCGCTGTCTGATTACGTCTACCGCAGCGCCCATGCCAGCGTCATGCGCGATCGACAACGCTGGTTTGAGAAATCCAATCAGCCCATTCTGTCGCTGTGGTGGATTCCCGCCGGACACCTGCCCACCATTGCCGAGGCAAAAGCACGGCTGGAGCATTTGCGCCAGCACGGATCTACGTCCCATGCCTTCTCATTCAGAAAGCCGTTTCCCTGTCCTGATGCGGTTCCCACTCCGACTCTTGCTGTCGAGTACGTGGGCTAAGCCTTTAAACGTAATCACTCCCGCCTTCTACTAAGAGAACGCGGGAGTGAACCCAGGATCCAGTTTGTGATTAGAGGACGCTTAACCAGATTGCTTAGCAGCGCGATCAACAGCTAACGATCGGGCACTAACAGCTATGCCACCCACTTCTGAGCAACCGTCTCAGCCAAGTCAACCACACGCTGACTGTAGCCCCACTCGTTATCGTACCAAGCAACTACTTTCACCATGTCGCCACCCATCACCATTGTCAGCGCGGCATCCACGATCGAAGACTCATCAGTCCCCGCGTGATCACTCGA
>NZ_JACJPG010000572.1 GCF_014695955.1 Leptolyngbya sp. FACHB-36 | reverse complement strand
GGTTGGTACAGAACTCAAACGCAAGCTAGAAGTGCGATACCAACGCAGCCGGAATAAATTTCGCCCCCAAAATCGTAAGGATACCTTGGGCAGCAAAGACATGGAAGGCAACTTCTTCTATGAACCGACGCAGCAGCTTGATATGGTCAAAAATTTGATCAATGGACGCTTCAGTGTGCTGCTGCTGCCGACCAAACTTCCTGAAGTTCAGTGCTGGCAAATCTTTGCCTATAACAAAGTGACTGAACAAATTGAATCCCTGAATATCGAGCGCTCTAAAGATGGGTTATTCAATCTTCAAGGAATGCCAGCCACCAGCACGACTGGAGCCGCAAAGTCAGGGTTGAAATTCAACGGGAATGGCTATGTTGAGTTGCCAAATGTGGTTAATTCTGACTCAGGCACCCTGGAGTTTTGGGTGAAATTCGCGTCGCTAGAGGATCAAATTCTCGTTGATGCCTCTACAACCTTTAATCCGATCGGCAATGCAGATCCCATCCTGAATGTGAAATATTTCTATCTGGCGATCGCAAACCAAAAATTGCGGTTTGGGTTTGAAGATGCCACTGATAAAGACTTTGTGTTAAACGCCGAACAGCCTGTGCCATCGACTCGCTACTGGCATCACGTTGCGGTTAGCTGGAACTACAAAACGAGTGCTGGCACTGCGATCGCCCAACTGTACCTGAATGGTCAACTGATAGGGCAATTAAAGGATGATAAATTAGCGGGTTCCAAACCCACCTTGTCTAGCCTGTTTTTCGGCAAAATTCGTCCAGCAGATAACAAAGGGCAGCCGGAGCATAAGAGCACGGCACCGTTTAAGGGCAAAATTGACGAAATTCGCTGCTGGTCAGTAGCTCGGACCGAAGCCGACCTCTCTGCCAGCCTGCATCGTCGCCTGCAAGGAAATGAGCCTGGTTTAGTCGGATACTGGCGCTGCGACGACGGAGTAGGAACGAGAGTCACCGATCGCGCCCTGCACAGCGAGCTTGCTAACGCGAATCATGGCAGCATTCACGGAGCAGTTGCGTGGACTTGGTCAGATGCGCCGATCGAAACGACAGAAATGTCTCAAACAGGCTTCAAAATTGACAATTGCACCATTGCCTCAGGCATCTCTGCGCTGCTCTACTACCAGCAAGAAGAAGGCGCAACGGGCTACGACAACGAACCCAAGCCCTTGAAGAAAAATGCGCGAGTCATGTTGACCGTTGGCGTTAGGAAAGTAGGTGAAGGAACCATAGAAATTGCGGTGATCGATTTTGGCGTTTCCCGGAATGGCAAGCTAGCTGAACTGCCCAGCGTCATCGAGCTTCCCTCGATCACGTCGGGTGAACAGCCGATGCCGCTGCAAACCATCGACTCAACCGGATTAAGCGTATCGGGAGCAATCCTGCGGTTTGCTCAATTTAGAAGCTCGCGGTTGAACTCCATCGAAAGCGCTCCGCTTTTATTCGAAAGCGCCAACGGCAGAATTGCCCTTTACTTTGCCGCGCAGGATGAAAAGTTTTCGGTTGCTTACTACGATCCCCTGACGGCAAAAGCTAATTACAGTCTGGATGCAAGTTCCATTGTGCCCGTTGGCAAGCTGGCGCGATCGCTCTCTGGCACCGTGGCTCAGTTCAGCCTCATTAGAAGTGCCGATGCTGTGCGGCGATCGATTTCTGCTGGAGCAACGCTTAAACTTGGAACCACTCTCGTCACGGTAAAAGAGCGAGTGGCGAAGGATGCAACCACAGTTGCGATCGAGCCAATTCAACTGACCAATTCCATCCCTGAAGGAACGGCGATTTCCTTGGTCGAAGCTGGAAGCATTACGCTGGTTGCTCGGACCGCAGGCTCCCTGCTGGATACCGCCACGATCGCCGTCGAGAATGGCAGCACTCCCACAACCTGTACAATCACGCTCGAATCTACGCTCGAATCTACGGCTCTCGGCATCAAAGAAGTCTGGCAGGATGTCCCCCGCCATGCCGAAAAGTTTGTTCGGGTGCTGAATGGCGCAGCTAGCACCGACGAAACCGATCCTTACTATTACGACTACGCCAACGTGGATGTTGTAGAAGGACCAAACAGCAATCCGGCACTGGGTTCGCTTCTGTTTGTCGCGGTCAACGATCGTCCGCAGGGTGAAGTCGGTAATACCCCTGCTGCCCGACTCGTGACCGATCCTCCAACCCGTTCTGCTCGATGGATTGCCGATGTCCCTGGTCAGGCGATGCGATTCGACGGTCAGGACGACTACCTGGCGATCGCAGCCAGCCCGTCCAAAAAGCTCAACTCTGACAACGACTTGACCCTAGAGGCATGGATCAAACCCACCAACATTGACAAGACCGCCAGCGTCATCCATTACCACCACGACTCCGATTACACCTTGG